>PANO01000030.1 GCA_002707655.1 Deltaproteobacteria bacterium
GGCCATTGCCGAACATGTTTCCGGAAGTCGTGCCAAATTCATGAAGCGCATGAATCGCCGCGCCTGGGAATTGGGGATGCAGCGTACCCGATTCCATTCACCTCACGGCCTTCCGGTACGTCGCGGGCAGCAACCGGACGTGACCACCACTTACGATCTCTATCTGTTGGCGCTGGAGTTGCTCAAGCATCCACAGTACCTCAAGTGGTCCTCCACACGCCTTGACAGCTTCCGCAACGGCACCTTCCAACTGACAAACACCAACCACCGCCTGATCCGGAACTATCCGGGCATGGACGGCATGAAGACCGGTTTTTACTCCAAGGCGGGCTTCAACTTGGTGGCTACGGCGAAACGCAAAAAGATGCGACTGCTCTCGATTGTAATCGGTGCTCCAAACCACCGCTGGCGCAGCTTTCTCACCACCAGCTTGCTGGACAAGGGCTTCAAGGAATACATGGCCGTGCAACTCAACCCCACCGGGATCACCGTGCGCCCAACTGTGCAGGTACTGAATGGCGAGGTTGAGCGTCTGAAACTGCAAACCGCCGCCCGTGCGGTGGTGATGCTCAATGCTCAGGAACAGCAACAGGTGACGATGCAGGTGCGTATTCCTGCGCTGGTGGAAGCACCGGTGGTGGCCGGCTCACGGCTGGGAACGCTGGAGTACATGCTCGGCGGGAAAGTGTTTTACCGCGTGCCGCTACAGGCGAGCCACGACGTCGGTCCTCGCAGCCTGCTCGCTACACTGACACACTCCCTCGGTTTCTCGCTCGACTGACCTGCTCCTGTAAGCCCTGTGCTGCGTGTGCTGCTGCTGCTGCGTAATGCGTCCCGGAAGAGGCATAGAGAATGCTACGGGAGGCGTTGATCAAGCAAGGCAATCCCGAGCCATCCTCGGCATCCCGCAAGGTTGCTTCCAAACTTCCCCCCTGCGCTCCTACTCCCGGCACCAGAAACGGCATCGGCCCAGACAATTCCCGGATTTCCCGGACTTGCTCGGAGCGAGTCGCCCCGACCACTAAGCCGGCGTTGCCGTGGTCGTTCCACTGCCGCACCTTGCGGACCACGTCTTGAAACAAGTTCGGAAGCTGAAAGTCGGAGGCTCCGGGGTTAGAGGTCAAACCCAACACAAAAACCAACCGATCTCGGTGTGCAAGAAAGGGCCGCACGGCATCCTCGCCCTGATACGGTGTCACCGTGACGGCGTCGCAACCGTAAATCTCGAAAAGCGCGTGAGCGTAGCGCTCTGCCGTGTGCCCAACGTCCCCACGTTTAGCGTCCCCGATCACGGGAGTGTGGGCCCGGATTTCCTTGATCAATGCTTGGAGCAGACTCATCCCTTCCGGACCAAGCGCCTCAAAAAATGCGAAATTGGGTTTGAAGGCAATGGCGTATTCGCGGGTGGCCTCAACGATTTCTCGAAGAAAATCCCCGATTCCTGCGACTGATTTCGGAACCGATTCCGGAAGCCGTTCCGGATTGGGATCAAGACCGACACAAAGCAGAGAGGAGCGTGCTTCCGCGAGTTGCTTGAGTCGTTCAAGGCAGGTGGGGAAAGTCATGGTTTCAGGATTTGCATGGCACTAGAAGCACAGGGTTGGCATAATGAAATCAGAACAGTGACATCTGCTCGGCTTCGACCTTCTGGGGTTGAGGACTCCAATCCACTGCGACGCTTTTGATCCCGCTACGGGAATCGTAGTGCAACTTGCCATGCTCAAGCGCGTGGAGGTAGAGGTCCCGTGTCACTTGGACATCCATCTTGCAATACTCGATGATCTTGTCGATCTCTCCCAGCTTGTACCATTCGAGGGCTTGGAGTCCGTCGGCAGACTTCCCAGTGCCGAGTGTCGGACGGGCCACGGCTTCAAGCTTGAGTCGGTGCCCCAACTGTTTCTTGAGTTCAACGAGCATGTCGAAGTTGTTGAGTCCAGCGAGGTCGGTGTGGAGCTGGGAACGCTGCTGCTGGTCCGCAAAGCGGGCACCGGCGAGAACATGGTAGTCAAAGCTGACATGGTTGAACCCCACCACAAGGTCGGCGCGTCGGCAGTGTTCCTCTAAATCCAGAACTTGGTGATCGAGGTAAACGTGAAAACGCTCATCGTGGGAATCCCAAACCACGCCCACGGACATGCCCATGTCTTCAATGTGGTTCCAGCCTCCGACCTCATCGGCGGAATACTTGGTTTCAAGGTCAAAGTAAACGATGCGCTCCATGAATCTCCTTAGCTGACAGGATGGACGATCCTTATCGGTTGTTGCAAGTGGCTCCAGACGCAAGCCCGGAGAAAATCCGGAGCGCGTTCCGAAGAGCGGCGAAAACCGCGCATCCTGACCTTTATCAAGGAGGTTCCGAAGAAGAACATCGGAGGCGGCAGTTGCAGTTTGTGCGACTCACTCAAGCCTATGAGACGCTTTCCGACCCGCAGCATCGAGCGGTTTATGACCAAAGCCACTGGAAGCAAACGAATCGTGCATCACACCACCAGAAATCCCGGACAAGCACAAGCGCATCCCCCCGGAATCACGCATGGCAGCAATCCACCCGAACCCGCCCTCAACCTCCCCCAGAACCCGAACCCGAGCAGGCGTTGGATGAATTGCTCGATGAGTTGCAAGAGTTGCTGGGGCGGTTCGACCTGAAATTCCGGGATCCGCTTGATTTGCTAGTGGACTGGGCGAAGCGGGTGTTCCGGGATGTGGTGGATGTATGGGACACCACAAACCAAGAATCTTCCCCAACTCCGGACTCGCAAAGCACCCAAGATTGGAAGAGTGAGATTGAGGCAGAACTGAACCGCCTCCGGAAGCAAGCCGCCGTAAGTCCACGGCGCTCGGACTCTACATTTTCCTCGTCTCGCCCCCGGACCACGGATGTCGAAATTGAGGTTGAGCTTTCACGGCTCAAGGAGCAGCACCGTTGAATTCCTCACCCCAAAGGTTTTATTGAAGTCCATCCCTGCTACGCCTCCGCGCATCGCCATACTGATCCCGTGTCTCAATGAAGAGGTGACGGTGGGCGCAGTGGTCCGCGATTTTCGCAACGCCCTGCCGGATGCGGTTTGCTACGTCTTTGACAACAATAGCACCGACCGCACGGCGCAGGTTGCCACAGAGGCCGGGGCTGAGGTGATTTCTGTTCCGCGACCGGGCAAGGGAAACGTCGTGCAGGTGATGTTCCGGGAGGTGGACGCGGACTACTACGTGATGGTTGACGGTGACAACACCTACTCCACAAACCACGCCCATGCGCTACTCGAACCCATCCTTGAAGGACGAGCGGATATGACGGTGGCCACCCGGCTCAACGAATACGCCGATGATTCCTTCCGGCCCCTCCACGTTTTCGGCAACAATCTCGTCCGTGCTCTCGTCAACTGGACCTTCCGGAGCCAACTCACGGACATCATGTCCGGCTACCGGGCCTTTTCCCGCGAGTTGGTGCGGAGCGTGCCTGTGCTCTCGTCCGGGTTTGAGGTGGAAACCGAACTGACCATCCGCGTGCTGGATTTCGGCTTCCGCATCGAGGAGATTGAAGCACCCTACCGCAAGCGCCCAGACGGCTCGGAATCCAAACTCCACACCTTTCGGGACGGGTTCCGGGTGCTTTCCGAGATTGCCAGCATTGCCAAAGCGTACAAGCCACTGACCTTTTTTGGCACAATTGCCCTAGCGTTCTTTTTGGCCGGGGGCATCGCCGGAGGCTGGGTGATTTGGGACTACTTGGAGGACCAGTATGTCAACAAGGTGCCCACCGCAATTCTGGCGACCGGATGCATCCTGCTCGGTTTTGGAAGCTTTGGCATCGGAATCATCCTCCACACGCTCAGCCACCGCCTACAGGAAACCCGACGCCTGCTGACCCAACTGCTACGGGAACGGCGGGAAAGCCCACCGCCTGAGCGACCGTCCTCCAAACAAAACGGAGCGGCAAGCTCGTGACGCTCTCCTGTTTCCTCACCTGACCTGAAGACAGCCCTTGCTCGCGCGCTTCCGCATTCCCCTAGTGCTACTAGCTCACTTCACCGTGTTCTGGGGAGTGAACCAAGGCATCAACCCCCATCCGGACATGGTGGACCACTGGGAGTGGTCGCGGACACTCTACCTGTCATACTACGAGCATCCACCGATGGTCGCAGTGATCTTCCGGGGGATCACGTTGCTGTTTGGCTCTGCTGAGTGGGCGTTGGAGCTTGGAGCGCAGTTGGTCAATCTTAGCATCATCGCACTCGCGGCCATGGTGGCCCAGCAAGCCTTTGGAGGAACAAGCGGGTGGTGGACACTCCTGTTGCTCTGTGGAACTCCGTACTTCACGCTGGGCAGCATCTTCCTGCACATCACGCAGGGGTTGGTTCTGAGCTGGCTGATCGGGCTTTACGGCTATCTGCGCTACCAGAAATCCGGCAACCCACGTTGGTGGTTGCTGATCGGAGTTGCTGGAGGTTTGGGGGCGCTCTCGAAGTATGTGATGATCCTCTTTTACTTGGGCATTGGGGTACACCTGCTTGTTTACAAGGATCAACGCCGTGGGTTGCTCAACCCTTGGCTCTATGCAGCGGGGTTGCTTTCGTTGCTAATCTTCGCTCCAGTGCTGGTTTGGAATGCGCAACATGATTGGGTCTCCTTCCGTTGGCAGTTGGGGCGTGGCACGTCCGGAGCCGAGTTTGGGCTCAATACTCTTTTCTTCACGGTAGGGCACATCCTCCTGTTTTCACCAGTGCTACTGCCCGCAGGAGTCCTGAGCTGCTGGAAGCTGAGGGAGCGATTGCGCGATAGCCGCACTCCGGAAGCAGTCATTTTTGTGCTGGGGGCTACCCCCCTCGGATTCTTCACGCTAGCCAGCCTGAAAGGCAGCATCGCTGATCCGCATTGGGCGAACCTGAGCTACTTGGGTCTTGCGATGATCACGGCAAGGGCCATAGACTCCCTTAAGCTGAAGCGTCCCGCGTGGATCATCACTGCGGGATTGTTCTTCAACCTACTGGTCGCCTCGGCAGTTCTCATCCACGTCCACGCCCCCTTTCACGATATCATCCCCTACGATTTGGAGAACTACCCCTACCTTCAGGAGCAGGGAGTCCCAGAATCTGTGCTGGAGAAGCTCAAGGCTGACGACGGGCTTTATTTTGGCACGCAGACCTACCGGAAGGTGCTGGAAGGGCAACTCGACAAAAGCGAGCGGGATCAGTACGAGCAGGTCGTGCTACGCACCGCAATGGAAGTCTCCGGGGATCGCTTCACAAGGGTCTTGGGGTGGCAGGAAACCCGCAAGCAGATCGAGAGGATTCTTCGTGAACACAACCTTGGACTTCCGGAGTATGTCGTCTCCCGCGAGTATCAGTTGAGCAGCGCGGTCGCCTACTATCTCCACCAACAGCCGTGGCCCCACAGTATCGAAAAACCCGAGCGCAACCAGTGGAGTCCAGAGAAGGCGGTGCGGGCGGGGCCGTCCATGTTCGTTTGNGAACTCTACGAGTGTGTCCGCGCCACTCGGGCGTTCAACAAGCGATTTGGACTTCCCCTGAAGCGGTTGGGTGAGGTGATTGTGTATCGCGGCGGAAGGCTTGTCCGCGACCTGCTTCTCTACCGGATCGTTACCGGGGAGTGAGCCAAGGGTTCACCGCGTGACCGTCACGGCCCCCTCAACACCAGTTGTCTTCCTGATCGCTGGTTAGAAGGACAGGCGATAGGCGATTCCCACCCCGTGCTTCAGGGCAAGGGGCTGGACGTTCCAAGAGTTTTGGTGGTTGGCCGTGGGACGCGGTGCTGAGGGATTCCAGAGACTGCGGGTGCCCAGCATCATCCCAACAAGTGCCCCAAGTACGCTGCCGGATCCGATGGTCCGGAACTGATNTCTGGTGGAGCTTTCTTGCGTGATGAACGCGAACCATGTGCCCAGCATCAATCCTGTGCCAGCCCCATAGCCGATGTTGGCGGTGGNTTGCTGCCGCTCGACCACGATCAATTCGCGTTGGGNCAACTCGCTGAGTTGGANCTGGCTTTCGGCATCTAAGCCAAACTCATCATCATCCATGAAACCATCTCCAGCAGGAGNGTCGAACGAGTNATCCAAGNCTCCATCGAAACCGGGATCCGCAAGAAAGCCATCCTCTGAGAAGCCAGAGTCGTTTGAAAACCCGTCATCATCCTGCATGAATTCATCCATGTCGCCGTAGTCGTCCTCGAATCCTTGNGCCAAGGNGGTGGGAACGCTGAAAGCAAAACTCCAGACGACCGAGAAAATGATGAGCGCGAGAAGCGGAAGGATACGAAGTTGCATGACCTTACAGTGTGGCTAATGAGTCCGTCGAAAAGGGGAATGCAATTCCCATTCACAGCGGCGAATAATTCTAAAACTTCCTGAAGTTTCTCACAGGACAGCGAAAAGATGAAGCCGGTTCAGAGCAAATCAGGTGGAGCCGAAAAACTGAAACACGCCCGTCGCCTTCTGGTGGGGTGCGTTGTGTCGCTGTTGATGATGACCACTCCCCTGCGTGCCCAAGAGAGTGGGCCNNTGCTGATGAAGCAGGAGCTTGGATACAGCCTTGNGGGGGGANTTGTTGGAGCGGGATTTGGNGTGGTCNTGTGGTTCATGGACCCTTTAAACCCAGACAGAGAAATGAAGGATTCCGTGAAAGACGGATTTGTCACCGGAGTGCTCCTCGGCAGTTTGTTCGGTTTCTACCTCCTTCAGAACGCAGCACAGTTTCCCATGCAAGGGGACTCACTGCCAGCCCTCCCCTTGGGATTTGANCGGAAACAGAATCCCAACCTCAACGCCTACCGGGAAATTCAAATCCCGTTGTTCTCCATGAAGTTCTGATTATGCGCATGCGAATTTCGGCCATCGTTGTTGCTTTGGTGCTGGCATGGAGCGCGTCCGGAGTTCAAGCTCAGGAGGCTGCTTTGGGAGCGCCAACGGGAAGTCAACCCGTGATGCAATCGGTGTTTTGGAACACCGTGTGGGGCTCTGCGTGGGGTGCGCTCATNGGCACGAGCAGTTCCTTCTATAGCTATAGCGAGGCCAGACGAGAACCTGTGATTTCCGGAACCTCCATCGGNGCTGTCATGGGCTATGGCATGGGAATTTATTTGGTTTTCAACGGAGTCACGTTTGACAAACGCTTCCTTTTAAACCTNCCTGCTCCGNAGTTTGGCCCTAGCCCACAAGCCCAACTCAGCGAGGGNGATCCCTTCCAGATCCAAGCTTCTNCCNCCCCCGTGGACTGGAGCGCATGGCAGGTTTCCTTATTCAAAATCCGCTTCTGAACCCCTCCCCGGCACATGTGGTTCCGGGACCATGAACTCTTCGCGGGCTTTCTCCGCGAAAACCGCTGGGAACTGCTCACCTTGCTGGTGTTGGCTGGGTTGCTCTCCGGAGGCGNAGTTTACTACACCCAACAATCCAATCTGAGTCCGGTTATCCGCGAAGAACGCGGGGCCCTCAAACTTGAGCAGGTNGTGATCGATGACTATCGGCTTGACCTGAAACGCTGGCGGATGCGAGGGGAGCGAGCCATCGTGTTGGAGACTTCTCGACGGATGNGCATTGAACAGGTGCGTCTCGAGGTGTTCGTTCCGTACTCTGCCGCAGTGAGTGACCCCAAGGTGAATCTGGACATTTCAGCAAATGAAGCACTTGCCGAGTGGCAAGACCAGCGGATCACGCTGCTCGGTGATGTGAAAATTCGGCATGACACAGGCTTGGAAATCCATACCGAAGTCGCCGTTTATGATGTCCAAAAAGAATTTCTCACGATTCCAAAACCCCTCACCATAAGGCAAGCAGGACATGTGGTCACGGGAGACTCGCTCACCTACGATCTCCGGAGAGGAAAGTTGAANCTTGTGGCTCCGAAAGCTCTTTTCGTGCACGGATTCAACTCGTAAGTGCAACTNACCAGNCTGGTGAGTTGCACTTACGAGTTGAATCCGCGGACAAGCGTTTTGCAGAAATGATGTCGTTTTTGCAGATCATCACGGGGATTTTCACCGTGATCATGGCGGCAACCATCGGCTTTGCGTTTTGGGATCNCCACACGACCATTTCCAAAGNGAAGGAGGTGACGCTTGAAGCACTGGCGAAGCAAGCCGACCGCAGAGAAAATGCGTTGATGGAGCGAGTGGTTGCCNAAGTCCTCNGCCGTTTGGAACCCCGCAAAGACACACCACCGCAATCGGCACCACTGCCGACGACGAGCTAATGGGGAGCAGCGACTGGTTGCGCCGCTCCGCCTAGAAGCCAGCCACCGCTTGGCCTGCGGCCTGATCAGGGGTTCAAGGCGGTTATTGGCCCCGCTCCCAGAGTTTGCAGTAGCGGACGATGACGTTGAGGGCATCGAAGAGAGCGCAGAACAGCCCTGGAATCCCGTCTCGAAACCCACCCTTGAGCAAGTAGCGGCGCCAAAAACGCNTCCAAGGTCGTAACACCAGAAACCGCAGATGGTTGCCCCATTCCNGACGAACCCCCGCCTCCAGCAGATAATCCGCCTCCACACCCGTGTAGAAATCGAACTTGCGCAGAAACTGGCTGATCGTCAAGTAGGGGTGGTGCAGCATGTCATTGTGCAGCTTGCCGATGGAGCCGTTGATTTCCAGCTTTTCGTGGACATGTCGGTTCGGGAACTGGGCCTTGCCCTTTCGGAAAAAGCGTAACTGCGAGTCCGGATACTGGCTTCCGTAGCGGAGCCAGTGCCCAAAGTAGTGGTTGCGGCGATTGAGTCGGAAGGCGACGTGAGGCGTGTTGGAGCCCTTGATTTCGCAGATTTCCTGCACCAACTCCTCTGGAAGTCGCTCGTCTGGATCGAGGTAGAACACCCAGTCGCTGCTCGTTTGCTCAATCCCGAAGGATTTGTTAACGTTGAGGTTGCGGTTGTTCGGACGCGAGAAGCTGCGGCAGCCGTGGTTTTTCGCGACGGCAAGGGAGTCATCCTCGCTGTCGCAGTCCACATACACCACTTCATCTGCCCACGAAAGCTGGGGCAGGAGTTCTTGGAGGTGATCGGCCTCATTGTGGCCGATGATGGTGATGCTGAGGGTTGCCATGCGCATTGTGTTGGTGCCGAAATTATTGCTGGATGACGCTTGAGTTACAAGCCGAGGGNCGCCTTGTCGTGACATCCGTCACGAACACCGAGATTTGCGTCTTCGTGAACCTCACCAAATTCCCCGACAACCCAAGCTTTTCAGGGGCTTCACNCTCTGTATCGATGGGGGGATTGTTGCATTTCCAAGGAATCAGGGCATAATGCCAAATGTTTCTTCCAAAACTCAATGGAAACTCAGTGGCCAACACCACCTCACTGCTTGACGCGATTCTGAAGAAACTTCCGGGCGACCCACTATTGNGCGAGTTTGCCGAACAGTTCTTGCAAGGCGCCTCGGCCCGCATGTTGGAGGTGCTGGGNACTGCAGCCTTGCAGAGCTTGGTGCAAGGGCGGTTTGCATTTTTTCAGGAGGCGGTGGCGCAAGGAGGTGCCCTGCGTGTTCAACCTAAGGTGGACGATCCGGATGACCCGGACAGCACGGGTAGCGGGCGGCTACTCATTGACGTGGTCAGTCGAGACNCGCCTTTTCAGGTGGTCACGCTGGAGTGTCTGCTCCGCAAGTTGGACCTGCATATTCTGCGTCGACTGCATCCGATGATGATGGTGGAGTGNGATGCAGAGGGNAAACCGACGAAGGTGTCCGCCCCACAGTTGGGNTCNGGTTTGTACAGCGTCATCCACTTGGAGATTGAAGGATCTGAGAATCCGGAGTTTTTGAGCATGTTGGAGGCCCAACTCGCCCAGCACCTGCGGGCCGTGCAGCAGTCCGCCGAGGACCAACCAGAAATCCGCAAGCGACTGCAAACGTTGGCCGAGACGATTTCGCAGGTGGAGTTGGTCTCCAAAGAGGAACGGCAGGAGTGGGCAGAGTTGATTCCGTGGCTGTTGGGGAACTTTGCCTGCTTCGGGGCAGGGCTCCTGATTCCAAATCCGGAAGGAGGAGCGGGTTTGCAGTTGGAGGACGAATCCGGTCTGGGAATTCTTCGGGCGAGTGACTTGGTTGATGAGTTCGGGCAGCGGCTGAAAGAAACCCTGCTAGCTCACAGTTGGCGTTTTCAAAACTTCCCGGAACCCTTTCGGCTCGACCGCCTGCCCGCCATCAGTCCCGTCCTCCGCTTTGAACCCCTCATGCGGCTGAGCATCAAGTTGCCGCATCCAGAGCATGGTCAGGNCGAGCATGTCTTTCTGGCCCTCCTACGCCGCAGTTCGCTCAACGCACGCAACCTCGACACCCCGATTGTCCGCCGCAAGCTCCGCCGCCTTTTTGAGACCCTGAAATTGCTTCCGGACACCTACAGCTACAATGAGGCGGTGCGCATTTTTGCGGCTACTCCCAAGTTTGAGCTATTCCGCGCAAGTGAGTCGGAGTTGGGGCAGGTGGTGGAGAATCTCGTTTCGCTCAATAATCCTCGGCGCATTCACTGTTTCCAGATCCGTTCCGAGGGGCAGGAGCACCTGCGGTTGCTGGTGCTGACGCCCTCAGAATTGTTGGACGAACGTGCGTCCCAGAAGGTCGCGGAACACCTGCAAACTCTGGTGCCGCACCGGAGCAGCGAGTGGTTCTATGCCTCCGGAGAGGAAGTTTCACGGGTGCATGTGGATTTCGTGCTTTCCGACCCGAACTGGCAACCGNCCCTCCAGCAGTTGGAGACAGAGATTGGTCGCCGTCTGTTGCCGTGGGAGGAGCAGGTGCGCGGTCTGCTACGCCATCGGCATCCGGGAGCGGACGCGAAGGCGCTGTTTGAACGCTATGTTCCGATGATGCCCCCACATTATCGGGTGCGCAACACGGTTGAAGCTNCCGTCCGGGACATGGAGAATCTGGAGCAGTTAGCACATGAAGGGGGCATCGCTTTTGATCTCGTGGTGTTTTCCGATCCCACAGCGAGTGTGGTGCAGGCGTCGCTGCTCTATGTTTACAGCCGTAGTAAGCTGGATCTCATCAAGGTCATGCCGGTGTTGCTCAATCTTGGCATCCACGTCATTGACCAACTGACGGCGCGGATTGGCAACGGCGNGACCACGCTGGGCTACATCCAGTCCTTCCGGATCACCCGGAAGAGCGGGNAAACACTCAATGAAGCGCAAACAAAACCACTGCTGGTGCCGCTCTTGCGGGCGATTTTTCAAGGACAGACTGAAAACGATCCACTCAACGCGCTTGCACTCAAGTCCGGACTGGACTGGAAGGCGATCAATGTCCTCCAGCTTTACCGTAACCTCTACCTCCAGCTTGGCCCTTCCTTCAGTCGTGAAACCGTGAACTGCGTCCTCCTANATCACGCCGACTGTGCCCGCTTGCTCTACGAGCAATTCGTCACCAGCTTCGATCCGGACGAGGCTTACGGGAGTGTTGAACATCGCCACACCGTGCTGCTACCGCGTTTAGAGCAAGGGTTTCACGAAGCCCTGCAAGAGGTGGATNGCATCACAGACGACTTGGTGCTGCGGCGGCTTCACAGCTTGGTTCAGCAGTCCTTGCGCACGAATTTCTACATTCCCCGCCCTGCGGACGAAACGGTGATCTCCGTCAAGCTCAACTCCCGCAAATCTGAGCAAATGCCCGTGCCGGCACCTTTCCGGGAGATTTACGTCCACGATGTCGGGATGGAGGGCACTCACTTGCGCTTCGGCCCCGTCGCACGCGGAGGCTTGCGCTGGTCGGATCGTCCGGATGATTTCCGTACCGAAGTGCTAGGACTTGTGAAAACGCAGCAGACCAAGAATGTGGTGATTGTGCCGGTGGGATCGAAGGGTGGTTTCTATGTCAAGAACCCTGGAAGCACTCGTGAGTCAGCAGCGACGGAGGCACAACGCCAGTACAAGAAATTCATCGGCGCCCTGCTTGATGTGACCGACACGCTGGATGAACAAGGACAGGTGCGTTGCCCGAACAGGGTGCTGGCCTACGACGAAGCGGATCCCTACCTCGTGGTCGCTGCCGACAAGGGCACCGCGACCTTCTCGGACACCGCGAACGAGATTTCAGAAAAGCGGGGTTATTGGCTGGGTGATGCGTTCGCGTCCGGAGGTTCNAACGGCTACGACCACAAGGTCGTAGGTATCACGGCACGGGGAGCATGGGAGTGCGTCAAGCTCCACTTCCGGGAGTTGGGCCGCGACATTCAGTCGGAGCCGTTCACGGTGGTGGGCATTGGTGACATGAGCGGTGACGTCTTTGGCAACGGCATGTTGCTGAGTCGCATGATCCGGCTGCAAGCGGCGTTCAACCACCAGCACATCTTCCTCGATCCCAATCCTGAACCGGAATCAACTTGGCAGGAGCGTGAGCGGATTTTCCGACTCCCGCGTTCGACATGGAAGGACTACACACCTGAGTTGATCAGTGCCGGAGGGGGCGTGTTTGACCGCAAGGCCAAGGCCATCCCGCTCAGTCCGCAAGCGCAGACGCTGCTTGNNGTGGATGCAGATTCCCTGACGGGTGACGAGATCATCCGGGCGATTTTGCGGATGGAGGTGGATCTGCTCTGGTTTGGAGGAATCGGCACCTACGTCAAATCTCCCCTGCAAAGCAGTCTGCACGTTGGAGATCAGGCCAATGACAACGTGCGCATTGACTCCACCGAGTTGCAGGCAAAGGTGATCGGCGAGGGCGCNAACCTCGGATTCACGCAGTTGGGCCGCATTGATTACAGCAATCGGGGGGGACTCCTCAACACGGACGCGATTGACAACTCCGCAGGCGTGAACATGTCGGATTACGAGGTCAATCTCAAAATCCTGCTCCAGAAACTGCGGCGTTCCGGAAAGCTCGACTCGGATGAGGAGCGCAACGCTCTGCTGCACGAAGCCACAGAAGAGGTCGCGGAACTGGTGCTGGCGAACAACCGGGGGCAGCATNGGCTGCTCTCAATGGACCGGATTCGATCACGACGTCGCTTTCAACGTTTCCGGGCTTTCATCTCATGGTTGGAGGAACGCGGCATGAACTCTCGCAGCGAGTACATTCCCACGCCAAAGGATCTCGATCAGCTTGAGCAGGCCGGGTTGCCGATGCCGCGTCCCGTGCTGGCGGTCATGCAATCGTATGTGAAAATGACTGTCTTCGACGCGCTTTCCAATCCGGAACTTCCGTTCGATCCCGCGCTTGATCCGATTTACTTGGGCTATGTTCCTCCCCGGATTCGGGAACGCTTTGGCAACGCGGTTCTTAACCATCCCCTCAAACGCGAGATCATCGCGATGATCGTCACCAACTCGATCATCAACTATGCTGGATGCGGCTTTTTTCCGCGTTTGGCCGCCTCAACGGGTCGTGCGCTTCCAGACCTTGCGCAAGCGTACCTGATCCTTGACCAAAGCCTGCGGGGGCCAAGCTTGCGCCGACGCTTGCTGATGATGCCGAGTGTGACCGAACAGGAGAAGTACGAGGTGCTGATCGAGATGGAGGAAAGTTTGCTGCGGGCGGTGCAAGGGCTNTTGCAGTCTGGAGCCAAGCTGAAGTTCAAGCTCGTGGAGGTGTTCCAACCCTTGTTCACGGAAATGCTGGACATCGGCACTCCTGTCGAGCAAATGGACCTCAACGCCTTCGCCAGTCTCATTCTACGACTGCGGAGCGCAAACGATGTGCTGCACCTCCAGCAGCGGCACGGGCTGGACGTGGCGATGGCCTGCACGGCAGCAGGAATTCTGGAGGCGGAGTTTGGACTGGAGCAACTGCGGGAGCAACTGGACGGTCTCAGTGCTGCGAACGAGTGGGAACTCCGGCATCAGGAATTGTTGCTGCAATCGCTCGACTTGCGCAAGCGCCAACTGCTCGACCGCATGGTGGCAGGCCGCACACCTGAAAGCTTGCGTGACCTCGCCCCNGAAGCGTGGGTTGAACCGCTACGGACTGCGCACCCCACAGCCTTGCAAGCGTACCAGCAGACGCAGGAACAAATCCGCACTTCCGGGCTGGTCAATCTCACGGTGGTTTCGGTCGCCCTCAGCCATCTTGAACTGGGAGACCCCACTCTCTAATCCTCACTCGTATCCTCTGTGAATCCGGGACATATGGGCCATGCCCGAAAATGGTTGTCAGGAGTCAGGAGTCATGAAATGGAACACCAAACACCAAACACCACCATGGATTGCGTGGATCAAGAAAAACATCCGTGCCCCTCCGCGACAATCCGCAGCGGCAACCGAAAACCGAAAACNAAAATGAAGCTCACCCTGTTGCGATGCTTGCCCCAACACGGCTAATGAACGAGATCGAAGCGCCAGTACCGCCCAAGCCAAAATCACAGGTCAAGCCCAAGGCTTCCCGCAAGGCGAAGCCCGTTCGTGTAGTTGAACGAACAGAGGATTTTTCTAACCTGCCCGTCTCCGACCCGGAAGATCAGCAGCAGTTGATTGCGGTTCTCCAACAGCAAATCCGCAGCTATGTAGCGATTCAGGGCGACGAGGCGGAGCAGCCTCTGCTGGAGCAGGCATTGGCGGANATCGAGCGTTTCCACGGGGGGCAACTCCGACGTTCCGGACAGCCCGTGATCATCCACCCGCTGCGGGTGGCGCGTTACATCTGTCAGGCCGGACTTGATGCTCCGACCGTGATCGCCTCGCTCCTGCACGATACCATCGAGGACACGACGATGACGCGGGATTATGTGTCCGGGAACTACGGCGAGTGGTACGCTGAAATCGTGGACGGCCTCACCAAGATCAAACCTCCAGAAACTGAAACCCGGCAGTCTGTTGTCGTGCTGGAGGCGACCTACCAGAAAATGCTCGGAGCAATGGCGCGGGATGTGCGGGCCTTGTTCATCAAGATGTTCGACCGCCTTGACAACATGCGGGACATGAAGTCAATGCCCCGCAAGAAACAGCGTCGCATCAGCTTAGAAACTATGGGGGTGTATGTGCCCATGGCCGAGCGTTTGGGGTTGTGGGAGATCAGCCGCGAGCATACGGAGTTGTGCTTTCAGGTTCTCTACCCGATGCGCTACACCGCAACGGTTGACACGCTGGAACACCTCAAGCAAGAACGCGGCGGGGCCATTGAGACGATGCGGCAGCGTTTGGGGGGGATTATGGGGCCGCTCGAGGAAAAACTGCTGGCCGTCGAACCGCTCTTTTCCCAGCCTGCGGATCACATTTTCCGCAACACTCCAGTGGATCATGTGCTGGAAGGATTCCAGATCACAGTAGCGCAACCCCTTGACTGCTATCAGGCGTTGGGGCACCTGCACACGGCCTTGAGTGCGATTCCCCGGCAGGTGCGGGATTACGTCTCCAATCCACGCTGGAACGGCTATCAGGCTCTGCGGACGGCACTCTTGCTTGAGGGAGAGCGAGTCACGGTGGAAATCGTCTCTCACCAGATGCACGAGCGCAACCGTCACGGCATCATGGCGCATTGGTCCGGAACNCCCTCGGAATTGGCGGATTACTACAAGACCTATTTGGATCAGTTGAATCAGGTGGCGGGTGAGTCGGATTTGCGCATGAACGATGTACTGCGCTCGATGCAGGACGAGCAGGTGCAGGTGTTCAGCCCGAAGGGAGAGATGTTTGCGCTGCCCAAGGGTTCGACCGTGCTCGATTTCGCCTACTGCATCCACACCGACCTCGGCAACCATTGCATCGGGGCGCTGCTCAACCCCTCCCGTAGCGGCCCNCGCCAGTCCGGAACTCGTGTGCCGCGAGACCGTCAATTGGGCCACGGAGAGAGCCTGAGCATCCTCACCGATCCGAATGTACGCCCGGCACGAGAGTGGCTGCAACACGCGGTTGCGGCGAAGAGCCAGATTCAGATCAAGCACGCTATCGCCCAGCAAAACGCCGCTCGTGCCCGCCGGGTGGGGCGCGAAGTGCTGTGGCAGGAACTCCGGCGGCTCCAAATTGATTCGGAAACGTGGCTGGATTCCCCAGCGGTGCAGGAGGCACTGACCTCGGAACACCTGACTCCGGAACGCTTTCTTCAGGAAATCGGACTGCAAAAGCGCGAGGTGGTTCCGTTTCTGAAACATCACAAGCTCGTCCCCGCCGGGCAAATGAACACCTTCCGGGAACTACTGCGTGCCCGCAACTGGGGGGCAGTGTTTCGTTCACAGGCGACAACAAACTTTTACATCGAGGATGTCGCAGACCTACTTCTTCACTTTGGGACGTGCTGCAACCCGGTTCCGGGAGACCGGATTGTGGGCTTCAGCACCGATGCGATGGAGGTGGAAATCCACCGGGCCAAGTGCCCCCGCATGGCAGAGTTCCAAAAGCACCGCCCGGTGTTGGTGCAGTGGCGCTTGCCCAAGGATGAGAAGCGGCGGCACCTCTTTGAAATTGGGGTGGCCGACGGTTCNGGCATTCTTTTCCGGATCACCAAGATCATCAAGGATGCCGGCGTGGCGATCGAGGATTCGGTCAGTTCGGTNNCCGGAGCNGGGCAGGCNANCNTCCGCATTCGNGTGGANCCGNTNACNTGGTCNCAGTANTCCCGCATCTGCCANGGGCTGCGCGGGTTGAANTTTGTCAANNGCCTCANNCNATCCCGACTCGATGGNACTGCCTCCGTGGCTGNAAAACNCTCTTGAGCGGGGNTGCGACTTCTGNTTNCGNCACTGGCCCCANCCNNTNCCGGACGCGCAATNGTTNCGGGAGTGCCGGATCGTCGCCCATCGCGGCGCACCTGCGCCTCCCGCAATTCTCGAAAACACCCGCGCCGCTTTTGAACGCGCCCTCTCGCATCCGGGCGTCAACGGGCTGGAGTTCGACGTGCGCTGGACCCAAGACCTCCAGCCGGTGGTGTTCCACGATGCCGACTTGTTGCGGCTCTACGGCGATTCCCGGCGTATTGCGGAGTTCACGCTGAGCGGACTCCAGCAGGCGTTTCCGGACATTCCCACCCTCGCGTCGGTCCTCGAGCGCTACGGTTCCCGCGCTCACCTGATGGTGGAGTTGAAGGACGAGCCGTACCCGGACGTGGAGCGGCAGAACCGCATTTTTGCGGAACACTTTGCGGGCCTCACCCCCAAGCAGGATTTTCACATCCTTGGGCTGTCCCCGGAATTTCTGCGGAAGACGGTCACGTTTGTGGAGCGGGACGCCTGTTTGCTGGTGGCGNTTTTCAACGAGCCGGAACTGAGCGCGGCGGCGCTTTCCGGAGGGTTTGCCGGACTTGGGGGGCACTACCTNCTCGTCACCTCCAAGCTCGCCCGTGGGCATCTTGCAGCGGGACAGATGGTGGGCACGGGCTATCCGGATTCCCGCAACTGCTTGTTTCGGGAACTCAACCGGGGGGTGAAGTGGCTCTTCAGCAACGACCCTTTGGGACTTGCCGTAATCCGGGAGCAGGCGCTTCAGGAAATCGGTGGTTGATACACACCTCAAACTTTTTGTAGAAAAATGCGCATCGGCGTGGATTTGGGCGGCACCAAGATCGAGGCGGTCGCCTTGGATGATACCGGAAGCGAACTTGCCAAGCAGCGGGTAGCGACTCCACGAGGTAATTATCCAGGCACCCTTGACGCGATTGCGGAACTGGTGTCCNCGCTGGAGCAACAAACNGGACAGTCCGGAACCGTGGGTGTGGGCATGCCCGGCTCGTTCTCGACCGTCACGGGCGTGGTGCGCAACGCCAACTCGACGTGGCTGATCGGCCAGCCCTTCGACCACGACCTGCAAGCNAGGCTGGGACGCGAGGTGCGCTTTGCCAACGACGCGAACTGCTTGGCGGTTTCGGAAGCAGTGGATGGTGCGGGTGCGGGTGCGGCGGTGGTGTTTGCGGTCATCCTCGGCACGGGCGTGGGCGGCGGAGTCGCGCTCAACGGCAAGGTTCACAACGGGCACAACGCGATTGGCGGCGAGTGGGGGCACAATCCTTTGGGCTGGATGGAGCCGGAAGAGTTTCCCGGCCCGGATTGCTACTGCGGCAAGCGCGGCTGCATCGAAACCTTTGTTTCTGGAACAGGCTTCGAGCAGGATTTTCTGCGGACGACCGGAGAGCGGATACGTGGTCTGGAAATCGTGGCCCGTGCCGCATCCGGGGATGCCGATGCCGATGCCGCGTTGCAACGCTACGAACACCGCCTCGCCCGCTCAATTGCCACGCTGGCCAACGTCCTTGATCCGGACGTGTTCGTTCTCGGTGGAGGCATGTCCAACCTACCCCAGATCTATGAGACGCTGTCCCGGCTGGTTCCTAACTGGACGCTGGGGGGCGAATTCACCACGCCCATTCGCCCGGCGAAACACGGCGACTCTTCCGGCGTTCGCGGCGCGGCGTGGCTGTGGTGAACCTCAGCTTTTAGCGAGTTGCTTGTCCAGATCGAAAAACGGNATCGGCACCACGGTTGCGGAACGGGTGCCCTCCGGAGTGCGCAGGTCGAGCGCGGTTCCCGGCTCAGTGAGCCGCAGTGGCACCATCGCAAAGCCAAGGTTCTGTTTCAGGCGTGGCGAGTACACGCTGGAGGTGAGCTTGCCCACCGAGGAGTTCCCGTCAAAGACGAGACAATCCTCCAGTCCGGCAGGCAGCGGTTCTCCGTCAATTTCAACGCCCACGAGCTTGCGCGTCACACCAGCTTCCTTAATGCGCTGCAATGCGGCTTTGCCGATGAAATCCGCTTCCAGTTCGGTGTCCACCAAGCGTCCCAGCCCAATCTCGAATGGATTGTTTTCGGTGGTCATGTCCGCCCCGTAGGAGTAGATGCCGGCCTCGATGCGGCGGATTTGCGAGGGTGAGCCGGGGGCGATGCCGTAGGGCTGGCCCGCCCTCATGATGCGTTCCCACAACTCCGTGCCCCGCGAACCGTCCCGCAAGTATACCTCAAAGCCCTTCTCGCCACTCCAGCCGGTTCGGGAGACCAGCAACGGAATGCCGTGCAGTTCGGCCTCGCGGCAATGGAAATACTGCAACTCGTTAATCCAGTCACCGAAGAGCGCGGCGAGCGTGTCTGCGGAATGCGGCCCTTGGACCTGCACGGGCGAAACGTCCGGCTCGCACAAGGTCACGTCAAGCCCGGAATGCACGGCAACGCCTTTCGCGTAAAGCAGCACGTCGCTGTCGGCGAGGCTCAGCCAGAAGTGATTTTCCGCGAGNCGCAACAGCACGGGGTCGTTGACGATGCCCCCGTCCTCNGCGGTGATCAGCANGTACTTGCACTGGCCGACCTTGCATTTCGAGAGGTTGCGGGGCGTGAGCAACTGCACGAACTTCGCCGCGTCCGGACCCGTGATTTCGACCTGCCGTTCGACTGCGACATCCCAGAGGCTGACGCTGCGGATCAAAGGCCAGTAGTCCTCCTCCGGGGAGACGTAGTAGGTGGGCATGTACATGCGGTTGTACACCGTGAAGCCCTTGACTCCAGAATCGAGGGTCGCCTGATGAAAGGGNGATTTGCGGATGCGGGCACTGAGGTTGAGCAGCACGGGAACCTTTTGAACGTGAGCGGTGGANGAAACGAACCAGCGACTCGAAGCCCCTCCTAGTCGCCAAACCCGATCAGCGTATCACAGTTCGGTACGGATCGCCNAAAGANCGGGAAAGACAGGCTGGAAGAGGGTTTTGGCAAGGTAGCCTACTCCGCTAGAACCGCCCGTGCCCTGCTTGTTGCCGATGGTGCGCTCGACCATCTTCACATGACGGTAGCNNCATTCCTGCAAGCCCTCGTCAAGATCAACGAGCAGTTCGCAGAGCTAGGTCAGCGAAGGGTGGGTGCGGTACACTTGGATGAGGATTTGCTGCACTTCNGGATCGGGCGCGAGCGGNTGCGTGGGGTCTCGGGAAAGGNGATCTGCTGGAATCGGCAAGTCGTGNGCGTGGAGGCAATTCAGGAAAGCGTCCCAAAGTCCGGGATTGGCGAGCCGGGCCTGTAGCCGTTTATATTCGGGGGAATCCTCCAGAAAGCGACTCAACACCTGCGGGCGCTTGTGCCCCAGCACGAACTCCAACTCCCGGAACTGCGCCGACTGAAACCCGCTGGAGGAGGCGAGGAATTCCCGGAAGGAGAGGAATTCGGTCGGGGTCATCGTCTCCAGAATGTCGAGTTGGGAGACCATCGTCTTGAGGATGGTGAGGATGCGCTTGAGGGTGTGCTGGGCGCGGGGCNGGNCGCTTTTTCCCAGNAGCCGGATGAGNTGATNGGTCTCGTGCANCACNTGCTTGAACCACAGNTCGTACACCTGATGGGTGATGNNGAAGAGCAGTTCGTCANGCTCGCGGTCCTTGGAGCGNAACTCNTGTAGGTTGAGNAGTTGGTCGAGTTTGAGGTAGGAGGAGTAAGTGAGCGGCATGGGGNTCCAGAGACTTCAGGNGGAGGTTCGATAGGCTCGCAGGGCTTGGTCACCGAGGATGAGCTGCTGCACCTCGGAAGCCCCTTCGTAAATGCGCAAGGCACGGATTTCGCGGTAAAGCTCCTCGACGGGCATTCCGGATTTCACACCAAGTCCGCCGAAAAGCTGCACGGCNTCGTCAATCACTTGCTGGGCGGCTTCGGTGGCGTGGAGCTTGGCCATTGAGGCTTCGCGGGTGATNCGCCCCTCGCGGGAATCACGGGTCCAGGCGGCGCGATACACCAGCAAGGCACTCGCATCCACTTGCAGGGCCATCTCGCCGAGCTTGGCCTGCACGAGCGGAAGCTGGTCCATCGTCTGCCCAAAAAGCTTCCGGGAAGTGACGCGCCCCAACGCTTCGTCCAGCGCACGACGCGCAAAGCCGAGCGCGGCGGCCCCGACGGTGGAGCGAAAAATGTCGAGCGTCCCCATCGCAATCTTGAAGCCCTGTCCGAGCGCACCGAGTTGTGCCGACACCGGAAGCTTGCAGTTCCGGAAGCGCAGGGTCGCCAGTGGGTGCGGGGCGATCACCTCCAGCCGTTCGGAGATTTCCAAACCCTCGGCATCGGCATCCACGAGGAACGCGGTCAATCCCTTGGCTCCCGGAGCTTCACCCGTGCGGACAAAGACGGTGTAGAAATCTGCGATGCCGCCGTTGGAAATCCAAGTCTTGCTACCGTTGATGACGAAGTGGTCGCCTTNCCGGACAGCAGTGGTTGTGAGGTTGGCAACATCCGATCCAGCGTCCGGTTCCGTGAGCGCGAAGGCTGCGATTTTCTCGCCAGTGCGCACTCCCGGAAGGTAATTNGATTTCTGNTCGTTTGTGCCGAAAAGCGAGATCGCCCCGCTNCCGAGTCCCTGCATCGCAAAGGAGAAATCNGCCAAACCCCAGTNCCGCGCCAGTGTCTCCCGGATCAGGCAGAGGGCGCGCACGTCCAGTNTTTTGGNATGACCGCCATACGCTTCCGGAACGCACCAACCCAGCCAGCCTGCTTGGGCCAGTTGTTTGACGAGTGCGCGGGAAGCGTCATCCACTTCGGCAATCGAGTGCGGATGGCTCGGCTGGAGCTTGCGGGCGCACCACACCTCCAATTCCTTGGCGAGGGCGCGGTGCTGTTCGGAGAAGAACGGCCAGTCGAGGAAGCTGCGGTCCGGCATCAGTTACCCTCGAAGGCAGGGCGTTGTTTGGCGACAAACGCTTCGTAAGCCCGCACGAAATCCTGAGTTTGCATACAGAGCGCCTGTGCTTGCGCCTCGGATTCGATGGCCTGTTCGATGCCCATGTTCCACTCTTGGTTGAGCATCGTTTTCGTGATGCCGTGCGCGAAGTTCGGTCCTGCGATCAGACGGCGGGCCATTGCCGTGGTTTCCTCTAGTAGCTGTTCCGAAGCATGAAGCGCATTGTAAAAACCCCACGCCAAGCCTTCCTCCGCTTTCATGCTGCGTCCTGTGAAAAGCAGTTCGGAAGCACGACCCTGCCCGATGATGCGGGGCAGCATCGCACACGCGCCCATGTCGCAACCCGCGAGTCCGACGCGGGTGAAGAGGTAAGCCACCTTCGCTTCCGGAGTGCCGTAGCGCAGGTCGCAGGCCATTGCAATCGCCGCTCCAGCTCCGACGCAAACCCCGTCAATCGCCGCCAGCACAGGTTGCGGGCACGCCCGGATCGCCTTGACAAGATCGCCCGTCATGCGCGTGAAGGCGAGCAGTCCCTTCATGTTCATCTTCGTGAGTGGGCCGATGATTTCGTGAACGTCCCCTCCGGAACAGAAATTCCCGCCCGACCCCGTGAACACCACCGCCTGCACGTCCTCGGCATACGCGAGGTCGCGGAAGGTGTCCCGGAGTTCTGCGTAGGACTCAAACGTGAGTGGGTTCTTGCGCTCCGGACGGTTGAGCGTGATGGTGGCGAGGGGGCCGTCAAGCTCCCACTGGAAGTGTTTTGGTCGGATAGACATCAGGAGTTTGGTGAATCGGGGATTACGGCGGTGGTCTCAATCTCCACCTTGGCACGGTCTTCCATCAGTCCGGAAACCTCGACGACGGCCATCACGGGGAAGTGCTTGCCGATCACAGCGCGGTAGGCCGCTCCGACTTGCTTGACTTGGGCGAGGTATTCCTGCCGATTGGTGACGTACCATGTCATGCGCACGATGTGTTCCGGACCCGCTCCTGCTTCGGCGAGGACGGCGAGCGTGTTCTGTAAAGTTTGCCGCACTTGATCCGTGAAGTTGTCGGATTCGAACACCCCTTGCGGATCCCAGCCGATCTGCCCGGCGACGAAAACCATTGTGCCACGGGCGGCCATCCCATTCGCGTAGCCCGGAGGCCGGGGCCAGCCCGGAGGTTGCAGGACTTGCATCAACGCGCCTCCTGCTGGCGGAGCCGGAAACGCTGAATCTTGCCAGTCTCGGTTTTCGGCAGACTCTCGACAAACTCAAGAGCGCGGGGGTACTTGTACGGGGCGATCGTGTTTTTCACGAAATCCTGAAGTTCCTTGGTGAGCGCATCGCCCCCCTCGTGCCCTGGACGCAGCAGCACGAAAGCCTTGACGAGTTGGCCGCGTTGCTCGTCCGGAACCCCGATCACGGCGCATTCAGCCACGGCGGCATGGGACATCAGCGNGGATTCCACTTCGGGTCCGGCGATGTTGTAACCTCCGGAAATGATCATNTCGTCACTGCGGGCCTGAAACCAAAAATAACCGTCCTCGTCCATTTGGTAGGAATCACCCGTGAGGTTCCAGCCGTTGCGGACATAGTTCTGCTGCCGNTCGTCGTCGAGGTAGGTGCAACCCGTCGGGCCGCGCACGGCAAGATGCCCGGTGGTTCCCGGAGGCACGGGCTTCAGGTCGTCGTCCACAACCATCGCCTCATAGCCCGGAACCACCTGCCCGGTCGCTCCCGGCTTGATCGCATCCAGCCGCGATGAGATGAAGATGTGCAGCAGTTCGGTGGTGCCGATGCCATCGAGAATCTCCACTCCGGTCTTGGCCNTCCACTCCTCGTAGGTCGGCTTGGGCAGCGGTTCTCCGGCAGAAACGCAGAGCCGCAGCGAGGGCANCGATGTGCTTTCCAGCNTGCCCAGAATGAAGCGGTAGGCTGTGGGCGAGGTGATGAGGACCGTCGCTTGATGCTCCTGAATGGCGGGCAGCAATTTGTCCGGGCTGGGCTGTTCCAAGAAAATCGCGCTGCCCCGAGCGTACAGCGGAAACAACGCCAACCCGCCCAGACCGAAGGTGAAGGCCAGCGGCGGACTGCCAATGAAGCGATCCTCCGGAGTGGGGGCAAGGCAGGTTTCGCTGTAGGCGCGGCACATGCTCAACATGTCGCGGTGGAAGTGCGCGGCGGCCTTGGGCTGTCCGGTGGTGCCGGAGGTGAAAGCGATCAGGCAGATGTCGTCCTGCGCGGTCGGGACGTTGGTGAAGGTGTCCGGTTTCGTGGTGGCCATCTGCTCCAACTCGGCCTCCCGAAAGGTGACGATGCGCTCCAGGCACGAATCCGCACGCGCCGCTTCCAGTTCTGCGAGCAGTCGTTGGTCGCAGAGCGCGAGCCGGACCTGCGACTTGTTGATAATTGTCCGGAGTTCGGCGGCTCGCAACAAGGGCATGGTGGCAACGGCGATGCCTCCGGACTTGATCACACCAAACCAGCAGGCGAGCATTTTGTAGTTGTTGGGGGCGCGAAGCAACACGCGGTTGCCGGGAACCAAACCCAAGTCTTCTGTGAGGACGCGGGCGATGCGGTTGGCGTCCGCCTGCAATTCTGCATAAGTCCACTGACCCTCTGACATGATCACTGCCAGACGATCTCCGTGTCCTTCGNNNANGGCNTNNTCNAGCANNGGNNNNGCGCAGTTNAGCGTTTCCGGATACTCAAAGCGGTCGAGGTTGATGAAGTNCGGCCACTGTTCCTTGGGNGGAAGGTGGTCGCGGGCGAAAGTGTCAACGTGTGCANTCATGGCTTCTTCTCATTGCGGCAGGNATTGGGCAAAATCCTTCTCTATGGCCTTCGGGTCAGCAGCCAGTCCTTGGGAGACGCCACTGGCCATGTCTCCCGGATAGATCTCCTCGGTTCCAGAACGTAATGCTGCAATGATGGCTTGCGCGACTTCGACGGGTGGCATCTTGGGTGGAGAGTGTTCAGTTATAGATACTGATGTTACGCAGAGCGTAATATACTGAAATTATTTTTTGAAAGTCACGAAATATTTCCGGACACGGAAGAATGCAGTGCCGCAGCCCGTGATTGGGAGCTGTTTGGGCTGGAAGTGTCAGACGACTGCTCTGCCTTCCGAACCCGAGACAAGAGCCTAAGCAAGATTTCAATTTCATCAAGGTCGAAATCAGACAACGCTGTGCTCACCCAGTCTCGATGAGTTTCGGCCATGCGGGTAAATTGCTCACCACCTTCCTGAGTCAGCAACACTCGCTGGGTACGACGGTCCGGTGGAGTGCGGTGCAGTTCCACCCAGCCTTCTGTCGCCAAACGTTGGACGACTCCGGTGACGTTGCCGTTAAATATGTTCGATCAAAACCAGATAAAGTGACATCTAATAACCTTGGTTAAATTTTCTTCCTTTTTCTACCCAAAAATTCAAAAACAAAACACCTTGAGCTTAACTCAATTCAGATAAACAAGGGTACTCATCTTTTCATTAAGGATTTCGCCGATCTAGTATCATCAAGTCATGCTTAATTCCAGAAAAAAAACCTCCTGTAGGCGTAAATGTATCTACTTTTCTAAAGCCAGCTGCATAATAGGCATGGATGGCACGATGATTATGATGGGCAGGATCAATTATAAACCGTTTGACTTCTGGAGAACAAAAATCAATAAACTTGCCTAGCGTTAATGGAGCTAGCCCTCTGCCGAGATGCTTTTCACATCCAATCATAAAATCTAGTGAAAATGTTAAGCCACTTTTGCATGCATGTTTACCATAAATATCTTGTTGGAAAGGTTTAATTTCTGATGTCATAACCAACGCAAATGGAATGTTGTTAATATAGGCAATCCAATAATCAAACAGATCAACTATACCGCTATCTAAATATTGTTCTATATTATTCCACATATCTCTGCTGTTATCCCAAAACTTTATAACGTGTGGCTTCGACCACCATTCTTGAATCATCGGTTTATTATCAGCAATAGCCTTTTGAAAGGTTATGGTCTTATTGGTTTCAATCATAGGGTAAGTCCTTAGGATCAACATCGATGTAGTCGGGTTCAGGATCTTTTGTGAACTGGATCGCTTTAATAGTGGATTGTCCTTGGAAACGAGCAGGTATTTTGACAATTCCGACATTGTCATTGGACGAGCGGCGCGGTCGAGTGCAGCCAGCAAATCGAACTGAGGCAACGTGATCCCGAAATGGGTGCGCAGCCGCTGCCGCAGGTGATTCTCGATGCGCGTCGTGCAGCGCAGCGTCTTGAGCCAGAGGCGTAGGCGTTGTTTGGCAACGGCTTCCGGAACCGTGGGGTCTGCCGCAGGCGCTGTGGATTCCAGAGTTGCCGCCGATGTGTCTTCGGAATGGTCCATGTTCAAATCAGTCCGGCTTGCGCCTGTGCGGCCGCACGGGCGAGGTTGCGCTCGAGTTGATCCTTGCCGGAAAGGTACTGCACGGGCCATGGCTGATCAAGATAGCCTTGCTCAGCGGCGGCATGAAGCGTCCAGTACGGATTGCTCAGGTGCGGACGGGCGAGGCAGCAGAGGTCGGCACGTCCGGCAGCGAGGATCGAGTTGACATGGTCAATCTCGTAAATGTTGCCCACCGCCATCGTCGCCATGCCGATTTCGTTGCGGATGCGGTCGGCAAAGGGGGTCTGGAACATGCGTCCGAAGATCGGCTTCGCGTCCGGATGCGTCTGCCCGGAAGAAACGTCAATCAGATCGCAGCCTGCCTCCTGAAAGGCTTGCGAGATGCGCACGGCGTCTTCGGCATCAACGCCACCGTCCATCCAGTCGGTTGCAGAAATCCGCACCGACATTGGCTTGTGCTGCGGCCACACGGCCCGTAGCGCCTGGAACACCTCCAGCGGGTAGCGCAGCCGGTTTTCCAGCGAACCACCGTATTCGTCTGTGCGCTGGTTCAGGAGTGGAGTGAGGAATGCGGAGAGCAGATAGCCGTGGGCGCAGTGCAGTTCCAGCCAGTCAAATCCGGCGGTCTCGGAGCGTTCGGTGGCTCGCACGAAGTCGTCTCGCACGGCATCCATGTCGGCACGGGTCATGGCGCGGGGCACTTGGTTCACCGATGAGTACGGAACTGCTGAAGGACCAAGCAGGGGCCAGTTCCCGGAAGCGAGCGGCTGGTCCATGCCCTCCCACATGCGTTTGGTCGAGCCTTTGGGCCCGGCATGTCCAAGCTGGATGGCGATTTTGGCAGGTGTTTTTTGATGCACGAAACCCACGATGCGCTGCCATGCCGCAACGTGTTCATCGGTGTAGATGCCTGCGCATCCGGGAGTGATGCGGGCATCGGGGGAGATGTCGGTCATTTCCGTGAACAGCAGCCCCGCGCCGCCTTGCGCCCGCGCTCCGTAGTGGACGAGGTGGAAGTCATCCGGAATGCCGTCCGTGGCACTGTACATTGACATCGGCGAAACGACTACGCGGTTGGGGAGTTCGAGGTCACGGACCCGAAACGGCACAAACATCGGCGGCACGGGATTCCGCAGCCGTTCTGCGGTTGCTGTTTTTGCAAACCATGCTTCCACGCTTTCCAGCCAGTTTTGATCTCGGAGTCGCAGATTTTCGTGGCTGACGCGCTGGCTGCGCGTGAGCAGACTGTAGGCAAACTGGATCGGTTCGAGGTGCAGGTAGCGCTCGACTTGCTCGAACCACTCCGTGCTGTTGCGGGCACTGCTTTGTATCCGGAGGACTTCCAGCCGACGACGCTCCTCGTAATCCCGGAGGGCTTGTGCGAGCGACTTGCCCTGGTGAAGTTCGTCGGCGAGATCGATTGCGTCTTCCAGTGCCAGCTTGGTTCCAGAGCCGATCGAGAAGTGCGCGGTGTGTGCGGCATCGCCGAGCAGCACGAGATTCCCGTGCGACCAGCGGGTGCAGTTGATGCGCTGGAAATTGATCCAACTTGTCGAGCCGCACAAGTGCTTCGCGTTGCTCATCAGCGCATTCCCATCTAGGTACTTGGCGAAGACCCGTTCGCAGGTGGCGATGGAGTCCTCGGCAGACATTTGCTCAAACCCAAAATTCTGCCACGTCTGCTCCGAGCATTCGATGATGAAGGTGCTGGTTTCCAGATCGAATTTGTAGGCGTGCGCCCAAATCCAGCCGTGTTCGGTGTTCTCGAAAATGAAGGTGAACGCTTCAAAAACCTTGTGGGTTCCGAGCCAAGTGAACTTGTTCAGACGAACATCAATGTCGGGCTGGAAGTGTTCGGTGTGCTGTTCCCGGAGAGCGCTGTTGATACCGTCGCAGGCGACAATCAGGTCCGCATCCGGAAAGGTGGAAACGTCTTCGACCTCGTGTTCGAACTCCAGCCGCACGTCCAACTCCCGCGCCCGTTCTTGCAGGATGCGGAGCAGGTGCTTGCGGCCCAATCCGCAGAAGCCGTGGCCCCCGGAAGTGACGACTTGCCCCCCGTAATGCACGTCAATGTCGTCCCAGTGCGCGAAGTTGCTGAGGATGCGCTCGGCGCTGACGGGATCGTTGACTTGCAGGCGCTCCATTGTTTGATCCGAGAACACCACCCCCCAGCCGAAGGTGTCGTCTGAACGGTTGCGCTCCACCACCAAAATGTCATGCTCTGGGTTGCGGAGTTTCATGGAGATGCCGAGGTAAAGTCCCCCCGGACCTCCGCCAATGCAAACAATTTTCATTAGAATTTTCCTGTCCCTTAGCGCATCCTATGCCGAAATTTCAGGAAAAGCAATAAACTTTTAGGCTTAAAATAACTAGATGCGAAAATGGAGATCGCAGCAGTGCGGCAGGAAATTTCAGGAGGAACGCAGGAGCAGNAACCGGAAGCGCATCCGCGCTCCCGATTGCTTAGGGATGGACCTCAAGGATGGACAGGGAAGCGATGAGCCTGCGAACACGAATATGCAAGCTGGGACGTACTGCGGTTAAGGTGCGCATGTCTAGTTGCAACTGTCCATCAGGATGCTTGAAGTGATACGTCATGCTACTCCTTGGATGGGGTGGATGATCCGAGCCTATATTGAAGATCAGCAACTTGGATGCCAAACTGGAGATTCGGAGAAGTTGAGCACTTGGATAAATTTGGTCATAGCTTGTTGAATTAAATGCGTAAACGCGAAAACATGCACCCCGCCTACTTTGATACGCAGTTTCGGACTCCGGAGATTGTGGNGGTTTGGCCGCAGGAATTTGTGGTCGTGACTGCCTTTGCGACGACCGGAACGCAGTGGCCTCCGGAGCAGAACGATGCTGCGGATCAACGGCTGGAATCCGAACTCCGGGAGCGTGGTGGTTGGCTGGTGCGGGTGACGGGGTTTTCGCCCTCCACGGGCCACGCGGAACCGGGTTGGGCATTTGAGATGACCTTTGAGAAAGCATGTGATTTGGGGATGTGCTACCTACAGGACGCGCTTTATCATGTTGCAGGTGATGCCCTGAGCGTCAGTTTCTGCAACGCCCGCCGCAAGCGGGTTCTGCTCGGTTCGTTTCGGGAACGCTTGCATCTGGAAATTTTCGAGACCTGAATTTTNTCCGATTCCCACGCAGCCCTCCTTGTGAGAGTTTGGCATTGCCCCGCAGATGCGTTAGAATTTCCGCACGACTGTTGCCCCCGAACTCTGCTAAGGAAAAGCTCTCATGCCATTTGCCAAACCCGTCCGTCAGGAACTTGCCCGCATCTGCGGCAAGGAATGGGTCAAGGATGATGCGATCACGCTCTACGCCTACCGCAGCGACGGCCTGACGCTCTACACCGCCCCGCCGCTGGGGGTGGTTTATCCGGGCAGCACCGGGGAACTGGTGCAGGTCGTCAAGCTCTTCCACCGCGAGCAAATCAGCTTCCTGCCGCGTGGCGCGGGCACGGGGCTGTCCGGAGGGGCAGTTCCTTGTGAAGGCAGCGTGATCATCGAAATGGCGCGCTTCAAGGAAATCCACGAGGTGGATTTCGTCAACCGCACGATCACGGTTGGTCCCGGAGTGGTCAACCTGCGCATCTCCGAACACGTCAAACCGCACGGCTACCACTTCGTTCCGGACCCTTCTTCTCAGAAAGCCTGCACGATCGGTGGCAATGTCTCGGAGAATTCTGGCGGGCCACACACGCTCAAGTACGGCGTGACGGTGAACCATGTCCTCGGACTGGAATTGGTGCTTCCGGACGGAGAGTTGGTGGAATTCGGTGGCAAGCACCACAACCTGCCGGGACCGGACATGCTGGGCTTGCTGATCGGCTCGGAAGGCACCTTTGGGATCATCACCAAAATCGTCTGCCGCTTGACCCCGAACCCGGAGAAGGCAGTCACGCTGCTGGGAGTGTTTGACTCGGTGCGCGGGGCGTGCGACGCGGTCTCCGGCATCATCCGCAACGGCACGATTCCGGCGGCGATGGAACTGATTGACAAGACGGTGATCCGGGCGGTTGAGGCTACGCTCAAGCCCGGATTTCCACAGGACGCCGAGGCGGTGCTGATCGTGGAACTCGAAGACCTCGAAGATGGCATTGGGGAAGACGCGGAACTCGTTGAGCGGCTGCTGCGGGAGAACGGAGCGCAGGATGTGAAACGCGCCAAGGACGATGCCGAACGCACCCGCATCTGGCGCGCCCGCAAGGAAAGTTTTGGGGCCATCGGGCAGCTTTCGCCAAGCTACTACGTCCAAGATGGTGTGATTCCGCGCAGCAAGCTCCCGGAAGTCGTTGATCAGATTGCGGCCATCGGCCAGAAATACAACCTCACCGTCGCCAACGTCTTCCACGCCGGAGACGGCAATCTGCACCCGCTGATCCTCTTCGACTACGAAGACGCCGAGCAAGTCGAGAACACGCACAAGGTCGGCGAAGAGATTTTGAAGGTCTGCATGGGCTACGGCGGAACGCTTTCCGGAGAACACGGCATCGGTCTGGAAAAGCGCAAACTGATGGGCGAACTCTACTCGGAGGCTGACTTGGAGAACATGCAGAACCTGCGGGCCTTCTTCAATCCGGACGGACGACTCAACCCTGCGAAGATCTTCCCCACGCCGAGTCGCTGTGCCGAAACGAAAGGAGTGTCGTCGCAAATCCCCCCCGGCTCCCCTTTGGTGGGAAAGGACGAATCGGATGGGCTGGATCACGCCAAGCTAGTCGCACACAAGTCCGGCATTGCCGTATGAAACATGTGTTTCTGCCAGAAACCATCGAGGATGCGCAAGCTTGGCTTCGGGAACGCCTTGCCGCCCAACAACCGTTTGCGGTGCGTGGTGCGAATTCCCGCTTCCATCCGCAGGAAATCCCCCCCGGNCCCCCTTTTCCAAAGGGGGGAGATGAGGTCGCCACTCCGGAAATTCTCTCGACCGCAAAGCTGACGCGCACCAACTTCTTTGATCCGGATGACATGGTGGTCGGGGTCGAGGCGGGCATGACGGTGGCTGCGTTGCAGGCNTTGCTCGCNGAACAGGGGATGGTGCTGCCCGTCAATCCGTGGTTTGCAGAATCCACNATCGGNGCGGCGTTTGCCTGCAACGACAACGGCCCGAACCGTCTCAACATGGGCGGCTTCCGGGATTGTGTCATCGGCATCGAGTACCTCAACGGCAACGGNGAGCGCGTCCACGCTGGAGGCAAAGTCGTCAAGAACGTCTCCGGATATGACCTCTGTCGCATGCAGATCGGCAGCCTCGGTGGNCTGGGCGTGATCACGGCGCTTAACTTCAAGGTGATGCCGCAGCCGGTCGCCCCGCACGGCCTCTACGGACNTTTTCCGGACAGCACCTGGCAGCAGCGGGTTGCAGAATTGCACTCGGCCCGNATTCCAGTGGATTGGATTCAGGCGTTTGCTCCTGCCGAATCCGGCAGCATGGACTGGCTGCTCGGTATTGGTTTTTCTGGAAACGCTGCTCGGCAGCAGCGCATCGAACGCGAAATCCAAACAATCTGCAGAGGCGATTTGCAGCTCGTNGCCGCTGGCGAAACGCCTCTGGGTTTGTCCTTTCTTCCCGGAACCGACCGTTTCACGGGTTGGGTTCCGAAGCTGCGACAGCTTTGGAAACTCCCTGCGCAGCACCTGCACCTGATGACCCTGCTGACGACGAGTGCAGCACTACATCCCACGCACTTGGAGTCCATTCGCAGCGAGCAAACCCGGATGGTTGTACATCCCATCGGCGCGGATTTGCACTGCTTCCTCGACAGCGAAGACGCAACCACGCAGCGCGAGTTCATCGCATCGTTGCAACCCATGCTGCGCCAGATGCAAGCCAAGCTGGTGCTGGGTAACGCGGCATCCGCAATCGGCTACTCCGATCTCGGTGAGTTCGCCCAGCCTCCGGGGTATGCGCTGGTGCAACGGCTCAAGCGTCACCTTGACCCCGCAGGCGTGTTCCACGCACCATTTTACGAGCAGCCATCAACATGAATTTTCGCGATCTCTCCTTCTCGGAAGTCACCAGTGAGCGGTTGACTTTCGGTTCCGAAAACAAAACCTCGCAGCAACTGTTCCGGGAAGCAGAATTCGACAACATCCTCAAATGCGTCCACTGTGGATTGTGCCTCGACAGTTGCCCAACTTACCGTGAACTTGGCGACGAGAAAGACTCACCACGCGGACGACTCTACCTGATGCGCGGGTTGTGGGAAGGGGAACTGGACCTGACTCCGGAAGTCACCGCACCCCTCAGTCGTTGTCTCGACTGCCGTGCCTGCGAAACCGCGTGCCCATCTGGAGTACCCTACGGAGAATTGCTGGAAAAAGCGCGAGGCGTGATTCACGAAACCCAACCGCAAAGCCTGAAGGAACGGATGCTCAGGACATTGCTGCTGAAGGGACTGTTCCACTCGACCTTCCTGCTTACACTGGCCAGCAAGTTGCTGAAACTCTACGCCGCCAGCGGCTTGCCTCAACTGATCACCAACACTGCATTCGGCAAGCTGTTGCCGTCGCAGTTTGTGTTCCAGCAGCACCTGCTTCCGGACTGCTCCGGGCAGTCCTTCAAGCAGAAGTACGCCGATCAGGAACTCGGTTCCACGCACGGAGCCGCAAGCCTTGGGCGAGTCGGCCTGTTCTCCGGGTGCATCATGGATGTCTCGGAGGCGGCGATCCACGAAGCGACGCTGAAGCTGCTGCGGGGCATCGGCTACACGGTGGTGGTTCCCGGCAAGCAAGGCTGTTGTGGAGCGCTCCACGTTCACAGCGGCGACCGCAAGACTGCCCGTGGTTTGGCCCTCAATAATCTGGATGCGTTTGAGGAGCGCGAGTTTGAGGCAATCATCACCAACGCCGCCGGATGCAGTGCCCAACTCCGGGAGTTCCATCACCTGTTTCCGCAAAACCATTCTGGCCATTCCAGGAATTGGAACGCCATCGAAGGCCGGATTGTGGACATCCTTGAATTCCTCTCCCGGCATCTGGAGCCAATCCAGCGGCTGAACTGGCGAACCGATGAAAATGTGGTGCTGTATGATGCACCTTGCCACCTGATGCATGCCCAGCAGGTGGATGATCACCCGCGAGCACTGGTCAACAGCCTGCCGGGGGTAACGCTGGTTCCGCTCACCGAGTCGAATTGGTGCTGTGGCTCTGCGGGAATCTACAACTTGGTGCATCCCGACTTGTCCAGTGCCGTGCTGGAGCGTAAAATGGCTTCGGTGCGGGAAACCTTGCAAGCCAACCCGCAGGCGACCACGCTGGTGACGGGCAATCCGGGCTGTCTTTACCAAATCCGTGCGGGCATCCGTGCTGCTGGGCTGCCGTTGCGAGTGATCCATCCGGCGGTGTACCTTGCCGAACGACTGAGGGGATGAATGCCGGAAATCAGTCGTTTTCTGGGAATGGTCATCCAGATGTACTTCAATGAGCATAATCCGCCGNATTTTCATGTCCAGTACAACGAGTACCAAGCTGCTATTCTGATTGAGAATCTTGGTGTGATGGAAGGGGAACTCCCCGCAAAAGCCCTGAGCTTGGTTGTAGAGTGGGGACAGGAACACCAAGAGGAACTGCTTGCCAATTGGAACAGCCTACGAAAATCGGGGCAGTTCCATAAAATACAACCCCTCGCCTGAGAATTAGATGATCTCGATCAAAACCGCTGAACATTTGAGTGATTATCGAGTCCGCCTCAAGTTCAGCAACAATCTGGTGGGCGTGGCAGACTTAGAGGACACAATCACCAACGATCAGCGGTCGGTGTTTCACGAACTCAGCAATCCCGTCAAATTTCAGCAATTCCAAACGGATGGCTATACGATATGCTGGAAAAACGGGCTGGATTTGGCTCCAGAGTATTTGTTTTTCCTAGCTTTTCGCAACGATCCAACTTGGCAACAACAGTTTTTCGATTGGGGTTATCTGAAGCTGGAAGCCACGGAAGCAGCCGCATGACCTCGCCCACTGCATTCCTGCATTCCCTCTTTGAAACGGCGGTCGCCAGTACGCAGCCCGCACAGTGTGTGCCGCCTAATCTTCCGGAACCACCCAAGGGTCGCACGCTGGTGATTGGTGCCGGGAAGGCGTCCGCAGCGATGGCGCGTGCCGTGGAGCAGCACTGGCCCGGAGACCTTGAAGGGCTGGTGCTGACGCGCTACGGCCACGCCGTTCCCTGTGAGCGCATCGAGATCGTGGAGGCGGCTCATCCGGTTCCGGACGAAGCGGGACGGCAGGCCGCAGAGCGGATGTTGGAGCTGGTGCAAGGACTGGCTGCGGACGATCTGGTGCTGTGTCTGATCTCCGGAGGCGGTTCGGCGTTGCTCGCCTTACCTGCGCCGGGGTTGACGTTGGAGGACAAGCAGTCAGTCAATCGGGAACTGCTGCGCTCCGGAGCCACAATCCACGAGATGAACTGCGTCCGCAAGCATCTCTCCACGATCAAGGGTGGACGCCTCGCTGCTGCTTGCCATCCGGCGCGGGTACTGACGCTGGCAATTTCGGATGTTCCCGGAGACGAGCTTTCCGTGATTGCCTCCGGGCCGACCGTTCCGGATCCATCGACCTTTGCCGAAGCACAGGCCGTGCTGGAGAAGTACACGATCACCGTGCCGGAGGCTGTTCGTACTCATTTGGAACAGGCCGAGGACGAAACGCCAAAACCCGGCGATCTGCGTCTCGTCAACACCGAGACCAAACTGATCGCCACCCCGCAGCAAATGCTGGAAAGTGTTGCCGAGCAAGTCCGGAAGGCGGGCCTCACNCCGTTGATTCTCAGCGACCGCATCGAGGGCGAAACCCGTGATGTAGCAAAAGTTCATGCGGCCATCGCCCGTCAAATCCAGACGCATCAGCAGCCTGTCGCGCCTCCGGCGGTGATCCTCTCCGGAGGTGAAACCACGGTGACGGTGCGCGGCAAGGGCAAGGGCGGGCGCAACTCGGAATTCGCGCTGGCCTTGCTGGACGACTTGCGCGGGCTACCCGGAATTGCTGCGCTTGCCTGCGACACCGATGGCATTGACGGTTCCGAGGACAACGCGGGCGCCATTCTCACTCCGGAAACTTTTTCACAGGCGGAAACCCTTGACCTCTCGCCTGCCGAATTTCTGAGCCGCAACGACGCCTATTCGTTTTTTCANCAGGTGAACGGACTGGTGGTTTCTGGTCCAAGTCTGACGAACGTCAACGACTTGCGGGCGATTTTGGTGGAGCCAGCTTAACAGTCACCACCCTCCAGACGAGTCTGTCGATGAATGTTTCAGAAAGCTGCTTGAATGTTACAGGAGAGTATGGCTAGAGTAGTATCTGCTCTGGGGTGAAATGGACGAGTCCGGGACTTTACGACGGTCTGTTGGGCTCACTTCATGGATTCATCGAGTGGATTCAGGCGGAAGGAAACCGCTCCCCAGGGCTTTACAGAACCTCAGCAACTTCCATGCCCGGACCCCGGCCTTCCGGGGGGCGAAGCGCATCTGCCCAAAATGGCCAAGCTCTACTTCTACTACTCCGCGATGAACGCGGGAAAGACCACCACCCTCTTGCAGTCTGCCTACAACTACCGCGAACGCGGGATGAACACGCTCGTCCTCAAGCCGCGCCTTGACGACCGCTACGGTGCCCGTATCCATTCTCGGATTGGGCTAGAAACGGAGGCAGAGAATTTCACTCCGGAGCAGAATCTGTTAGAATTGACCAACTCCCGATTGGCGAAGGATCCGTTGCACTGCGTGTTGGTTGACGAAGCTCAGTTTCTGACGCAAGCGCAGGTGTACCAACTCAGCGAGGTCGTGGACCAGCGGAAAATCCCAGTCCTTGCCTACGGATTGCGCACCGACTTTCAGGGAGAATTGTTTGAGGGCAGTCGTCATCTGCTTGCATGGGCCGATGAATTGTGCGAGATCAAGACCATCTGCCACTGCGGACGCAAGGCGACGATGGTAGTTCGGCTGGACGAGCAGGGCCACTCCGTCCGCGCCGGGGCACAAATCCAGATTGGCGGCAACGACTCTTATGTTTCGATGTGCCGAAGGCATTTCAAGATCAGCCTCTACGAGGAGTGATCCGCCTTAAAAACCGAAACCAAAAACTTATGACTCCACGAGTAGTGATTGCCGGGGCGACCGGCGCGGTGGGGGCCGAATTCCTCAAGTTGCTGGAAATTCGGAACTTCCCCATGCAAAGCCTGCGGTTACTGGCCTCGGCCCGTTCCGCAGGAAAAACGCTCCAGTTCCGGGGAGAGAGCCTTCCGGTTAAAGAACTGACCCCGGATTCCTTCAAGGACATTGACCTCGCTTTCTTCTCCGCAGGGGGCGATCGCAGCAAGGAGTTCGCCCCGCATGCGGTCAACGCCGGAGCAGTCGTGATTGACAACAGCAGCGCTTTCCGCATGGATCCGGAGGTGCCACTGGTGGTTCCAGAGGTCAATGCCGAAGCCGCCAAACAGCACAAGGGCATCATCGCCAACCCCAACTGCTCAACGATTCAAATGGTGGTCGCGCTTAATCCACTGCACCAAGCGGCGGGACTCAAGCGCGTGGTGGTTTCAACTTATCAAGCCGTGTCCGGTGCTGGGACCAAGGGCATGGAGGAATTGCAGGCGCAAGTGCGGGCGTGGGCCAAGGGCGAGCTAATGGAGGTTTCAGCCTTTCCGGCGCAAATCGCCTTCAACCTTGTTCCGCACATTGACGTTTTTCAGGAAAACGGCTACACCAAGGAAGAGATGAAGATGGTGCTGGAGACGCAAAAGATCATGTCGCTTCCGGACCTGCCGGTTTCAGCGACGTGTGTGCGGGTTCCGGTGTTGCGGGCGCATTCCGAAGCCGTCTGGATCGAAACCGAACAGCCCCTTGCTCCGGAAAAGGCACGGCAGGTGCTGGAGCAGGCTCCCGGTATTCGAGTGTTGGACGAGCAGGTTCCGGGGGGGTACCCGATGCCGTGGGATATTGCCGAAACGCTCGACACTTATGTGGGGCGCATCCGCAAGGATCTCTCTCACCCCAACGGACTCACCTTCTGGGTGGTCGCAGATCAACTCTACAAGGGTGCGGCGCTCAACGCCATCCAGATTGGCGAACTACTGCTGGATTAAGGTTGTAAATCCCTGCCAATCTTGGAACAATGATAAATTGCCTTCCTAGAGGTGAGTCTGTCGGATTCACCTGATTTGTGCTTAAGAAAAGGATCCATGCCCGAAACCATCCAGCCTGTCATTGACCTTGCTAAAGCTGACCGTGAACTGATCCAACTCCGAGGTCAAATCCGTACGCTCGATGAGCAGATTGGTATTGCCCGCAGCGAGCATGACCGGCAGTTGGACATTGTGCAAGGAAAAGAGCAACACGAGGGGGTGCTAGCAGTACAAGGCCGAGAACTGCGCGGGAAGTTGGAACTTCAAGATGCCTTTATCGCCAAGCTGGAGCAGCAGGTTCCACGCATCCGCAACGAGAAGGAGTTCGTTGCCAGCAAGAAGCAACTCGAGGAAGCCCGCAAGCACCGCTCCATCATCGAGGAGCAGGTGCTGGAACTGG
>PANO01000031.1 GCA_002707655.1 Deltaproteobacteria bacterium
CAACCATCGTTCATACTGCCAGCAACACCACATCCCTTCCGGGTTGCAACAAGTGGGCTTTCCCCAACTCAATGGGTGGCACGGAGCTTTCGTCCAAACTCGCGGTGTNNCCNCGGGGGTAGCGCACCNCNCTGGGNCCNTCNTCATNCCNNTGCGNAAATTCGACCATGCGCCGCAATTCCGCNCCNTCNTTNGGAACCATCACCACCATTTCCGGNATCATCCGGAGGTAGGTGAGGTCATAGGCGCCGTGGTGGGTGGGACCATCCGCTCCCACCAAGCCGGCCCGATCCAGCATGAAGCGCACGGGGAGCCGCTGCACAGCAACATCGTGGATGATGTGATCAAGCGCACGCTGAAGAAAGGTCGAGTAGATCGCCACGAAGGGCTTGATCCCAGTGGTGGCCATTCCTGCTGCCGAAGTCACCGCATGTCCTTCTGCGATGCCTACATCCAACACNCGCTCCGGAAATTTCGNTTGCAGGTCCAGAATACCAGTTCCACTCACCATCGCTGCGCTGGAAACCNTCACCTNNGGATCNTGNTCCATCAANTCNCCGAGCTTGTCTGCGAACACCTTGGAGTAGCTGNNTTCCTTGACCNNNCCCGGTTTTTTGNTGATGAACTCTCCGCTTTCCGGAACAAAGGGCTTCACCCCGTGGTACTTAAAGGCGTCTCCCTCCGCAGGTTTGTAGCCCTTGCCTTTTTGCGTCAAGGCGTGGACCACGATAGGTCCTTCCAGTTCCTTGACGTGTTCCAACAGATCGANCAAATCCTTGAGGTTGTGCCCATCGACGGGTCCAAAGTAACGCCAGCCCAACTGCTCAAANAGCATTCCGGGAGACCAGAACGACTTCACCGAATCGTGTATCCGCTGGAGTCCGCTGTGGACGGTTTTGGAGAAGGGCACTTTCGTAGCCATTTCCAGTGCCTCTTCCCGGATGATGTTGTAGGGTTTGGAGATGCTGATACGGGTGATGAACTTGGAGAGTGCGCCAACGTTGGGGTCGATGCTCATGCCGTTGTCGCTGTAAATCACCAACATGCGCTTGTCGAGGAAACCGTTGTGGTTGAGCGCTTCAAACGCCAAGCCTCCAGTCATGGCGCCATCGCCGATGACCGCGATCACCTGATGCGACTGCTCCTGAAGATCCCGACCAACGACCATGCCGACTCCGGCGGAGATGGACGTCGAGGCGTGCCCCGCCCCAAAATGGTCATAAGGACTCTCATCCCGGGAGAGGAATTTCTTGATCCCCCCCTGTTGAGCCAAAGTTTCAAAACGCTCGTTCCGTCCGGTCAGCAGCTTGTATGCATAGGCTTGNTGCCCCACNTCCCAGAGCAGCCGATCCTGTTCCAGATTGAACACCTTGAACAAGGCCACTGTCAGTTCGATCGCGCCTAGGGACGAGGCGAGGTGTCCCCCACGTTTGCTGGTCACTTCGACGATGCGATCACGGCAATCTTGTGCAAGTTGTCCCAACTCCTGCAAAGAGAGAAGTTGAACATCCCGTGGTTGTGCGATATGGTCTAGCAGTTTTCCCATCGTGGTTTTCACCAGATCAGTTCAGTATTTAGCCATGAGCAGTTTAATAAACGAAGTTCCGTACCCGCAACTNNTTATTCTCTGGAGAATCTCGTGAGTGATCAAGCTGTCCTTGCACAAGCCAAGAAAATCCAATCGTCTCTGAAGAAGCAACGCCAGCCCGTTTCGCAGGTTCAAGACGCNCAGCACAAGGCTCAGGCGATCAGCCAGTTTGTGCGGGCGGCCCTCAGCCCGGAGCATCGCTGGTTCGTTCCTAGGGAGGAGCAGCAGGCCATCGCGGCGACCTTCAAGCTCATCAACCAAACCTTCGCCCGACTCTACGAACAGTGTCGCACACCGCACCTCTTCCAGCAACAGGCGGCGAAGTACATTGCGATGGGCAAACAAATCTCTCACCTCTCGCACTGCATCCACATGAGCCTCGACCACGGATTCTACATGACCGAATCGCGCGGCATCTCTCCCGGAAATGCCCTTGCGCTCTCGTGGCAAGAAGTGGAACGGATCAGGATTGGTATTGAAGAGCAAGGTCGGTGGGTCCGGAATCCGCTGTCCACCCCGGTCGATGACGAGGCCAAACAACAGTTTTTCGAACTGCACCAGAAAGCCTCCGGGCTTGTGCAGGAACTGCTTGCGAATAGCAAGCTCAAGGACACCGGCCACCCCCTCTCGGTGGAGGAACTTCAAGCGGTGTACAAGTATTTTCAATTCGCCCGGAAGATGCTTGAGCTTGAAGAGCAAGCTCAGGCGAACTCCATGAAATCGGCTCCAGAAGCAGAGCAAGACAGCGTGGATTCCGAACACCTTCACAAGCAACTGGATCAACTCAAGCAACGCCTCGCTTTGCAATCCACTACCAATGCCAACGAACTCCGGACTAGCGCCTCACTGGAAGAGGTGATACAGACCGACGCGCAACTCCGGTTGGAACTGCTCTACGTCTCGCTTGAGCCGATTCGCTACCTGAAAATCTGTAATGACCGGATGGAGATCCTTTGTGCAGAGAACCTAGAGTCCGGGATAGCGCAGTTCGACAAGGAAACTGCAGACGCGCAATCTCAGCTACAACTGATCGTGAGCGCCCTTCAAGAAGCCCACGATGTCCTTTCGCAAATTGCGTCCGTGCTCAACAATCTCTCCATCTCCTTCGGCAAGATTTACAACAACGCCTCCGCCCGTAGCATCACCCACACATTCCTCCAGAAAACGTTGGAGACCATCCGGGGATTGCTCCAGAAAGCCGTGCGGGTTGCCCAAACACGACAGCAGGTTCTGGTGAACCTCAACAACCATGTTGAGCGTTCCGGACTTTTTGAGCGGGTGGTCATTGAGGGGGTTGCCCACGGCATCACGCTGGTGGATGAAAGTCGGCTGCACTTGGAGGAATATGAGGAGCGTCTCAACGACCATCTCGGACTCATCCTGCAAGCCCCCGACATGCAAGGGATTGCGTTGTTTCAGCGATTCCACAAGGCTTATGAGGAGCGGACTTCGCTTTCTTCTGCGTGCATGGTGCTTGGTAGCGTCTCACTTGTTTTCGATCAGTTGCTTACCACCATGTGGCAGATGCAGGAAACCCAAGACGCACTCCGGGCAGTGGTGAAGGACGATGCTGCTTCCGAGGCGAAAAAAACCAAGCTCACCGAGATTGTGCAGCAGATTCCGGAGGCGGCTCAAGAGCGTCTGAACATTTGCCAATCCCAAACAGAGGAACTGGAATGGATGGTTACTGAAATGCTGGACTCGGTGGGAACCGAGGAACGGAGATTCCTTAAGGAGTTGCATCAGGAATTGGAACCCGTCCGGGCACGCCTGAAGGTCAAAGAAGGAGCCGCCAAAGAGCTTGCGAGCCGGGAATCCACAAGCCCTGCGACTGGCGTAGTTGCTGCTCAGAAGGAAAAAACGCTCTCTCAGGGGCTGCTCCAGCACCAGTTGCATCAGGGGGCAACCGGGGAAAGCCACTTCGATCCTCTCCCGTCCAACATCATGGTGATTCTCAAGGCGACACTGAAGGACATCCCGCGCTCACGACGCGCCAAGATGCTCCTCCAGGTCCTGACTCACCCCCACATGTTCTTCAACGTTCTNGACAAGTTGGAGGCGCAGTTCGATCCCGATGGNGNTCCCATTCTCNACCTAGAAAATGACCTGCACGAAAGCCGGGAGACTATNGATTTTCTACTGAATTTTGTGCGCCTGAAGTTTTTGGCTTCCGGGTATTTCAATCCNGNAGGGNAGGCTTACCCTTACGACGCTGAGGGCAGACGCTTCGAGATTTCTGGACCGATGGANAAGTACCTGANGCTCAGGANGGGTTCCTTTGAAACNCCAAAAAANATGTTCNCTCGGTTGGTGCGTGGGTTGCTGGGCATGGACGAAGCCAAGCTTTTGGNGAACGCCTTGTCTGAACAGGCGTTGATGATCTTCAGCAGCGATTTTGTGCTTCGCAAGCAAGAGCAACAAACCGTGCAGGACGCCCTGACTCGGGCCAACATGCCGATCAACTGATCAAAATCCGGTACGGATGCCGAGTGCGAGTTGGGCTTCGCCTCCCGAGTTTTTCGGAAGTTTGAGGGACGCGAGGTCCAGCCCTAGCAGCCAAACGACAGGGTAGGTGTCCCATGTGGTCCAACTCCAGCCCAGATGCAGCACCTCCGCTTTGGCGGAAGGCCCTGCCACTCCGTCAACCATCACCGACTTCCACTCCAGATTGCGGTAGGTCAGNCTGGCCGCTTTTCTAGAAACTTCGCTCCAGCGATTGTGCAGGCCGATTTCGTAGCCGGAACCGTCCTCAAGTGGCTTCAGCCCACCAATTTGTGAGGCAAATCCCAAAAACGACTTAGGGCTTCGCAGCACTAAAAGCTGGAGGTAAAGCCCCGGATCGCCACCGCCTTCGTCAAACAAATGAATGGCGAACCCGGCAGCACCTGTGGTATACATACTCCCTCGTGTTCCTACCGATTGATACAGTTGGAATTCCGGAATGACCGGGAACGATTGCGCTGGTGCCGTGGAGGCGAGCAGCAAAAGCAGCGTTCCCCAACCGCATGCGGCGAGCAGTCTTTGAATCAGCATATCCCTGTGAAGTTAACGTGGTTCATGGTGGTACCACACTTTCGCACAGGTCACAACCTCAAGCACACATCATGCGCTACCTGAGTACACGTGGAGGCATNCGGGGGCTGTCCTTTGAGGACACCCTGATTGCGGGGCTGGCCGAGGACGGTGGCCTNTTGATTCCGGATGCACTGCCGCAGGTGCAGGCTCAACTCCCACAGTGGCGCAAGCTGTCCTATCAGGAACTCAGCCTTGCAATCGTCCGGAGTTTTATCGGAGAGGCTATTCCGGAAGCTGACCTCCGTGCCCAAATCGAGCAAGCCTACCGTAACTTCACACACCCGGATATTACGCCTGTCCGTACCCTTGGCCGTTTGCACCTGCTGGAACTGTTCCACGGTCCCACCTTTGCGTTCAAGGATGTAGCGCTTCAGTTACTGGGCCAGTTCTTTGAGCATGTCCTGAAAAAACGGCAGCAGCCCTTGCGCATCCTCGGCGCAACTTCCGGAGACACCGGCAGTGCCGCGATCCATGGAATGCGCGGACACGAGGGCATTTCCGTGTTCATGCTGCANCCCAAGGGGCGAGTGAGTCCGGTGCAGGAACGGCAGATGACCACCGTTCTGGATGCCAACATCCACAACATTGCGCTGGAAGGCTCGTTCGACGACGCGCAGCGCATCGTCAAGGAACTGTTCGGCGATCTCGAGTTCAAGGCCCGGCACCACCTCGGTGCGGTCAACTCGATCAATTGGGCACGCATCCTCGCCCAAATCGTGTACTACTTTTATGCGTGGGGGCGGGTTTCCCGCAATTCTGGGGAGGCNATCAATTTCGTCGTCCCCTCCGGGAATTTCGGCAACGTCCTCGCAGGCTACTACGCCCAGCAGATGGGGCTGCCGATCCGTCGGCTTGTCGTCGCCACCAATGAAAACGATATCCTGCACCGCTTCTTCAGCAAAGGAGAGTACCACACTGCCAGAGTCCATCAGACGCTGAGTCCCTCGATGGACATCCAGATCTCCAGCAATTTTGAGCGCTACCTCTTTGACCTCGGCGNTCGCTCTCCGGNNCAACTCAAACACTGGATGCAGGATTTTCAGGAAACCGGACGCCTCACCATTGAGGGCGAGCGTTTGAAAACAGCGCAAGCCNCCTTTGGCTCCGCACGAGTGGACGAAGCCGGAACGCTCAGGGCCATCCGGGAGGCTTACGAGGAACACGGCTACCTGCTCGATCCCCACACGGCAGTTGGGGTTGGAGCCGCCAAACAGGTGGACTTGGAAGGCCCGGTGGTCTGCCTTGCTTGCGCCCATCCTGCCAAGTTCGGTTCGGCAGTTCAAAAAGCCGCAGGCACGACTCCGGAACTGCCGCCACCGCTTGCCGAATTGGAGAACTTAGAGACGCGCTGCACCGTGCTTCCTGCTCAGGCGGGTGCTGTCCGCGAGTACCTCACCCAAATCATCAATAACTGAGATGGCGGCAACTCCGATCTTCAGCAGCGAAAGTCCGGACACGTCCAGTTCTATGGAGCGCGACCCTCTTGGGTTTGAGACCGCTGATGCTGCCGATTCCATTTCCTACGAACCCTTCCGGAAGCATCGTGCGTCTTGGGCCACTTCCTTCCGTCGAGAGCTCGAGTACCGCATTTTCTGCTTTGGAGCGTGGCTGGGGCAAACGCTGTCTGTGCCTCAGCTTCAACGGCTGGGCCGCTTCATCGGGTTACTGGTGTACTTCCTGTTCCCAAAAGACCGAGGCATTGCCGACACACAACTGGAACGGGTCTTCCCGGAGGTGAGCACGATGGAGCGCAAGCAGTGGTGCCGGGAGTGCTTCCAGAGTTTTGGACAGTTTTTGTTTGAGTTCTTGGGCATGTCGCAGATTGCAGCGGCTCCAGAAGATTGGCTGAGCATCGAGAATCCCCAAGTGCTGGAAAACGCCCTCAAGCAGCAAAAGGGTGTGATTGTGCTGACCCTGCATCTGGGCAACTGGGAACTCTTCAGTGTCCTTGCCGAACATCTGAACCAGCCAATGGTCGCCGCCGTTGCCAATGTCCCGGAACCCCGGATCAACCAAAGGCTACAAGCAATGCGGGAGCGCGGACCGATGCAGATTGTACCTCGTGGAGACTCAAAGGCGCTGGGAAAAATCCTCCAGTGTTTCCAGAATCGCGAGGTGTTTGTGCTGGCGATTGATCAAGACACCAACGTTCCTAGCATTTGGGCTCCTTTTTTCAACTTGCCCGCGAAGACGCCCATCGGTGCCACTGCTTTTGCTCTCATGAGCGGAGCACCTGTGGTGAGCGGACTCTTTGTCCGGGAGCAGGACGGTCGGTTCCGGCTGCACCTGACTGACCTCGGAGTGCAGAAAAAACTCCCCCAAGAAGACGAGGATCACGCGGTGTTCCGCATCACCCGCAGCCTGAACCGGCACATGGAATCGCTCATCCGGCAGCACCCGCAGCAGTGGGCATGGTTCCATCGGCGCTGGCGGCACAAACCCACCGAGGCCGAACTGTCCCGGATGCAAGCTCTGGAGGACTGACCATGCCGTTTGTGATCGCCAACCACCAACGCATCCACTACGAGACTGCTGGAGAACGGGGGCCATACCTGTTTCTGCATGGACCTTTTCTAGTGAATCTGGATACCTGGTGGCAGACAGGCTACATCGAGCAATTACAGGAAACCTTCCGGCTCGTGGTCATCGAGCCCCTTGGGCAAGGCCGCAGCGATGCCCCTTTGGAATCCGAGCATTACTCCATCAGCGCCCGTGCGGCGCATGTGCTGGAGGTCCTCCGCGAGGTTCAAGTGGACTACACCCACTTTCTCGGATTTGGCCTTGGGGCGCAGGTGGGCTTTTCTCTGGCGGTCTCGCACCCCGAGAGCATCCGCACCCTTGCCGCCGCCGGAGCACATCCTTATCCGTTGATCGACGAACTTCAGGTGCTGGAGGAGTCGCGAAGCCAGCTCCGCGACGGGCACATTGCTGCGTACCTCCAACAGTGGCGCTCAGAAGAACACCTTTCCAGCGAGCAGCAGGAGCAAATCGCCAACGGGAATCCGGAAGTGTATTCAATCAGCTTAACCGAGTCCTGCCGTTGGGAAGGGGCCAGCGAACAGCTCAACTCGATCCGGGTCTCCACTCAGCTTTTCACGGCCACCTCCGAACCCCGCTTTCTGTCGGTTCGAGAAGCCGGGCGTCAGCTGCCCAATGGGCGTTACACGATCCTACCAAAAATCCAGTACACTCACGGGCTTTGGCACCCGGACTTGATTCTGTCGCCACTCCAAGAATTCTACCGCCGCCAGCGCTGATGCGTATCCGTCGGATAACCCGCACGTTTCCGTTGCTCGTCAGTGCCCTGCTCTGCCTTGCGCCGAGCTGCGTCAGCGCAGTCCCCATCGCTGTGCTGTCCCAAGTGTCCGGGGAAGTGCGGGTGTGGCAGGATCAGCAGCAGACGACCCAAAAAGTCACAGAGGGGGCGTTGCTTTCCTCCAACCATCACCTCCGTACTCTGGATGACGGCAAGGTGACACTCTTGCTCAGGGACGGCTCGGAAATCCGGGTGCTGGAAAAAACGCAACTGCACCTCGTCCGCAAGGCAGAGCGAACGCTCACTCCGAGCGGAAGCCTTCAGATCACGCTCTACCACGGCACGCTCAGTGCTTGGTTTCGGCAGCGTTCGGCCCACCACCAGTTGACGACTCCCACACTCAGCATTGAATCCGGGAAAGCTGAGTTTCAGGTTCAGGCCACTAAGTCGCGCACAAGCGTCGTGGTGGCCGCAAATTCCGTGCGAGTCCGCAACCGTGCTTCAACTCTGCTGCTGAAAACAGGCTCCCGGATTTACCGAGCGAAAGTCAACGACAAGCTCTTCCGGACCGTGAACCCGGTGCCCCACGCCCTGCACCTGAAGCTGGTGGTGCCACTGAAAATCCAGAAATTGACCACCGACACTCCGCTTGAGTTTTGGGTGAATCTGGTACGCCGAGGCCGCAACGATCGGGTGGACCGACCGGGATTGATCCGCCTCAGCACCAACTACTACGGACTCGACCTCCCGGAACTGGTGACGCTGAAACGCGATGGGAAAGCCGTGGTACGAGGCACCCTCAAACCGCCTCATCCGGAGGATCGGCTGTTCAACTGCAAAGTGGTGATTCGTGCGGCCACAGACAACCTCGGACTGTTTGGAGTGGAGCGCGGCACCTTGGGCTTCACCATCCCGGCATCTGATTAACCCACATAAGGAGGTGCGGCCATGCCCACGGAATTCAGCTGGATCGGGGCAGGCATCACGGCGGGAATCACGGCAACGCTTGTCCTCCAGTGGTGGTTGCGACGAATCCCTGCCGCATTTGCGCTCGATCCCGAAGTTCCAGAATCCTCTGCTCTCGACACAGGCGAGCTTTTAGACGCAAGGCTACCGAGAGCCGTTATTCTTGCTCTCATTGCAACCACGGCGATTCTGGGGATGCTTCGGCAGGATTATGGGCGACTGCTAAGCGACAGCCTCCTACTGGCCGCCCTGACGGGCATCGCGTGGTGGGATTGGCGGTACCTCACCATTGACATTCGTTTGATCGCCCTCACCGCCTTGCTCCAGAGTGGTTGGTCTGTTTTGTTTGTGCCTGCCAGCACAATAGAGCTGTTGCTCGGCGGGGTGTTCGGAGCTGGAGGGCTCTACTGGCTGGGGATGCTTTATGCCGCCGTGCGCGGCATCGAGGGGCTGGGGGAGGGCGATCCCGCCGTGTTGGGGCTGATCGGTCTTTGGGTGGGGTGGCAGGGCTTGCTCACCACCGTCCTCATTGCCGCCCTGTCCGGACTTCTCATTGGCGGGTTTGTGCTGTTGCGCACTCGCCAACCTCTGCTGCAAACCCGGATTCCGTTTGCCCCGTTCCTCTGTTTGGGTGGAGTTAGCACCGTCCTGCTCCAGCAAGCCTGTTTGTGCAAGTCACCGTGGCTGGCGTTTTTGCACAGCTTCTGAAATTCGCAATTCCCCCTACCGTGCCCTTCCGGTTCACTCGCCAAAACCCCCTGCACCTCGTGCTTGGAGAAAAAACCCTCGGTCTCGTCAGCGACCAAGGCGCCACCACCCATCAGGCGCTGGACCTCCGCTTGACTCCGGATGAAGTGCTGGTCCAGTGCAAGGCATTGCGCTTCAAACAGGCGGCGGCGTGGCTGGAGTTTCCGTGGGTGCAAGTAGGCTTCGAAACCATCGCCCAGCCGTCCCACGAAGAGGCGTACCACTACGCGCAAGCCCAACTTTCCCGGCTCACCAAACTCCCGGACTCAGCCCCCATCGGTTTGCAGTTTTTTGAATCCGGAGAGCATGACCGGATCGGCTTGTTCTATGCCCGCCCTAGTTCGGCAACTCTGCAACTGGTACAAGCATTCCGCCAGCAGTTTCGAGTCCAGTTGCAGGTGGTCCCCCTAGTTGCCGGGTGGTTTCACCTGCTTCCGGACGAACCTTCCAAACTCTTGCTCTCCGGGCTGGAACAATCCTGCTTTGTTGAGCAGCAGAAAGGAGTCTTTCTACAGATTTGCGAACTCCCGCAGCTTCCACAAGCTGCAGCGACCACTTGGGCCGCCGATCACTTTGGTACACGCAATGACTCCATCACACACACACGGCTCTCCCTTGAAACCGAAGCATCCGGAACGCCATCCACCGCTTCGGATACGCTTGAAATGCAGACCTTGCTGCAGGCATGGCCCGGATTTGCCAAGCATCCCAGCCGGGGATTCCTGTGGATGAACCGTGTCCGGAAGCCCTTTCCCTGGGTTGAAGCGGGGCTGTCGCTGCTGCTGCTTGTCGTGCTTGCTTGGGGTGTGGGGTTGTGGCGAGACAGCGAGCAACAGCTTCAAAGCTTGCACACCGAACTGGCCTCGCAAAACCAGTTTCTGCAAGCCCGCTTACAGGAGCAGGAGGCCTGGCAAGTTTTGCAGCAGCAACAAGCGCAGGTGCAGAAACTCCAAAACCTGTGGGACGAAACTTATGTGCGCCCGGCTATGAGTTTCCATCAGGTGGAGTTGTGGCTACAACTCGTGCGGGGTGCTTGGGTAGCCCAGTTCAGCTACCAACCCGCAGGAATGGAACTCACTCTGCTGACACTCAATCCCAAGGCGTTGCGGACGATTCGGGATCGTTTTGCCCAGCGTCCCGAGGTGCAGTCAGCAACCCTGCTCGCACTTGAGCAGGTGGAATTGCGCGGAACGCCAGTGCGCCAAGGCACCCTCCGAGTGACACTGAATCCGAAAAACGCACTAAAACCATGAGTGGAAATCCCTCCCCAATTGGAGTCCTCGGACTCGGTTTCCTTGGACAAACCCTGCTGAGAGAACACACCTTTACTCCGGATTCATGGGGAACGTGGCGGGGTCACCAAGTGGCTGGACTCACCTTTGCCCAGCACTGCTTTGATTGGGAAAATCCCGAATCATTCCAGCAGTTGCCCAACGATGCTACGGTGCTGCTTCTCACCATTCCTCCAGTGGAGAAAAATCCCGAAAACGAAGCTTTGCGCTTGCGAGCTTGGGGGGTGTGGATGCAGCAGAACCGTCCGCAGCAGCAACGGCTCATCTACATTTCCACGACAGGCGTTTACCCCCGTCAGCCGGGGTTGTGGAACGAGGACATGCCACTCCGCCCAGATTCGCCATCTGGCCAACTTCGACTGCAAACGGAGCAGGTGCTGTGCGAGTTTTTCAAGGTGCAGGTCGTGCGGCCCGGAGGGATTTACGGGCCCGGTCGCAACTTGGTGGAACGCCTCAAGGCAGGAAAGGGGATTCCGGAAACACCGAAGTTGACGCACCGCATCCATGTCTGTGATTTGGCGGGAATCGTGGCTTGGCTGGTGCAGCATCCGGAGGGGCCGGGTTGTGTCAACGCGGTGGATCAGGAAGCACGATCCTCATGGGAAGTGGCAGAGTGGCTGGTGCAGCACCACCCAGAGTTGAACCCGGAAATGCTGCCGGAACAATCGAAAAGCGTGTTGCCAGAAAATGCCCCGGAGCGCCGCATCGACAACCAGCGACTACTCCGGGAAATGGATTACAAGTTGCGCTTCCCAACTTTCCGGGAAGGCATGCGGCCTCACTGATCCTTGACGACCATCGTGCGCTGTTCCCCAAGACCGTCAATCCCCAACCGCATTTCTTGCCCGGCGTTGAGATAAACAGGGTTGGGTTTATTGCCGTGCCCAACTCCAGGCGGGGTACCGGTGGAGATGATGTCGCCGGTTTCCAGCGTGAAGAGTTGGCTGAGGTAGGAGATCAGGTGCGCGATGCCATAGACCATCGTTTTGGTGGTGCCGTCTTGGTAGCGTTTGCCGTCCACTTCCAGCCAAATGCCGAGCTTTTGCGGGTTTGGAACTTCGTCCGCCGTGACGAGCCACGGGCCAATCGGGCCGAAGGTGTCGCAACTCTTGCCCTTCGTCCATTGCCCTGCTCGTTCAAGCTGGAACCCGCGCTCGGAAACGTCGTTCGCCACGCAGTAACCCGCCACATGCTCCAGCGCCTGTTTTTTGGTGACATACTTCGCAGGCTTGCCGATCACCACAGCCAATTCCACTTCCCAGTCCATCTTCTTGGCTTTTTTGGGAATGACTACATCGTCGTTTGGACCGATAATCGCACTCGTTGCCTTCATGAAAACCACGGGTTCCGGCGGTACTTCCATACCGGTTTCAGCGGCGTGGTCAGAGTAGTTGAGGCCGATGCAGATCAGTTTGCCCACTCCGGTCACGCACGGCCCGATTCTTGGACGCCCCTTGACGAGCGGAAGTTTCTCCGGCTTGAGTTTGATGAGCTTGTCAAGGCTCCGAGGCAGCAGGGCATCGCCCCCTAGATCCGCGATGACCCCGGAGAGGTCACGGATTTTGCCCTGCTCGTCCAGCAGTCCGGGCTTCTCCTTGCCTGCTCGCCCAAATCGCAGTAATTTCATGGTTCTCCTTTTAGGTGAAGGTTTGTTTAAACGAAAAATATAACAAGGACACGGCCCATGTCAATCTCAATACCGGACCAAAACAAAGGCTGCCGCCCTCGGTTATGAAGCGCATTCTGCTCATCCGCACGGATCGCATCGGCGACACGGTGCTCACACTCCCCGCCGCAACTGCGCTCAAAGCTGCGTTTCCGGAAGTCCAAATCAGTTTTCTGGCCCGCAACTACACCGAGCCGCTAGTCCGACTGTACCAAGATGTGGATGAGGTGCTGGTTTATGAACCGGAAGGTCGGCACCGTGGGTGGTCCGGATACCAACGGTTGGCGTGGGAACCCCAATGGGTTCTGTTGTTGTCCAGCGATAGTCCGAAATCAAGCTACCTATGAAAATACTACATGTCGATACAGGAAAAGAATGGCGTGGCGGACAAAGACAGGCTCTTTTTCTGCACGACGCTCTTCGTGAACGAGGGCATGACAGTCGAATTGTTTGTAATGAAAAAGGAGTTTTCAAGGACAGGTTGACGGAAAACTATTATTCCGTCAGGTACCGGAATGAACTGGATTTTAGTTTTGTTCGGTTAATTCTCGAAATTGTTGATGATTTTAAACCGGATATCATTCACTCTCATGATGCTCACGCACTCACACCTTCATTATTTGTTCGAATGCTGAGGTCGAAGGTCCGACATGTTCACACAAGAAGAGTTGATTTCAGCGTAAACAAAGGATGGCTGAGCGTAAGGAAGTATCGTAACCGCTGGCTTGATCGCCTAGTTGCAATCAGTGGGGCAGTCAAAAATATATTGAAAAATGATGGTATTCCGGAATCCAAAATCGATGTCATCTACGATGGAGTGTATTTTCCCAATAGTGTTGATCAGGAGGCTGTCCGCAGAATACGGGCAGAGTTCAACGGGAAAACTATTGTTGGCAACCTTGGTAATTTTGCAGATCACAAAGATCACTACACGTTGATCAAAGCGTATGACAAGATTTGTCACAAAAGAAATGATACAGTATTGTTGCTCGTCGGGGATGGACCTCTGTATCAGGAAATTCAGGGCTATGTTAATTCTCTTTCTTGTAAAGGTAGTGTAATCTTTACTGGATTTAGATCGGATGTGTATGAATTGATTTCAGCGATGGATATCTTCGTAATAACTTCGAAAGAAGAGGGTTTATGCACTACCATTATTGATGCGATGCATCTGAAAAAACCGATAGTTGCTACTCGTGCAGGAGGAATTCCAGAGTTGGTGAAAGATGGTTGTAATGGTTATTTAAGTGAGGTGAGAGAATTTGAGTTGATCGCTCAACAAATTATAGAATTGATTGATCATCAGGGAAAGAGATTTGAATTTGGNAAAAATGGAAAAAACATAGCTCTCGGATTTAATGTCGGCCGAATGACTAATGCGTATGTTGAGCTTTATCATCAATTAAAAAACTGTGATGTTTCTCAAATGAAAGAAAACTGAATGATTCAAACTGAAGAATCCGATTTTTGTTGNTNNAATTGCTGTTNCTGATGCATAATAATNGCTTTGCTGTATTTGAGAAAAGCATGCATGAATGATAATACGGAAACGACAAANCCGGCGAANCCATCAAGAAAACCCCGCTTGAGAAAATAAAGACGTATGAATGCGAAAACAGCATGACCTAGAGGGGAAATNAGGGTAATCTTTTTGTTTTTATTGATGATTTCACGAGCGCTAATTTCACTGAATTTATCAACGGTTTGCAGGTGGTGGGACAGCGAATCGAAGGAGTAATGAAAAATATCTCCTGTTAACAATATGATTTTGTTNCCATCAACTTCCACTCTATCGTGCGGATTCAATCCTCCCCAGTGCGCCTTGCAACGGTGAAATAGGCGAATTTTGCGATCCGGGTACCAGACGTGGTTGAGCCAGCGGTAAACATAGAATGTCTTGCGAGGCATACAGTAGGCATCGTGCTGATCTAGGTTTTCCTTGATCGCTAGGATGGATTCCCTCAATTCAGGAGAAATTCGCTCATCACAGTCGAGGCTTAGGATCCAGTCATAGCTAGCCTTGCTGATTGCGTAGTTTTTCTGCTCAATGTGACCGGAAAATGGGTGAAGGTAGACATGACCTGTATAGCGGCGAGCGATTTCCACTGTGGCATCCGTGCTGTGAGAGTCAATTACGATGATTTCATCAACTATCGGCAGCAAGCTTTTCAAGCAGTCTTCAATTTTTTGTTCTTCGTTAAAACTGATAATGGTTGCGGATATTTTGCTCATGGTTATGTATTCTAGTTGAATTTATTGCTGGAAAAATACGGGATTAGCCCGTTTTTCATTGTCGGTAAAACAAGGAATAATAGATTTGATTTCTGTTATTTAAAATTCGAGCCATTGCTGTTCATTGAGTGAGACTAAGTATAGTATTCCGTAAGAATTGGGGATAATTTAGAAGGCGAACTTGGAATGAACAGTTTTAGTAACTTTCAGGAGTCGGCCTGATAATCNCCGGATTTGCCGCCGCGCTTTTCCAGCAAACGGACGGACTCGATGACCATGCCCTTCGTGATGGATTTGCACATGTCGTACAGCGTGAGTGCCGCTGCGCTGGCCGCTGTGAGTGCTTCCATTTCCACTCCGGTGAGTCCGGTGGTGCGCACAGTGACCTGAATGCAGGCGTGTTCTCCTGCAAGTTGGATGTCCACATCCACCCCCGAAAGTGCAAGCGGGTGGCACATCGGTATCCAATCCGAGGTGCGCTTGGCGGCTTGGATGCCAGCGATCACAGCTGTCTGGAACACCGGTCCCTTCTTGGTGCTGCCCGTTTCCCGGAGTTGCTTGGCGAGTTCCGGGCCTAGCGCCACTCGTGCTTCGGCGACGGCAATGCGCTTCGTGGCCGTTTTCTCGGAGATGTCCACCATCCTCGGCTGGTCGCCGTCGCTCAAGTGGGTGAAGGTGGGAGTGTCGTTCATGCTCAGATTGGTTTGGTGGTTTTCTGGAAATTGGNTCAGCAAGCGCCATTGCCCACATANCAACACCTCGGCGGGGCGGTATTCGGCCTTGTAACCCATCTTCTGCGAATCCGGAACCCAGTAGCCAAGGTACAGCCACGGCAGNCCAAGTCGCCGACAGTNTTCGATTTCACACAACAGAGAATAAACACCTAGCCGACGCGCAGCAAATTCCGGATCAAAGATGAAGTAGACGGAACTGAGCATCTGCGGCAGGCAGTCCACCCAGCCGATGCCGATCAATTGGTCGTCGAGGTGGTAGTGCAGCATCTCGGTGGAAACCGGACTCGACACCAAGAACTCATGAAAATCCTCTGCGTCCAAACCTGAATCTGACTTGTGCCAACCGATTTGGTAGCGGCGGTAGAGGTCGTAGGCGGCGTCTGAGAATTCCGTGCTGCGGGACACCACCCGGAGATCTTGGTTGCGACGCCAAGTGCGGCGTTGACTCTTGCTGGGGGTAAAGCGATTGACATCCACCCGGATCGGGATGCAGCTTTCACAGTTTTGGCAGATGGGATGATAAATGGAGTTGCCGCTTCTGCGGAATCCTTGATTGAGCAGGGAGGCGTAAGCTGCGTCCGAAAGCTCGCTGGTGTAAAAGGAGAGATTTTCCCAGACTCCGGATTCCCGATAGGGGCAGGAGCCATTGTTGGTCTGAAAAAGTTGGATGCGCTGTCCGCCCATGACTCACTGCTGGTTCATCCTCAGATCGTCTCTATATCATCAGCAAGCAAGTCAGTCCCGCTCGCTGGCTCAGTCCGGAAGCCCTGTGGCAATGACGGTGACAGTGATCTGGTCTGAAACATCCTCGGAGAAAGACGCACCCCAGATCAGGTTGACGTCCTCATCGGCCAATTCCGCGATCTTCGTCATCGCATCGTTGATCTCTAGTGCGCTGGTATCGCGTGGCCCCACCACATGCACCAGAATCCCTCGTGCGCCCCGGATGTCCTGATTGCCCATCAGCGAACTGTGCATGGCATTGTGGACGGCGCGTTCCAGTCGGTCTTGTCCGGAAGCAGTGCCACGTCCAATCACGGCTCGGCCCATGTTCTCCATGATCGTCTGCACGTCGGCGAAATCGACGTTGATGTCGCCCACCCCATTCAGCAAATCCGTGATCCCTTGGATGGCGTTGATGAGGACCGAATCCACCATGTGGAACGCCTCCAGCAGACTGGTCGTCTGAGTTGAAGCATCCTGAAGCTTATCATTGGGGATGACGAGCAGGGTGTCAGTGTGCTGTCGCAGTTCCTCCACCCCCTCAAGGGCGACCTGCATGCGGCGCTTGCCCTCAAACGAAAACGGCAGCGTGACCACCCCCACAGTGAGAATCTGCCGGGCCTTGGCGATCCGGGCCACCACCGGGGCAGCTCCGGTTCCGGTGCCCCCGCCCATGCCTGCTGCAATGAACACCATGTGTGCTCCAGCCAATGCCTGTTCAATCTCGCTTGCGGTCTCTTCGGCAGCGTTTGTGCCCACTTCCGGACGTGCCCCGGCCCCCAACCCACGAGTCATGTCCTTTCCCAACTCGATCTTGTGGTCCGCCTTGTTGCGCTGGAGCGCCTTGAGGTCCGTGTTGCAGATCACCATCTCGACTTGGCGAATGCCCACGTCCACCATCTTGGTGACCACGTTGCCCCCAGCACCTCCGGCCCCAAAAACCTTGATATTGGGAATGAACGCCTCTTGCACCGAGAGAAACGCCCGAGATTTCGGCTCGTCGGTGCTGAGGCCAGGACTTGTCATTGCAGGGTCAATCATTGCGATTTCGTAAGAATCTATGGACTGTCAGCCCGTGGAGTGCTGAGTCCTCCCGGTTTTCGCTCAACGGCATCTGGGAGAAAACGATGAACCAGATTGTGACCTGTCTTTCTGCCATGATGCGCGCAAAAGGTCAATCTGCATCCGAGCAGCCCCGCACTTTCGTGCCTCCGAAAAAAATTGGATTGACTTCCCGGCAACTGCCTTTAGACTAAAAGACTTTCGTTTTGTGCGAGTCCCCATCGTCTAGAGGCCTAGGACATCGCCCTTTCACGGCGAGAACAGGGGTTCGACTCCCCTTGGGGACGCCACACTTCACGAAGCTGGGGACGTAGCTCAGCTGGGAGAGCGCAACGCTGGCAGCGTTGAGGTCAGGGGTTCGATCCCCCTCGTCTCCACCATTCAAAATATCTTCGATAATAAAATCAGCACTTTACAGTTCTAGTTTACGCTTCACAGCGAACCCCTGTGACTTTTTGTCGCAGTTTTTGTCGCAATTCTTGTCGCAATCAGAGGTTCGCTATGAAAGATTATCTCATTATCAGGACAGTAAGGTCAGAAAAGTACAGATTCTTTTGCTGTTGCATTCCAAAAGACCTCAAAATCCATTTCAACAACAGAAGCAAATTTTATCTTTCAATCAATTCTGCTACGACTAGACAGGCAGAGATAGTATGTCAAAGTCTGCACAGAATCACGATTGAATTATTTGCTGAAATTCGGATGGGCACGAAATCTTTGACTATTGAAGACATCAAAAAGATTCTTCGGGTTGAGATACGGAAGCAAATTTTGTGGGCGCATCATGTCAATGAAGGCACTTCGGAGCATGACATTCACAAAAAGATGAAGGGATTGACTACTGTTTCGGAGCAAGAGCAATCTTTGATGATGAAGATTGCGAATGACGAGAGAAACTATGACAAAGAGTTAGATGGGAAACTCTTATCAATACTTGAAAGTCTAGAACTTGACTCCAGCACCAGGTCGGTAGCATACAAGCAACTTCGAAGACATTTTAAGAGTATCTACCTCTTAAGGTATGACTGGGCAAGGTCTCTGATAAAAAAGTCAGGTCGTGACGATAATGATTTTCGGGGAGAAATAGATGAGATGCTTTCATTGAATCTTTATTCAGATTCAAGAGATGAAAGAAGAATATGTGAAAGAGAGATTATTCAATCACATAAAGAAATTTCTGAACCGTTTGAAGACAGCAGTTCTCTTGAATCTAGTCCACTTTCGAAAGTCATTGATGCTTATCTAGACGAAAAGAGTTACAGCAATCTAAAAACAAAGGAAAAGATTGCACATGCTCTTGGAATGCTCGTTGAAGATTTTGGTGACATTTCAATCAACAAAATCAATTCAGCGAAAGTCAATTTGTTCAAGCAACATCTCCGCAGCCTTCCCAGCAGAAGAAATCAATTAGCAAAGTATAGAGACAAATCATTTGATGAACTTGTAGAGATGGGAGAAAACAATCTCATCAAAGGGAAAGATAAGTTACGGACTACATCAGTCAATGATACACTTGGCTTTCTGGCTACATTCTTCAAATGGACTACTCAACACGGATACACAGATAGAAATGTTTTTTTCGGAATCAAAATCAGCAAAGCTAAACAAAGACATGCGAGAGAGGAGCGTGGAAGATACTCAGATAAGCAGATTGCGAAATTGTTTGAAGCAAAAACTTATCTGAAATTCACAATTGAAAAAAACAATTTTGCTTACTACTGGGTTCCGCTGATTTGTTTATTTTCTGGCTGTCGAATAAACGAAGTGTGTTCGCTGTATCTTGATAATGTAATCACGATTAAGGGTAGGAATTCTGGTAGAGACATCTGGTGCTTCAATCTTCTTGAAGAATCAAATCGTCCTGACAAAAGACTCAAAACAGCATCATCAAGAAGAATCGTTCCAATTCATGATGAGATTCTGAACTTAGATTTTTTAGATTATCTCAAGATTCTGAAACGCAACAAGAGACGAGAAAGAATTTTTCAAGAACTCAAAGCATACAAAGGGCACAATTTTTCTAATAGCGTTCAGAAATTTTGGAATGAAAGGTACACTCGGGACTTAGGCATAGAAACAGATGCAGATGGGAAAAGAGTTACTTTTCACTCATTGAGACATGCTGTTGCTGATACTTTGAAGCAAGCGAATGTTGACACTAAATTCATCAATGAACATCAGGGTCATTCTCAGAGGAATATTGATTTGGATAGGTATGGAAAAAATTACAATGCAGAAGTAATCTATGAGCATTGCACGAAGAGAATTGTCTACGAGAGTTCAAGAGGACGGAAGATTGATTTCTCAGGGTTAAAGGTGGACTGGGAGAAAAAATTTAAATATATGAAATGAGTTTAAAAATTTAATTCAATCTATCATTGTTTCTTGGCTTCAACCTCAACCAATTTTGTGTTCTTCAAAATGTTCCTAGGCTGATCAAATATTTTCATAATCTCCTGTTTTAATTTTTTTAGAACCTGAATTTCATTCTTTTCTACATTGGTTGTGATTATTATTTTATAAACTTTCATTGGAGCGACCTATCCTTGAATAAACTCAAAACGGTTAAAAAGTGCCT
>PANO01000032.1 GCA_002707655.1 Deltaproteobacteria bacterium
GGGAAATCTTGGCGTGGCTGATCATTGGGGCTTCCTGTCTTGGTCGTGCCTACCCAGGGTAGCACAGGTGGTTCTCTTACCGATAGGGTCTAATTTATCACCTCAGAGGACTTCTTACGAGGCCATCATTCCTATGCTCCATCTTCTATACAGGGGTATCCGTTACGCACAATTGAGGGACGCGCATTCAAAGATTCCACGTCGAACCCTGCCAACTGTTTATACGCTTGTGCTGTTTGCTCCAGTTCCTTGTGACTGAGGATGTCCTCGATGGTTGCAAACCCTTCCGGAGCGCGTTCTTCGACCACATCCAGCACTTTGTCCGGACCATCTGCACGATTGGCCAACACGATTTTGGAGGTTGCTGAACGTCGATCCGCCTCGTAGGCTTCCAACGCTTCCGGAACCATGCCCTTTTCAGCAATTTCTCGGGTGAGGATGCGGGCATCAAGGACGGCTTGAGACGCACCGTTGGACCCAATCGGGTACATGGGATGCGCGGCATCCCCCAGCAAAGTCATCCGCCCATGCGTCCACTGCGGCAAAGGATCGCGGTCGACCATTGGGTACTCGAAAACATTTTCAGCGTTGCGGATGAGGTCTGGAATGTCGAGCCAGTCAAAATGCCAGTCTGCGAATTCTTGCAGAAAATCCTCAAGCTTGCCACGGCGGTTCCAATCCTCCCGATTCCAAAGGTAGTCCGCAGGAAAGGAGAGATCGGCAATCCAATTGATCAGGACTTGGCCATTTGAGGAGTCCGTGATGGGATAGCAAACGAATTTTTTGGCTTTGATCCCGGACATTGCCATCGTACGCCCGGTCAGAAAGCTAGGAGCGCTCGTCACTCCACGCCACATCACCGTACCGCCCCAGCGTGGTCGTCCTTCGTGGGGATAAAGCTGGGCGCGTGAGGTGGAGTGGATGCCATCGGCTGCAATAAAAAGTGCCCCCTCGGCGGTTCCACATGGCTCTTCGGAGGCCGTGTCAACGAGTTGGAGGATGAGCTTGTTTTGGGTTTCGTTCCATGTGCCAACCGTGGTTCCGGTATGGACCGCTTCACGTCCAAGTCGCTCCAAGACTGCTTGATACAGCAGCATCTGTAACTTGCCGCGATGCACCGAGAATTGTGGCCAGTTGTAGCCTGCGGCTAGACCTCGGGGTTCGGACCAGATCAGTTTTCCATGTTTTGAAAAGTAGGAGACTTCTGCCGTCCGGACTCCGATGGCTGCCAGCTCATTAGCAAGCCCAAGCTCAAAGAGTTCCCGAACAGCATGGGGTTGCAGATTGATGCCGACACCAAGGGGTTGGAGTGCCTGAACAGATTCAAAGACCTGAACCGGGACGCCGATTTGATGGAGACTCAGAGCCAAGCTCAGGCCGCCAATACCGGCTCCAGAAATCAGTACTGCCATGGCAGGAAGTGCGGTTTACTCAAAAATGATCAAGGGTGAGGTAAGGTGCGGCGACGTCATCGTGCATCTTCGATGAATCCCATGTTTTCCAAACGAAAGCGCTGAATTTCTCCGGTTTCCAGATCANACTCCNCGCGCNCCCCTTGTTTCGGAAATCCCCAACCGTAAAGGTGCAGATGCAGCAGNGGTTGGTCGCTGAGGGCNTGGATNGAGTGAATCCCATCGGCCAGCATCGACACNGCNGTTCCGGGGCACACATCCAACTCGCCCTTGAGCTTGAGTTCGGCATGTCCGGACGTGGAGCCTTCGTCCATACGCTCGTAAAGTCGGTGGTGTTCCACTCCNATCACTCCTCCGACAATCGCCCAAGAACCCCCGTGGTTGTGCGGACGAGAGACTTGCCCCGGAAGTCCNCANTTCACATACAGCGAGCAACGGCCATCGGGGTCTTCTTGGATCAGGTAGATGCACCCAACCCCCTTGTCCGGAAGCGGAAATTCCTCAAAATTGAAGAGATCGGTGCGGGTGCAAAGCTGGAGCAACACCGCTTTTGTGGCTTCCAAGGAAGCGACGGAAACCTCCGTTTCCATGAGGGGCCTCAAAGCCCGCATGGATGAGGCGACTGCCTCGGTTCGTTCTGGTTTTCGGGACATGTCGGTTCCTAAGTGATGTGGGATGGCCGTACCGCTTGCCCGTTTTCGGCAGACTCGAAAACGGCTAGGGTGGCGGCCAAGGTTCGTGCGGCGTCTTGTGCCGAGATTCTGGGGGNTTCCGCTCCGGAAATCACCTGACAAAAATGCTTGATCTGTGCGACATACGCATCGTTTGAGTCTGTCGGCAAAGGCTTNGGGGTCAAGGGCTGATTCCAGTCTGCCGGNGTCTCGGCGGACCACAGGATCAAGTGGGGAAATTCAAGTGCCGCCTTGGAGCCCAAAAACCGATAGACGTTCTGCCCGGATTTCGGGAAGTTCGGATTTTCTCCGGTGGCCTGCTCCCACGTCCAAGGGGAAGGAGCCGAATCGGAAAGCAAAAACGTCCCCACGGCTCCAGATTCAAACTCCAGGATCACTGCGGCGGTTTCTTCTTTGGGGTGCCCCCGGAGTCCGGATTTGAGCAATGCCGAAACCGTGCGGATCTCTCCACAGCAATAGCGCAGGGTGTCGAACTCGTGAATCAGGTTGGTGAGCACCGGACCCGATGAGCGTAACTGTCGCCAATCCGGTTCAAAATAGGCCTCGGCCTTCCGGGTGGCCCACTGTCCGGAGACGCCAATCAACTTGCCCAACTCGCCGTTTTGGAGCAGTTCTCGTGTGTGTTGGACGACGCTGTAGTAGCGTCGGTGATGCCCCACCAACACATGCCGGGACGCTTTGTTGGCCGCCGCAATGATGGTTTCCGCTGCTTCCAGAGTGGCCGCGATCGGCTTTTCCACCAGAACGTGCGCTCCGGCTTCCAGCACAGCAAGCACCGGCTGCACGTGATGCTCGGTGGGGGTGCAAACCAGCACACCGTCCGGCTTTGCCTGAGCAAGCATGTCCGCCGTCTCGGCATAAAACGCGACCCCGTTTTGCTGCGCCAGTTCCCGAACCTCTGCGTTCGGATCCGCAATGGCCCCCAACTCGGCTTCCTCCACATTGGAGAACGCTTGCATGTGACGTTTGCCGATCACTCCCAGCCCCACGATGGCCAGCCTCACAGGATCCATCGCTGAGCCTTGTGGAAATCCGGCCCTGCACCTGTCCAATGCAGCATGTCGCAAAGCCGGACTGTCAATTCAATTGTTTGGGAAGCCAAGTGGCGACTTCCGGAACGGCAATCAGCAGGATCAGCACCAACAGTTCGATGAGAATGAAGGGCAATGCCGAAGCCACCACCTCCCCCAGCGTCACATCGTAGGGGGCGACTCCTTTCATCACATAAAGCAGCAGTCCAAACGGCGGAGTCAGCAGGCTGATTTCCATCGTGATCAGCATCAGCACCATCAACCAGATGACATCAATGTCAAAGACCACCTGCAAGGATTCGCCACTCAACAAAAAGAACGGCAGGGTCAACAGCAACATGCTGACTTGATCCATGAACGCCCCCAGAAAGAGCAGCACGCCCATCATCATGATCACAACGGTGAGCGGGGTCAGGTCCATTGTGGTGACGTAGCGCAAAAGCCCATCCGTTGCCCCGGAGTTGGACAACGCCTGACTGAACACCAGCGATCCGGCGATGATGAAGAGGATCATGATGTTGATCTTCGCGGTCTCCATCAGTGATTTTGCAAGCTCCCGCCATGTGAAGTCGGCACCCTCGATGCCCGTGATGCAGATGGTTTTGCGGAAGATTTTGAAGAAATAACACGCCCCCAGCGCTGCGAGACAACCCATTGCGGCAGCTTCGGTGGGAGCTGCGATCTTGAAGAAAATGCTGCCGACCACGACCACAAAGATGATCATCAGTGGCAGGATGTAGAGCAGGAACGGAAGAATCCGATTGACGAAGCGGCGGGCGCTTCCGGAGTAGGTCCACGACCACACTTCGCCTGCGTTTGTGTTCACAGAAACCGTGATCGGCAAATCAAGCCCGGATTCGTCCCGCTCGTAAGTGGGCGCAAGCTCCGGATTGATTATGCAGCGCCCCACTACATAGGTGAAGAACAGCACCGCCATCAGCACTCCAGGGACAATCCCGGCAATCAGCAGTTGCGCAACCGATTGTTCTGCAAGGCTCGCCAGCAGCACCGCAAGCGCCGAGGGCGGGATCAGCATGGCGATGCCCCCCACCGCCATGATCGGTCCCATCGAAATCACCGGCTTGTAGCCGCGTTTCATCATGTCCGGCAACAAAACGGAACCGAGAATGGCCGTGTTGGCAATCGTCGATCCGGAAAGCGAGGAGAAAATGGTTCCTCCAACAATCGAGACCACGGCCAATCGTCCAGGAATCCGGGAGATCAAGCGATCAATGGCGCTGATGGCCTTGAAGGCGACTCCGGTTTGCAAGAGGATTTCCCCCATCCAAAGAAACAGGCAGATGGGCGCCAGCGTGAACTTGATTGCATTGTGGAACTCCAGTGGCATCAGCACGAGACCGATGTCTCCGCTGATGAAGAGAAACGTGCCCAGAATATTGGCGGCAAAAAAGGCGAACGCAACGGGCAGCCCCAAGAACATGGCGGTGCAGACGGTGCCGAGCAGCAACACGAGGGCGAAGTACCATTCCATCGCTTAGAACCCTGCCTTGGAAGTGTCCAGTTCGGCTTCGGCAGCCGCGAGGTGGGAACGTCGGAAGCGTAGCAGGAACTCGATAGTCAGCAGCAGGAACGAGAGCGCAAACACCGCCATCATGATCCAAGTGGCGATGCGTAAATCCTTGTCCGGCAGGGTGCCATCCTCAAACTCCCAAAGGGTGATCCGCACCCCGTACACGAACAGTGCTGTACAGATCAGCGTCCCCACGAGGTCCATGAATTTTTCCACCCGCGCGGCCGCTTGTGGCGAGAGGGCCGAGGTGATGACGTCCACCTTGACGTGCGCCCCTTGGTGCAGCACCCACGGGGCACCGACGAAAACTCCGAAGTAGAGGGCGTACTCCACCGCCTCATGAAGCCACCAGATGCTCCCCCATCTGACTTTGATGAGCAGCAGGTTGAGAGGGATGAGGAAGGCGGTCAATCCAATGGAAATTGCAACCAACGCGGCCAGCATAAGCGTGGCCCGGTTGAAGCCAACTTCAAACGAATCCAGCGCTTGGTGCAACAATGAACCTCTGGAGAGTCGAGATGAGGGTCAGTTTGNTTGGGTCTGGAAGGAGCCTGCCGGAAAGCCGACTCCTCCGCGCAGAAGTGTTACTTCGTGAACAACTTCTTCAGGGCAGGCCCATGCTCTGGACTGCGCTCGATGACTTCGGCCCAACCTGCGGTTGAAGCAGCNGACAGCCATTTAGCACGGTCAGCCCCCTTGAAGGTAATGGTCTCCATCCCTTCACTGGCCATCCATGCTTTGGTTTTCTTGAGGTAGGCCTGAAAGGTGGCTCCGGTGGTTTCCGAGTTTACCTCGAATTCCAGCCCGACCTCCATCAGGAGATCCCGCTGGGCCTGCGACAGCNGATTCCAACTCCGTTTGTTGGCGAGGGTGTGCAGGGTCGCATGGTAAAATCCGGGTTCAACCCGATACTTCGTGACCTTGACCCAAGCAGGCACCCAGCCGCTGGCGGGCCAGCCGTAACCTTGCACCGTGCCGTTTTCCATGTAGGTGTAAACCTGNTGGATGTTGGAGGTCTGGACCGTTGCGCCCAACGACTTGAAGAACGCCGTGTATACTGGGGCGACTCTCAGGTGTAGGCCCGTGAGGTCCGGCTTGCTGATCGGCTTGCTGAGCCACAGNTGAAAAGGGCCGTGATCATGGTGTCGTGCAATGAAGTGGATCCCCTTCGCCTCCAGCAGTTTTTGCATGTACGCCAGCCCGCCATTCTTGCGGAGTTCGGCATAGGTGTAATCCGAAAAACGCAGCACCGGAGCTTCCGGAAGCACATTGCCGAAATAAGCCTCCGTGCAGCCCACGATGTCATAAGCGCCCTTGGCCATTTTNTGNGTNAGNGTGAANGGGCTACCAATCGCAGGCGCACCGCCCTTCAGGTCAATCTGCACCACCCCCTTGCCACGTTTGTTGATTTCTTTCACAAGCGCCTCGAAAGNTCGTCCCGGAGGACTGCCAATCGGGAAGCAGCTCGCGCCGCTGAGGGTGACTTCTCCCGCAAAAACCGGAGCTGCNACCAGTCCGCTGAAGGCCATGACCAGTGCCGCGGCCAAGATTGTGTATCTCCTGATTTTCATCGCAATCTCTCTGAGTAAGGTTTTGAAAACGCTCCGTCCATGTGTCCGGAGAGCCGTTTCCCGGAAACTGCCAAAAACATTTGACACTTCCAGTCTAAAGTGGTACATAATAACCCCATTGTGCGGCTCGTCAATACATTTTTTGAATTTGAGCAAAGGAAAGGTGCCGTTGCTATGCTTCCCGGTCCCGCCACGTCAACGCCGCCCGCAATCCTTGCTCGCGAGTGATGGCGAGAAACTTCCGTTTGCTGGGCATTCCCTCGCCTTCAATCAGCGTGTCAATGTCGAGTCCAGCGTCCAGCGCCTGTTCCAAACCCATGATTGAGTAGGCTCGGTTGATGGCCTGCTTGGTCTGGGACATGAGGGACGGGTCGATCCGGGTCAGTTGCTGGGCCACCTTGAGGGCTGCCTCCAAGTGGGTTCCGTCCGGGACCACGCGGTTCACCAATCCCATCGANAGAGCTTCGCGCGCATCGACGTTGTCAAGTCCCAGCANAATGATTTCTTTTGCCCGCTTGGGACCAACGACCCACGGCAGTAGCAGGCAAACGATTCCGGCTCCGAACCGCAATTCTGGCTCGCCAAAGACCGCATTCTCAGAGGCAATCGTGAGGTCGCAGGCCATCGCCAGTTCACACGCGCCTGCCATGACGGGGCCATGAACGGCAGCGACCGTGGGCTTGCTCAGGTGCCAGAACTTCATGCAGGCGTCAAAATCGCGTCGTAACACGGGCCGCCACTCTGCGACTCCGGATGGAGGGTTTTCCGCCTGAGCCTTGAGGTCAAACCCGCTGGAGAATCCNTTGCCAGCGCCAGTCACTANGACGGCTCGGATGTCTTCATCGGCTTCCGCTCGTTCCGCTGCCGCGATCAGTTGCCGCAGCATGGACTGATCCATTGCGTTCATGCGCTCCGGACGGTTGAGGGTGATCATGGCAACCGAGCCGTCCACTTCGTATAAAACGTAATCTGNCATCCTGCAAACNGTGTGGTGAAAAACTGGGGGCTTTGCTCAGGCGGTGCGATTGGAAATGATATTCNTCGCTCTTTTCAGTTTCTTGCGTTTGACTTGATCCCCCTCCTTCATTTCCGGTATTGATTCTCCGAATGAGGGATCATGTACCCTTGCCTGATTAATGGTTTCAGCCTCTGCTGTGCTTAAATCAATGAAGAGGTCNGTTTCCTTGGAGATCCGTTCTAGGAATCTTCTGACCACTCGAATGTAACGCTCCCTGCCATCTTCAAGTTTAACGCCGACGACGTGATTGATGGCAGCGAGCATGGCGTTGTCACTCAAAATCCTAATGAGCAAATCATTGGACTCCAGCACCAATAGTTGCTGAGCAAGCCTTGGAGTGATCATTGNTTGATGAACGACTGCGGTTGTCCGTTGGTGCCAGCGATCATNCTTTCGACCTCAACGCTTGATGGCGTGAGCAAAGCTCCGGAGCCTCCGNNCGCTTTGCTCAGGTTGCATGGAGTNGCTCAGAAAATCCTCCCAATGACAGCCGGCACAACCAAAAGCCGACAGAAAATGCGCGTAACTTTGGATCTTCCTACAGAGAATTTCAAGTCAATCGTGAATGTTAGATGCTTGAACGGTTGCCGAGAGCCGTGTACCATTGTTCATTATGACCGACACGCTTTCCGTCAAAGTGCTGCGCTCCACAGGTCCGGATGCGCCCGCAANCTTNCAANCCTTNNTGGTGCCGTGTGCATCCCGCATGAGCGTGCTGGATGTNNTGACNCNCATTCAGAGCGATCACGACTCNACGCTTGGATTCCGCTACTCTTGCCGCGCCGGCATGTGTGGAACCTGCTCGATGCGTGTCAATGGCAAGAACCGCTGGACCTGTCGCACTCCGGCAGAGCCGTTCCGGAAGCAGGGCTTGACGCTGGAGCCGCTACCGAACTATCCCGTGATTCGGGATTTGGCGGTGGACATGACGCCCTTTTTCGAGAATTATCGCAAGNNGCTGCCNCAGTTCGTTCCGCAAAATCCNACACGGGANGNCTTCGCNCGAATTCGTCCGGATTCCAAGGAACGGCGTGAGATCAATCCGCACATCGAGTGCATCACCTGCGGGAACTGCTTCGGCTCGTGCAGCCTCGTGGGCGCCAATCCGGACTACCTCGGACCCGCTGCGCTCAACCGCGCNTTCACTGCCAACTGCGATTCGCGGGATGGAGCGACCGCAGAACGGTTGAACCGCCTCAATTCGCATGACGGGGTTTGGGGCTGTCACACGCAGTTCAACTGCACCGATGCCTGTCCGATGGGGATTTCCCCGACCCGCGCCATCCAAAAACTCAAACGCCAACAGGTGCGCCATGCCCTCCGTCGCTTTTTCTGAATCAAGTTCAGTCNCGGGTGCGCCGCCCCACGCTACCAGTGGAATTCTTGGAGCCGATGCGGGGACGAACCCCCGTGCTATCGAAACCGGGGTGGTTTCCAGTGGTTTGATCGAGGAGACGGCGAGGGAATTGATGTGGCGGGCGGCCATCGCCATTCCGGAGGATTTTCGGAAAAGTGTGGTGGAAATGGCGGAACANGAAACCAACCCGCTCTCGAAGTATGTGCTGGAGCAGATCGGCTGCAACTACGAAGCNGCGGTCGAGGACAANCGTCCCATGTGCGGCGACACCGGACTGCCGCGTTACTTCGTGAAAATGGGCAACGACTGTCGCCTTGAAGGGGGCTTTGCGGCGCTGGAACGGGCTTTGCGAAAAGCAACCGCNCAGGCCACCGCAGAAATCCCGCTGCGCCCTAACCGAGTGCATCCGCTTTCCCGCAAGGATCACAACAACAACCTCGGCGTCCACGCTCCGGAAATTCAGTACGCCTTCGAGCCGGAGGGCGATTGGCTGGATATCACCACCGTTCACAAGGGTGGGTTGTTCGGCTCCGATTACCGGATGCTCTTTCCCGCCGACGGCATTCCGGGCATCAAGCGTTTCTTCCTCGACACCATGGTCGAGTTCGGACGACGTGGCATGGCCTGTCAACCCGCGGTCGTGGGTTTGGGCATTGGCGGCTGCAAGGACACCACCATGCGCATCGCCAAGGAAGCCGCCTGTCTGCGTCAGGTGGGAGACGCCAATCCGGATCCAAAAATCGTGGAACTGGAAGCCGAATTGACCAAATTGGGCAACTCCATCGGCATGGGGCCGATGGGGTTTGTTGGCAAAAGCATGGTGGTGGACACGCACATTGAAATCGCCTATGCCCACACCGGCGGGATGCCGGTTGCGATTCACACCTTCTGCTTCGCGTCACGCCGTGCCACCGCCCGCCTCACTCCGGATGGGCAGGTGCGGTTCCGCTCCGACCCGCAGTGGTTCACGCCGTATTACCGACGCGAGGGCATTGAGTGAAAAAGGTGCAACTGCGAAATTATTTGCCTTGGACGCAAGCCGAGTGCTTGGCGAATCACACGGGGAATCACCACTTTAAATTTCGGGGATACTGTCACAAAGTCCATCGTTTCTCCATCGAGCAAGGTTTTGTATGACGACCGCGTTCCACCGAGAGTCAAGTCCGATTGAACCATGCCCTGCCAGGGCGCTCAAACTGGAACTGCCGTCCCTGTCGATTTCCCGTTGACTTGCTCAAATCAAGGTGGTATTCCTAATCAAAAGCCGAANTCANTTCNGTCNTGGCCGGNGCTTTCATGTCCTTCAGGTTGGCGTTTGCNTCCTGAATNCNTAACCTCAACAAGGAGTATGATCATGTNCAAAAAANCCNCGATCCTTGCCATNGCACTTGCGTTTTGCNNGTCNTTGTTCGCCGTGAANCCNGTGTCGGCAGANNCCACCCTCCGAGTGGTGATGCACTCGGACCTGAAGATCGTTGACCCGGTCTGGACCACCGCCTACATGTCCCGCAACTACGGGTACATGGTGTACGACACCCTGTTTGCACTCGACAGCAAACTGCACATTCAGCCGCAGATGGTGGGGGATTATTCGGTGAGTGACGACAAGCTCACCTACACCATGACTTTGCGCGACGGACTGATGTTCCACGACGGTGCACCCGTGACCGCCGCAGATGCTGTGGCTTCTCTCAAACGATGGGGGAAAAAAGACGGCATGGGCCAGATGTTGATGGAATACACTGCCAATTTGAGCGCAGTCAATGACAAGACCATGAAATTGGTCTTGAAAAAGCCGTTCGGGTTGGTGCTGGATGCGCTGTCGAAGCCGAGTTCCAATGTGCCTTTCATCATGCCCAAGCGCGTGGCCGACACCCCGGCAGACGAGCAGATCAAGGACCACACGGGTTCCGGACCCTTCATCTTCAAGGAAGATGAGTGGAAACCTGGCGACCGCACGGTGTTTGTGAAGAACCCGAACTACAAGGCGCGCAGTGAGCCGTCGAGTTGGATGGCGGGCAGCAAAGCGGTGAATGTGGACCGCGTGGAGTGGATTTCCATCAAGGACCATCAGACCGCCGTAAGCGCACTGCTTGCTGGCGAGATTGATTATATGGAATCGGTGCCGCATGACTTGCTCCCGTTGCTGGAATCGGACCCGAATGTCCAGACTGCGGTGCTGAATCCGCTGGGGAATCAGTACATGTACCGGATGAACCACCTGCACCCGCCGTTTGACGATGTCCGGATGCGCCGCGCTGCCATGTGGGCGGTCAATCAGAAGGACTTTCTGCAAGGAGTGATCGGCAATCCGAAGTATTACAAGGAGTGCGCGGCGATGTTCTTCTGCGACACTCCGCTGGCGACGGACAAGGGCGCGGAGATCATGATGCGCTCGGACTACGCCAAGTCGAAAGCACTGCTGAAGGAAGCAGGCTATGACGGCACGCCGATTGTGTTGATGCACTCCACCGACCTGAATGTCCTTGCCAATCTGGCTCCCGTGGCCAAGCAGAACCTGGAACGCGGCGGCTTCAAGGTGGACATGCAGTCGATGGACTGGCAGACCCTCGTGTCCCGGCGTTCCAAGAAGGATGCTCCGGGGAAGGTCGGCTGGAACATCTTCATGACTTCCTGGCAATCTCTGGACATCCTGAATCCTATCATGGCAGCAGGTTACCGGGCAAACTGTAACAAGGCGTGGTTCGGCTGGCCCTGCGACATCCCCAACATGGAGGTGCTACGCAAGGCTTTTGCCGAGGAGCCAGATCCGGCGCAACAAAAGGCCATCGCCGAGGCGATTCAGGTGCGGGCCATGGAATTTGGCACTCACGGACACGCCGGTCAGTGGTTGGGAGTCACGGCGTGGCGTAAGGATCTGATCTCCAATGTTCCGGACGCTCCGCTACCGGTGCAGTGGGGCATTTCCAAGTAATGCCCTCCAGAGTTCCTTACGAAGAGGCTGTAACGGGCCATGTTTGGTTTTCTCGTCCGTCGCTTACTTGCCACCATCCCGGTCCTCGGCATGGTGGCCCTCTTCGTCTTCTTCATGCTACGGCTCACGCCGGGAGACCCCGCTGCTATTTTAGCGGGAGACAACGGGGAGCCGTATCAAATCGAGGCCATTCGGGAGTCGTTGGGTCTGAACGAACCGATACCGACCCAACTGTTCATTTGGTTGGGAAATATCCTGCAAGGTGATTTAGGCGAGTCTTTCTTCTTCAACAAGAAGGTGACCGAACTGATCGCCATGCGTGTGGAAGCGACCCTCTCACTGGCCACCGTGACGCTGATTTTCACGCTTGCAGTTGCGATCCCGCTTGGAGTGCTGGCGGCCTACCGACAGGGCTCGTGGGTGGATCGGCTGGTGATGGGCTTTTCCGTGCTGGGGTTCTCTGTGCCTATTTTTGTGTTGGGATATTTTCTCATCTTCGTTTTCTCGGTGAATCTCAAGTGGTTTCCCGTGCAGGGCTTCAAGAAGATTGGGGATGGCTTCTGGCCGTTCCTGCATCATCTGATCCTGCCAAGTTTCTCTCTCGGAGTCATCTACATCGCGCTCATCGCCCGCATGACTCGCGCCAGCGTCATCGAGGTGCTGAATGAGGATTACATCCGCACTGCCTACGCCAAGGGTTTGAGCAACATGGTGGTGTTGATGCGCCACGCCTTGCGCAACGCAGCGGTCCCGATTGTCACCATCACGGGCATCGGCATCGCCCTGCTGATTGGCGGAGTGGTTGTGACCGAGAGCGTGTACAATATTCCGGGTTTGGGACGGCTCACGGTGGATGCCGTGCTGGGCCGGGATTACCCCACAATTCAAGCATTGATCCTTGTGTTTTCCTGCGTCTATGTGGTGATCAACCTCTTGATTGATCTCTCCTACACCCTGCTCGACCCGAGGATCCGGTATTGAGTACGCTTGAGGAATCCCCGCCTGACTTCGAGGTGGACAGTGCGGCCAGTGCGGCGGCAGCGTCTCGACCCCGCACAATCTGGCAACTGCTGTTGCACAATCCCAGCGTCTGTTTTGGCGGTGCGGTGTTGGCGGTGATGTTTTTGACCGCCCTGCTGGCTCCGTTTTTGGGCACGATTGATCCCAGCAACATTGATCCCATTTATCGCAACAAGGTTCCGGGCACTGAGCGTATGCTGCGACTGGAAGACGGCAGTGAGGTNCCGATCACTCACTGGATGGGAACCGACATGCTCGGACGCGATGTCTACAGCCGTGTGCTTTACGGTAGCCAAATTTCACTCGTGGTCGGATTGGTGGTGGCCATTTTGAGCATCGCTGTTGGTCTTGCGATCGGTTTGGTTTCCGGCTACATCCGTTGGCTGGACGGCATTGTCATGCGCGTGATGGACGGGCTGATGGCGATTCCGGGCATNCTGCTTGCGATTGCGCTGATGTCCTTGTTCAACGCAGGTATAGGCACCGTCATCTTTGCGATCTTCATTCCTGAAATCCCAAGGGTGGTGCGCCTTGTGCGTGCCATTGTGCTTTCGATCCGGGAGGAACCCTATGTGGAAGCGGCGATTTCTGTGGGCACCTCCGTGCCGCTGATCCTCATCCGGCATGTGCTACCGAACACCATCGCCCCGCTGATCGTGCAGGGCACCTACATNTGTGCNTCCGCNATTCTGGTGGAAGCNATCCTCAGNTTTTTGGGNGTGGGCATNCCNCCGGANANTCCAACNTGGGGCAACATCATGGCCGAGGGCCGGATTCTGTTCCANATCTTTCCCCACAATTTGCTCTACCCCGGCATCTTTCTCGCGCTCACCATTCTCGCGGTCAATGTGTTGGGCGACGGCTTGCGCGACACGCTTGACCCGCGCATGGCAAAACGCTTGGGCTGAGAGTGATGACAGGCTCCAACGCAGGCAAGGGTGTGCAACCGGTCCTCAAGATCGATAACCTCAGCGTCGAACTGCCCAAGGGGGCGGATCGGCAACACGCCGTTGAAAACGTCAGCCTTGANGTGCGCCCTGGAGAAATCCTCTGCNTCGTCGGCGAATCCGGTTCNGGAAAATCAGTGACTGGACTGAGCATCATGGGGCTGCTGCCCAAGGGGCAACTCACTCCGGTCTCCGGACGCATCCTGCTGCAAGACGAGAANCTGTTGGAAGCCAACGAGGAGCGGTTGCGGGATTTGCGCTGCACCGGCATGGCCATGATTTTTCAGGAGCCGATGACCGCGCTCAACCCCGTGATGCGCTGCGGGGATCAGATTGACGAGGTGCTACGCACCCACACTCGTCTCAACAAAAAAGAGCGCGCCAAGCGGATCATCCGGATCATGGAAGAAGTCCGGTTGCCGGAGCCGAAGCGTCTGATCAACACCTACCCGCATCAGCTTTCCGGAGGGCAGCGCCAGCGNATCATGATCGCGATGGCGCTTGTGCTGGAACCCGTTTTGCTGATTGCAGACGAGCCGACCACNGCGCTCGACGTGACCACGCAGGCGAGCATCCTCCAACTCATCCGGGACATCCAGCGGGATCACCAGACCGGGGTCTTGTTCATCACCCATGACTTTGGAGTGGTCGCGGAAATTGCTGACCGTGTGGCCGTGATGCAATGGGGCAAGGTGGTTGAGTTTGGGGAAGCCAAGCAGGTGCTTTCCAATCCGCAACACGCCTACACGCGCATGTTGATCGGCTCGGTGCCGAGCATGACACCCAGCCAACGGGAACGGGATGCGTCCGCGCAGGTGGTGCTGAACACCTCCGGACTTTCCAAGACTTACAGCGAACGNGCANTCTTCCGNAGCACCCGCACCGTTCATGCNGNNCAGNAGGTNGANCTTGAGGTGNGGNGNGGNGANACCNTNGGNATCGTNGGNGAATCCGGNTCNGGAAAAACCACGGTCGCCCGCTGCATCGCCNGNCTGANNGACCCCNCCAGCGGNGAGNTNTTTNTGGNNGGCNANGAAATCGGACNACTCCGNACNGGACAACTGCGNCCCTACCGNCGNCGCATCCAGATCATCTTTCAGGATCCGTATCGCTCGCTCAACCCGCGTCGGGTGGTGGGGGACTCCATCATTGAAGGTGCAACCAACTATGGACTTCCTAAAGAGGAAGCACTCAAACGGGCACGGTCCCTGATGGAACTCGTGCAACTCGACCCCAACGCACTGGATCGTTTTCCACATCAGTTTTCTGGAGGACAACGCCAGCGCATCTGCATTGCCCGCGCCCTGACGATGGAGCCAGAAGTCTTGATTGCGGACGAAGCCGTTTCGGCACTGGATGTTTCGGTGCAGGCCCAAGTCCTCAAGTTGCTCGATGATGTCCGGAAACGCTTCAACCTAGCGCTGCTCTTCATCACGCATGACCTGCGTGTGGCCGCGCAAATCTGCGACACTGTCGCCGTGATGAGCCAAAGCAAGGTTGTCGAGTACGGGCTCACTCACGATGTGTTCACCAACTCTCAGCACGAGTACACCCAATCTCTGCTCAGCGCTGCACCCGGCAAGGACTGGGACTTCGGGCATTTCTCGCGGCCTGACCGTAAACCGTAGGGTCGTTCAACCTCCCACCGACAACCCACACCCTGCAAACGCAGCACGGGTTGCGGTTTTTTCCGCTTCGGTGAGTTGTAGCAACGGTTGCCGAACTGAACCTCCGGCCTGTCCCAGCAATTCCTGCCAATACTTCTGGTGTGCCTGTGGCTTGCCACCCGGGCGCGTCGATTTGAGCGCATTGCGCACGGGGTCAAGACTGTCACGGACGGTGCGGGCCTGTGCAGATTCACCCCGGAAGGCAAGTTCGGTGTATTCGTGCATCCGGCGATCTGCCTTGGTCTGGAGCAGGTAGGGCGGAGATGAGCAGAGGTAGAGTTGCCAGCCGAGGTCGAGGATGTTGTCAAGCCATGCTTCCTCGGACGCGGTGCTGACCAGAATTTTATCTCCGGCGAGTTGGGTCAGTTCCGTGTACATTTCACGAGGCACACTGTATTTGATGGCGACGATGTTCGGCAATTCGGCAATGCGGGCGCAGAGTTTCGGACTCATCAGGTAGCCGCTGTCCGGGTGGCTCCACATTGCAATCCCGATGTCCACCTGCTCGCTGAGGTGACGGTAGTATCCGTAAAGCGTGTCGTCCACGTCCTTGAGAAAGTGCAGGATCGGCGCGTGAACGACGATGTAATCCGCATCGATGGCCTGGGCATGTTTCGCTAGTTCGATCACGGTGTCGAGGTTTTGATCGGAACAGGACATGATCGTCGCGCCCTGCTGCTGGGTTTCCTCGACAGCCAGTTCGAAGGTGCGTTTGCGCTCTGCAAGCGACATCGAGAAAAACTCACCCTGTTTTCCGGCAATGAACAATCCCGCAATGCCTAAATCCTGAACCCAATGCCGGAGGTTGTTGCGGAATCCCGTTTCATCCAGTTGCAAATCCGGCGTGAAGGGCGTCAGCGCTGCCGCCCAGATGCCCCGCATGTGTTCCCGTGCGTAGTCCTTGGCCTCACGTTTGGAGTACTTCATTTACCTTTCCTTTCTGGTTTACTGTGTTGAGCGCCCGCCAGACGCTTGCACTCGTGAATTGCTGTCCCTCGCGGATTCAATTTGTAGGTGCAACAGGTGATTTGATTCCGAATCATACCTGATTGGGTGCTTTGAAACCAAGGCATTTCCGGGGGTTGGTTGCTACGGGATCAGTGACGTCATCGCTTCGGTTTCTCCCGTTAGCTACCGCTTCAGCGACCACAATCTCCACAACTTCGTCCTTGAACTTCCCACATTCTCTCCAAATTTCCTCGTTATGATAGTGGTCAAGGTGAGCAGGGACCTCAACCGCTGCGTTTGATCAATCCTCAAACCAACGAGGTCTTATGAACAAGATAACCAAAAGAATCACCCTAGGATTACTGGCCGCTGGTTTTCTTGCCGGTACGCTTGTCTGGACTGGATCGGAAGTACACTCCAATCACATGCATGGCGGGGGTATGGGACATGACCAACAGATGGAAATGCACCAAGGTTAACATCGCATGAAGCAGCGCGGGGCAGGAATGCACGAGATGCAGGAAATGCAGAAGGTGTTTCAAGAGGACATGCGCTCCAATCACGCCGAAGTGCTTGCTGAGTTGAGCGGAAAACCTGTCGGTGAAATCCGGAGTCAACTGGAAACCCGCTCACTGAGTGCGGTGTTGGAAGAGTATGGCTTGAGCCACGAGAAAGTGCAGCCGCTGCTGCAGACCCGCATGACCACAATGGTTTCTGAAGCTGTGGAGTCCAAGCGCATCACGCAGCGTGAGCCCAGCCGCATGCAAGCCCGCATGGAACATGCTGAGGGAGACTGCAAAGGCGGAGAACACTCGGGACATTCCAAACATTCCGAAGACTCTTAATCCAGATTCATACGCGAGGGCCGCCGCAATGGCCTCACCTTTTGTTTTTT
>PANO01000033.1 GCA_002707655.1 Deltaproteobacteria bacterium
CCTACCAAAGGAGATTAGCGAGGATTTGGACCAGCCAAGTTCATCACTGCCGCGCTTGCGGCAGCACAAACATCGTCAAGAACGGGCGCAACCGCAGCGGGGGCCAACAGTACCAGTGCCGCACTTGCGGGGCGAGCAAGGTGCTGCTTCCCAAGCAACGCTACAGCAAGGAGCGCAAGGCCGAGGTGCTGCGAGCCTATCAGGAGCGTTCCTCGCTGCAGGGACTCAACCGCACCTTCGGGATCACGCGCAAAACGATCACGCAGTGGCTAAAAAAAACTCCTGCGCCAGCGCGTCGGATGCTTCGTCCGCGAGACTCTCTCCTTCTCCAAGAAGGACTGGTGGCATAACCGGGTGACCCACTGGTTCATCGTCGAATACAACCGCTCATGTTCTTGGTAGCTACTGCCACCATGTCATTTAATGATATACCGCTACCGTAAATTTTCCTCACTCCTCAGATTTCTGTTATTTCTCCGCTTTGCTTTGCCGTGTTCACAGTCTGATCCGTTGTTGTCAGCCTCCATCTTCGTTTAGTGCCTCGCTGGACGACCTAGCCTTCTCGTATTCCCCGTACAGCATCTGAATCAAACAGAAGTGTGATTTCAGTCCGGCTGAGATCATCATGATTGTCCTTGAAGCGAGTGCGGGCTCAGCCCGCAGGGTGGCATCACCCGCAATTTTTGCGCAGTTCCTTGGCCAAAGCAGCCCGCTGTCGGAAGAGTTGCTGCGGGGTGAGGGCAGTGGATTTGCGGTACTGGCCTTGACGGAGTTCCTTGAGACGTTTTTGCTGGTTTTCGCTCAGGTTCACGCCCTTGCGGAAGCGGAACCAGACGGTGTTGTTGATGAGCCGGTCATGCTCCACAGTGTGCTCGCTACGCCCCCGCTCGGTCTCGACGTACTCCTTCACGTCGCGGAGGCAACGGGCTTTGCCGTGCTGGCGGATGTAGAGGCGGTCGGTGGCAAATTCCTGAGCAAATCCCCAGCCGGGCAGAGTGAGCAACAGGAGGCCCAACAGGGGTCCACAGGCTCGTCGAAAACAAATTTGCAACATAGGGCTAAAGTTCTTGCGGAAATGTGCCGATGGGAGGAACAGGTAAAACGGTCTCCCATGGACGGGAGTTGCTCTTGGACAAGCAAGTTTGGAGCCGCCGAAAACAGGCGGGACTGGGGCTTTGCCTTGCAGTCGAACCTAGGATTCCGGGGCTGTGCTGTGTGGTTTGGCACTTGTGCGGCTGTAATGTTTTCCATTGGGAAGGCTTGCTCCAACTTGTCACGACCAAGCCGCCTCATTTGGACGGGCGGACTGTTTCATCGTGAAGACGGGCGTTCAGATCCGGACGCATTCGTCTGCCCTCTCCTTCCATTTGGAGGGGTGGGCTGTCTTGCTTGCTAAACGGAAATAATCCGCAAATGATGGAGAAAATGGCATGACCCCTTCAGAGCAAAAAATCGAGCAGTATCACACGCTCGTTGGTGACGACACCAGCTATCGGTTCGAGCAAAACGTGTCTCACGCGGTGCAGGAACTCGCGGAATCGTTCCAGAGTAGTTTTTTGGACAATGAGTCCAAGGTCGATTATGCAACCCACGTCTTTGCGAAGATGCTGGACGACCTCTCGGATTTTCTGGAGCATCCCACCATCGTGAACTGAGTACATGGTTTCCCCGCCGTCCGGAACGCTCCGGACGTGGTTGCGTCGTCAGCAGTGGCGGTGGACGCTAAGGCGAGCGGGAGTCACCAGCGTCGCGGGCAGTGTGCTGCTGCTCGGACTGAGCCTGCTGCACATCCCGGAACTGCCGCGTTGGCAGTGGGGCGTGTTGGATGGTTTACTGCTGGTCGTGGTGGCGTGGGCTGCGTGGTTGGGGAGTTCTCCGGAACGGCTGCTGCCCCGCATTGCCCAACGCGATTACGCACTGGCGGAAGCTCTGCGGACCGAACTGGAACTGGCGTCTGCGCCTTCCGGGAACGAACTTCACGAGCAGTTCCGGGAGCAGCATCGTCAGCAATTGGAATCGGCCCTCCAAAACTCCAGGAACCGCTGCTTTCCGCGCTGGCACCTCCCGTGGTTGATCGTGGTGGTGGTGCAGGGAGTTTTGGTGTTTTCCCTGCTGCACGGAGTCCCGAATTTCCGGCAACTCGCTGCGCTCGTTTCCACTCCGCCAGAAATCCCTCAAACCTACCGATTGCTTTTTCCTGCGTACCTCAACCGCCCTCCTGAAGTTTTCCCGACACTGCCGGACTCGCTGGAAGTTCCACAGGGCAGCCGTCTAGAGATCACGCTGCTCACCGCTCCACCTTCTGATGATGAAAGCAGTTTCTCCGCCGCTGTGGAATTCCGCCCCTTGCGTTGGCTAGCAGGCTCCGGACGCTGGAGTGCGTCGCTGACCCTCGAAAACTCAGGCACCCTGCGGCTCGATTGGCGGAGGCAAACCGTGGAGATTCAGGTGCGTNCGGACGAGCCNCCGCTGCTGGTCGTGACTTGGCCGAGCCTGCCGCACATTTTCGACATGTCCACGCTGCCCGTGGACNTGCTCGCAGAGGACGACCACGCGCTTAAGCAGATTGTGCTGCACTACCGCATTGCCTCCAACGGACGCTCCTACCGCGAAATCGTCCAGTCCTTCGAGGATCGTTTCCCAAGCCATCAAGAACTCTTTGAGTGGAGCTTGTCCGCAAGCGCCCTGCGGGCCGGGGACAATGTGACAGCATGGGTGGAGGCTTCCGATCAAGACACGCTGCACGGCCCGCACGTCACCCGCTCCGGCGAGTTCACCTTTGTGGTCGAAAGCCAGCGCGAATTTCACGAAGACGTTCTGCGACGTCTCCGGACGGTCAGCCGCCGTCTGCGCGAGTTGGTGAACGTCCTCGATCTCCGCGATCTTCCGGACACTGAGGCCGAGGAGCAGCGCATCCTTGGAATCCTTCTTGACCTTGCAGCCGACGCCCCGTACGATCCCCTGCTCTCCGAACAACTCCGGGGCTTCATCGAAGAGCTACGCAGGCAACTCCGCCACTACCAGCAGCAACGCGAGCAGGTTGCGCCGAAGAGCTAGAGCTTGCGCGACCTCCCGAAGCGGATCATACTTTTTTCAAAGCCTTCCCCTGTGGCTTGTTTTTCTGAACCATCCTGTCAAGAAAGTATCATGGGACTTGTCCTGCCAAAACGAACCCTGCCGCCTTCCGAATCCTGCATCCGCGAGCTTGGAGCCTTGTTTGGCGAGCGTTGTTCCACGGGCGAGACCATCCGGGAGCAGCACGGACGGGACGAGTCGTTTCACCCGTCGGCTCCTCCGGACGCAGTGGTTTTTGTGGAATCGAACGAGGAGGTCGCCGAAATTATGAAATTGTGTGTGCAGCATGGCACTCCGATCATTCCCTACGGCACCGGGACTTCACTGGAAGGTCATGTCGCGGCACTACAAGGCGGAGTCTGCATTGACCTCACGCGCATGAATCAGGTGCTGGAGGTCAACGCGGCAGACCTCGACTGCCGGGTGCAGGCCGGGGTGACGCGCAAGCAGGTCAATCACCACCTGCGCAATTCCGGCCTCTTTTTCCCGATTGATCCCGGAGCCGATGCCTCACTCGGCGGCATGACGGCAACTCGCGCTTCCGGAACAAATGCNGTGCGCTACGGCACCATGCGTGAAAACGTGCTGGGCCTCACCGTGGTGACCGCCGAAGGCCGCATCCTGCGCACCGGAACCCGTGCCCGCAAATCGGCGGCGGGTTACGATCTCACACGGTTGTTTGTCGGCTCCGAGGGCACGTTGGGAGTTATCACCGAAATCCAGTTGCGGCTACAGGGCATTCCGGAGGCAATGTCAGCGGCGGTTTGCTCGTTCGACTCGATGGAAGGCGCGGTCAATACTGTGATCTTCACCATCCAAATGGGCATTCCGGTTGCGCGCGTCGAGTTGGTGGATGAGGTGCAGATAGATGCCATNAATCGCTACTCCGATCTCGATTATCCCGTCAAGCCCGCGCTCTTCTTCGAATTTCATGGCACTCCGGCCTCGGTGGCGGAACAGGCGGAGCGCGTGGGTGAGATTGCTGATGAAAACGGGGGCAGTAATTTTCAGTGGGCCACGAAGGAGCAGGATCGCCAAAAACTCTGGGAGGCACGGCACAACGGCTACTACGCTGCCCTCGCGCTTCGTCCCGGATGCCGAGGCTGGCCGACTGATGTTTGTGTGCCGATCTCCCGTTTGGCCGAGTGCATTCTGGAGACACAGCAGGATGTCCGGGAGCAGGGACTGCTCGCGCCTATTCTTGGGCATGTGGGCGACGGCAACTTTCACATGACCTATCTGATCCATCCGGACTATGAGGACGAGGAGTTACCGAAATATCAGGCGCTCAATGATCGACTCATCACACGCGCCCTCCGCATGGAAGGCACCTGCACCGGAGAACATGGGGTGGGCTACGGCAAGATTCCGTACATGCACCGCGAACACGGAGAGTCCGTGGCACTGATGCGCCAGATCAAAGAGGCACTCGATCCGCTCAATCTGCTCAACCCCGGAAAAATCCTGCCTTCCTAATNCCTTGGCGGCAAGATTTTTCCACAGAATCTTGTCCGCTTCCTCTGGCCTCGCTCCGGAATTTTTTTGGGGTCTTCCCCTTAGATCATAAAATTATATTCAATAAAAACAGTGATATAAATGGTTTTTTTGTCGTGGGGCAACCAGCGGGTCTGCAATTTGCTCTAAGGACAAACAGGAGCACAACGCCGTGAGGCGGGTTGCTCAGGAAAATCATTCAACCCTCGTGTGAAAGGAGCATTCTATGACCACGGAGATCAGCCGGGACAAGCTTGACGATGCTTTGTCTCGCTACCTCAGAAGAGGCGGAAAGATCAACCGCATCGAGAAGGTGGTGGGAGAACCTGTGTTGGGCTACGATTTCTTGATCNCTGAAGACGTGCTGGAGATGAAGGACGTGCAGGATCCAGAACTCTATTGAGTCCTATGAGAGAGTCGTCGTCGTCATCTCTTCAGGAGTTTCAACCCACCCCTGCTGAGCTTCATGGACCGAAGCTCGTTTCCCCCTTTGAACCGATCACNGTCGGTTTTTCNCCTTCTTCCTGCCCTCCCACTCCCTGAATCCCNCAGGGTGGTTTACAGACGCAACAAAGCCCGTTAGCCTGAATACCTAGGCCGACACCGTCACCAAAGTCTGCACACATAAAAATCACCGGTGAAATAAATTTTCGTGCAATTTGTGGTTTTTTACGAAACGTTCATTTTTGGGAAATCATGCGTCTGTTGAGTTGGAACATCCAGTATGGCAAAGGCGGTGCCGATGGCCGCATTGACCTGAAGCGCATTGCCCGCGTGATCCGTAGCCGCGAATTGCCGGACGTGATGGGGCTTCAGGAAATCTCACGCTGGGACCCAAACACGGATTCCGGAGTCGATCAATTGGAGCAGTTGCGAGAACTCTTTCCGGAATACCAAGCCTTTTACGGAGCGGCACTGGAGCGCTCCGGCGGAGTTGACGGCAAACTCCGGGAGTTTGGCAATCTGATCCTCTCCAAACTTGCTCCCNCACAGGTGCGACATTTGGCCCTCACATATCCAGCGGATGCCAAGGCGTCCTCAATGCCGAGGATGCTGAGTGAAGTGACCGTGGAAACCGAGGTCGGCTGGGTGCGCTTTGCAACCACTCATCTCGAATTCTTCTCTCCACGCCAGCGAGCAGCCCAAGCCACCCGCATTCAGGAACTCCACCTAGAGGCCTCCGCACAAATGCGACAACCGCCACTGGATCGTCCGGAAACCGCGTTCTCGCTGGTTCCGCAGTCTCCCTCAATGATCGTCTGCGGCGATTTCAATTTTTTGCCGGAGAGTGCCGCTTACCGCCTACTCACAGAAGCCGTCAAAGCCCCGGATCATGCTCTGGTGGATGCGTGGCAACGCTGGCAGCCGGACACACCCCACCCATCGACCTGCGGGTTGCACGATGTCAAACAGTGGCCGGATGGCCCACACTGCCGGGATTTTTTCTTCATCACCAATGATCTGGTCGATACGGTGCAAAAAATCGAGGTCAACACCGAAACCGCAGCCTCGGATCACCAGCCCGTTTGGCTAGAACTGGGGTGAGCCAGACGAACGCANTGGCCCCCGTCACCATTTACTACTTGGCAATGAACTCGCCTGATGCCCTCAACGAAAANCAGGAGTCGCAGGGTTTACAAGTCACAGAGTGCGTGNTCAAGCAGTACGNGCTCAACCGTTTTTTGTACGAATGGGTCGGAGGCCCGTGGAACTGGACTGACAAGCTCTCGTGGACGAATGAGCAATGGCNGCAGTATGCCGAAGCAGAAAATCTCCGCACATGGGTGGCCTACTCCCAAGGCTCTCCGGCAGGTTACTACGAATTGCAAGAAGCCGAAGGTGGGCATGTGGAACTGNCCTATTTCGGACTCGCCTCCAAGTTCATTGGGCANGGATTTGGCGGGTATTTGCTCTCCCACGCCATTAAAACCGCTTGGAATTTGGGCGGCACCAAACGGGTGGGGGTCAACACTTGCTCACTTGATCACCCCAGCGCCCTCCGCAATTATCAGGCGCGTGGATTTGAACTCTACCGCACAACAACCCAATGATTGCCGTTATCTTTGAATTCACTCCAGACCCGGAACGCCGCCAGGAGTATTTGGACCTCGCCGCCCGTCTGCGTCCGCAGTTGGAGGCCATTGACGGTTTCCTCTCCATTGAACGCTTCACGAGCATGACAACAGAGGGCAAGCTGCTCTCGCTCTCCTTCTGGCGCGACGAGGACTCTGTCAAACGCTGGCGGCAACTCGAAGAGCATCGCCTCGCACAAGCACGAGGACGGGACGGGATTTTTCTGGACTACCGCCTGCGGGTTGCCGAAATCGTTCGGGATTACGGCATGTCCAACCGCGAACAAGCCCCTGCCGATAGCCGGGAGGTTCACGATGAAACTTGAAGCCAGCGCACGCCCGTGGGGGAGCTACCAAGTGCTTGCGGACGAAACCGACCACAAGGTCAAGCGCATCACGGTGAATCCCGGAGCACGCTTCAGCCTCCAGCGCCACCAACGCCGCGCCGAACACTGGTTTGTCGTTTCCGGAAACGGGCGGGTGACGCTTGATGCAGAGCAAATTGACCTGAGTGCTGGCGAGGCTGTGGACATTCCGTGTCAAACCAAACACCGCATGGAAAACATCGGTTCCAAAAATCTTGTCTTTGTGGAAGTGCAAACCGGTGCTTACTTTGGCGAGGACGACATCGAGCGTTTTGAGGACGATTACGGGCGTTTTGGTTAAGCCGCTCCGGTCGCAATCGGTCGTTTTGGATCAGTGATCCACTCGCTCCACGAACCCGGATAGAGCCGTCCGGCTGCAAACCCGGCGTGTTTCATTGCGAGCAGATTGTGGCAGGCCGTGATGCCGGATCCGCAATAGCTGATGTGCTGTTCCACCGCGCAGCCTGCCAAGACTCCCTCAAATTTCTTCCGCAATTCCTCCGCATCTTGAAACTGCCCATCTTTTCCAACATTGGAAAGCGACGGCAGTGACCGCGCTCCCGGAATGTGCCCGGCAACCGGATCGAGCGTTTCGTTTTCGCCACGAAAGCGGTCGGCCCCGCGCCCATCAATGAGCCGCATCTCCGGATTGGTCGAGGCTTGCAAAACGGTTTCGGCGTCCACCACCCAGCCTTCCTGAAGTTGGAGTGGAAACCGCCACGGCACGGGTTTCGGAACTTCTGTGCTGAGGGGCAAGTTTTGGGAATTCCACGACTTCCAACCGCCTTCCAGCACAGCGACCCGCTCGTGTCCCAGCCAGCGTAGGCTCCACCAGAGCCGAGCCGCAAAAGAGCCGGGGCCACTGTCATACACGACCACCTGTACTTTGGGACCGATGCCCCAGTTGCAGAAACGGCGGTGGAGGGATTCAGGATCAGGCAGGGGATTTCGCCCGCTTTTGCCGGGAATGACGGGCCCGGAGAGATCGCGGCTGAGGTTTGCGTAAATCGCGCCGGGGATGTGGCCTGCGCGGTAGTCGCGCTCCTTCGCGTCTGCGTCGCTCAGGTCGAAGCGGCAGTCAAAGATCACCCAATCGGAGTGGCCGAGGTGCGCAAGCAGGGTTTCACAGTCAATCAGGGTTTGGTGCATGGTCAAGATCGAATCGAGGTGGACAAGCAGCCGGGGCTGTTCTACGCTGAACAAGTATCGGCATTTGATCCCAAAATCACTACCGCACCTTTGACCATGACGCAACCTAAACTTGTTTTCCTCGCCCTCGGTGTACTCGCGCTGGGATGGTTTTGCGCAATCCCGGTGGCACTTGCTGAAGATTCGGACGACAGCACGAGCGGCACTTCCGAGGCGGCAAAGGATCCGGATTTGGAAAAAGCACGGATGCTGCTCGACTATGACAATTTTCCCAAAGCACTCTCACGACTCAAAGTAGCACTGCAACGCGAGCCGGACAATCCGGACATTCACAACCTGCTCGGCTACAGCTACCGTAAACTCGACCGGGTGGACGAAGCCTTCACGCACTACCGTGAAGCCTCGCGCCTCAAACCCGGACACCTCGGCGCGAACGAGTACATCGGCGAACTCTACCTTGAGCTTGGACAGCCCGAAAAAGCCGTAGCCCACCTCAAGGTGCTGGATGAAGAGTGCCTCTTCGGTTGTGATGAGTATGATGACCTCAAGCAAGCCCTTGAGGACTACAAGCGTCGCAATCCGTGAACGATCTCTGTGTTCGTGGGTTCTTCGTCAACCTTATTCTTCAAGCAATTCCCCAAACATGCTGCAAATCACGGACACACACCAGCACCTCTGGGATTTGGAACGCCTGAACCTGCCTTGGGTGCATGGGGTTCCGGTGCTGAATCAAAGTTTCCGCATGTCGGATTACCAGAATGCGGCGGAGGGCATAGCCATCTGCCGCACCGTTTACATGGAGGTGGACGCCCATGCGGACCAAAAGCAACAAGAAATTGATGACATCACCCCCCACTGTCAGGATTCGGAAAACGCCATGCAGAGCCTTGTGTGTTCCGCGGACCCTAGTTCGTCTCGGCTCAAGCAATTTCTGGATGACAATGCGAAAAATCCCTACCTCAAGGGAGTCCGGCAAGTGTTGCACAATCCAGAAATCCTCCCCGGGCACTGCCGGACTTCCGAGTTTGTGAAGGGCGTCCGGGAGTTGGGAAGGCGCGGGTTGCTGTTTGACATTTGTATCCGACCTGCCGAACTTCCCGATGTTGTGGAACTCTGCCGTCAAGTTCCGGAAACCACTTTCATCCTCGACCACTGTGGAAACCCGGACCCCTACATTGTGAATGGCGAACGGCAACCGACTCCTTCCAGTGCAGACTCAGACTTCGGTCACACAAGGGAGGGCTGGCTTGCGGCCCTGCAAATGCTGGGGAGACTTGAGAATGTGATTTGCAAGATTTCCGGAATCATCGCCCGCGCCGAAGAGGGCTGGTCTGTGACCACGCTGGCTCCAACCGTCAACGCCTGTCTCGATGCTTTCGGGGAAGACCGCGTGATTTTCGGAGGCGATTGGCCGGTTTGCACTCTTGGCGCGAGTTTGTCACAGTGGATTTCCGTACTGCGGGAAATTATCGCGGATCGCTCCCAAACGGCGCAGGAGAAGCTGTTTCACCTGAATGCCGGACGGCTTTACCGACTCGACTGANGAGAGTAGGCCCTTGCTAATAAACTGAACCCAATCCTGACGAGACTCCATGCTGAAAAACCTCGACCCCTTGCTCACCCCCGATTTGCTTTACGTCCTCCGTGCCATGGGACACGGCGACGTGCTGACCCTCGTGGACAGCAATTTCCCGGCGGACTCCGTGGCCTCCTCCACCATTCACGGCGAAGTGATCCGGCTGGACGGAGTGGGGACAACGGAAGCAGCCCGCGCCATCCTCTCGGTTTTCCCTCTGGACAGCTTCATTGAGACTCCGCTTCAGTACATGCAGGTGGTGGGCGAGCCGGACACCAAGCTGGAGGTGCATGAGGAACTCCACCAAGCCGCTCTGGAAGGGACGGATCGGGACTGGAAGTTGGGTTCGGTCGAACGCTTTGATTTTTATGACTTGGCCCACAATACCTATGCGGTGGTGGCCACCTGCGAACGGCGGCCCTATGGTTGTTTTTTCCTCACCAAAGGGGTGATCGGCCCTGACGGTCAGGTGGTCTGATTCTTGGTGAATTGATCAACTGAACAAGGAACATAAATGGATTTGGAACTGTCAGGCAAAGTGATGCTTGTCACAGGAGGAGNCAAGGGCATCGGTGCAGCAATGGTGCAGGCGTTTGCAGTAGAAGGCGGCAAGGTTGNCGTGATTGACAGAGACCAGGAAGCAGGAGTNGCTTTGGCAGAATCACTAGGAGCGGAGGTTCAGTTCATTGCAGCCGATCTCTCTGAGNGGNAAGCCTGTCGTCAGGCCGTGGAGCAAACCGTTGCGGCTTTTGGAGNCGTGGATGTGTTGGTGAACAATGCCGGTTTCAATGACGGATTGGGACTTGAGGCCTCTCCAGAACAGTTCATGTCCTCCGTGCGTAGCAACCTGCTGCATGTCTATGCGATGACCCACCATGCGTTGCCGTATCTCCGCACGGGGCCGGGCTGCATCGTCAACCTCGGCTCGAAGGTTGCGGTCACAGGGCAGGGCCACACCTCCGGATATGCCGCTGCGAAGGGTGCGATCAACGCGCTCACACGAAAATGGGCCGTGGCCTTGGCTCCAGAGAGGGCATTCGCGTCAATTGCGTTTTGCCTGCGGAGTGCCTGACAGATCAGTATGAGCGATTTTTTCAGTCGCAAGCAAATCCGGATGCTGTACAAAAAAACATTGGGAAGCTGGTTCCGTTGGAGCAACGACTGACCACTCCGGAGGAAATCGCTCACACCGTCGTTTTTCTTGCATCCTTTTGTTCCTCGCACACCACGGGTCAACTCGTCTTCGTGGACGGCGGATACACCCACTTGGATCGGGCCGTAGGGCATGATCACGAAAAATGGTGATGCCGTCACACCATTGTTCACGAAAAACGGAGGTTGTGACGAGGAAGGTTTGCGACCTCTTTCTTGCTCGTGGTTTAGCACCCAATAAGACAAAGCGTTTCAAATGAAGAAAATATACCTGATCGGAGTGGATGGAGGAACGGAAAGTCTCCGTGCGGGGGTTTTTGACCACGCAGGAGTTCCACTCGCCTACGCTGCAACCACCTATGCAACCGAGTTTCCTGCGCCGGGCTGGGCGGAGCAGAATCCACAAGACTGGTGGAGCGCGCTTGGACAATCCGTCCGGGAGGCGGTCAAGAAAGCGGGAATCCGCCCAGATCAGGTCACGGCAATGACGGTGGACACCACCTGTTGCAGTGTCGTTGCCCTCGACAGTGCAGGCAATGCTGTGCGTCCGGCACTGATCTGGATGGATGTCCGTAGTGCCAAACAGGCCGAGCAGCTAGTGGCAACAGGGGACGCAGCACTGTGCATCAACAGCAATGGAAACGGCCCAGTTTCCGCAGAGTGGATGATCCCCAAGGCGTTGTGGATCCAGCAAAACGAGCCGGAACTTTTCGACCGAGCGTTCACGGTTTGTGAGTATCAGGACTACCTCAACCTGCACCTCACGGGGCGTCGCGTCGCCAGTATCAACAACGTTGCCAGTCGCTGGCACTACAACCGCAGTCGCGGCGGAATTCCGCAGTCGCTGCTGAAAAGTCTCGACTTGGAAGCATTGGCCGAAAAGTGGCCACAGGAGGTGCTGGCCCTTGGCGAAGTGATTGGCGGACTGACGACAGAAGCCGCAGAACACCTCGGCTTGCCCACAGGCTTGCCCGTTGTGCAAGGAGGTGCGGATGCCCAAATTGGCATGATCGGCCTTGGAGTTGTGCAGCCGGGAAGCCTCGCCTTCATCAC
>PANO01000034.1 GCA_002707655.1 Deltaproteobacteria bacterium
AGGAACACGCGGTGGGTGTGGCGAACGCCGGAGCATTGTCCACAGGCGGATCAGCGAAGGATTGGGCGGTTTCTCAATCTCCAACCCACAGCACAACAGGTCGCAGCCTGAACTCCATGCCGCCGATGTTGTCAGCCTTGGATCAGGTCTCCCCCAACGCCTGATTGACTCGGGGCAACACCTCCGTGACCAGCAGTTCCATGGAACGCCGGGCGAGTTCGGGATTTACCCAGTCGTGGCCACAGTAAAGCAGAGTGCCGAAGGGTCCAAGTTCTTGGCGCAGGGCAAGGATTTTCTCGACCATCGTTTCCACACTGCCCCACAGCACCAGCCGCTCCAGCACATAGTTGAGGGTGCATTCGGAATCCGGCATTTCCGGATCCTCCTTGAAGACACCCAGCGCATTGCCCCTCCGGCGCTTCGTCATCAAATTCCAGTAGTAGTAGCCATACGCACCTTCCGGATCGAGGGCGTAGCGCCGTGCCGTGGCGTCCTCCTCAGCAACAAAAATACTGCGGGCCACCCGCCAATCCGCAGGGTCCGGCATACGTTCGGCCCGCTCACAGCCCTCCACATACTTCGGCCAATGCGTCGCAATCCACTTCGTGTGCGTGAAATTCGCGGAAATCAGGCTCCAACCACGCTCGGCCGCTGCAACGATTCCCCGAGAATGAGGTGCAATTGCGGTCACCAGAATCGGGGGGTGCGGTTTTTGGAAAGGCGGCAGGATGATACCCTGTCCGGCTTCTGGGATCAGGGTTTGCTCGGTGGAAACCGTCCAGTAGCGTCCTTTCAGGTTGTACGGCGCCTCCTCCGTCCAAATCGCAAGAATCTGCTCAATCGCCTCCACAAACATAGCGTTGCGGTCTGCGTCCAGATTGCCCATCGCCTCCCAGTCGGAGCGCAGCCCTCCAGGGCCAATGCCGAAGAGAAAGCGACCTTCCAGCAAGTGATCAATCATGGAAACGTGCGCCGCGACCTGCACCGGATGGCTGTTCGGCAGGTTTACTGTGCCGCTGCCCAGCCTGATCTGCCGGGTGTCGTGGGCGAGGCTCGCAATGAAGGACAGACAGGAGGGAATGGTTTCACAGAGGTCCGTAAAATGCTCTCCGATGAATGCTTCGGCGAACCCCAGACGGTCTGCCAGCAGTACCGCTTCACGGTCCTCCCGGAGCGTTTGGGTGTAGTCGCGGGATGCCGGATGAATCGGCATCGTGAAAAATCCGAGCTTCAAGTGTCCTCCCATTGCAGTTGCTTTCAAAGCGTCCCGTTCAGTATCCACGGAGCGGCTCAAGATTCAACTTATAGCAATTCCTAGTAGACCCTATTGGTAATAGAACCACCTGCGCTATACTAACCTGAGTTTTGCGAGTTTTTGTTGAATTTACGGAGTAATGGGAACGACGGCCCCCTGTAAAACGACGCTCCTCATTTCCGGTTTGGTCGGGTAGAACGTATAGGCGATGAGCGCAGTCAGAATGGTGTTCATTAGCCCCGTAACCGAACGATGCCGGGAATGCTCAATCTGAAAATAATTTTTCAAGAGATCGTTGGTGGTTTCCACGAGCGAGCGTTTCCTCAAGAGCAGTCGGTCGAAGAAAGTCCGTTGTTGAGGCTTCATGTTCTTTTTGAGAGTCGTCAGTAACTGCACCCCCTGAGCCATCAGTTGTTGGAGCAATTTTTTTTTGATGTATCCCTTGTCGCCCAAGAGTTTGCCCTTGAGTTTCCGGACCAAGTCCAAGACTGGTTTGCGGTCATCGTGGTTTCCTTCGCTGATGAAGACATTCATCAACTCGCCCACATGGTTGACCACCAAGTGCAGCTTGAAGCCATAGAACCAGCCCGTCGAGGATTTTCCCCGGCCCGCAAGACCCTTGAAGACTTGATGACGGGGAATCCGCAAGTTCATGCAGACTCTCAAGGGAGTCGAATCAATCACAGACAACCCAGTGTGTCGGCTCATTTCCATGCGGAACCGCAAATACAGCGTCAGCGGAACCACTGCGATGGCAGCGCTTCCGCTGAAGCGGGAGTAGCTGATTAAACCGGGAAATTCCCGGCGATGGTACTGCCAAATGATTTTCTGATAAAAGTGTTTGAGATTCGGAGCACCAATGATTTGATGGGCCACCAAAATTGTCATGATCTCACACAGAGCCAGACGACTGAAGGAACGTTGACGATCCTCCCCGATCAGGTGGCGTTTCAGCAACGGAGAAAATAATTTCAGAAATTCACTGATCTCAAAGTGGGTTTCCGCTAAAATGCGGGCATTGGTGGCGTGAGATGTTTCTTGTGTCATAGCCGCTCCTTGGGTTGAAAGAGTGTTGCAGAATCAACCATTTTGCCATAAGGAGCCGTTTCTGGGTGTTTTTTGTCTAACTTACTGATTTTTTAGAAAAACTCGCAAAACTCAGGTTAATTATGATGGACTCGTAAAAAGTCCACTGGGTGCAAAATACAGTCAGGTTTAGGGGTCATCAAACCATTCGACACCCTCGTTCCTTTCAATACACGGTGTTCTGAGCATCCGATTTTTTTCAAGCAGTTGATGCCTCTGACTTTTTACGAGACCATCAATTATAAGCCACCACCGAAAATCTCAGCAAAATCTTCCAACCCTTCTACACCACNCGATCACCCGGTAGCGGGACAGGGTTTGGGCTGGCAGGCTGCNAAAGCGTCGTCAATCGGCACTCCGGAAAACTCAAGGTTGAGTCCACGGTTGGAGTGGGCACCACCTTCCGGATGGAGTTGTCGCAGGTGGAAAAAACCGGNGCCGGCTAAAGCGCGGGATCGGCGCCGGACACGCTCAGGGATGGCGGTTCTGCCGCAAGTTCGCGCATCTGGTCAATGTACTCTTGAAGTTCAGTGATGGCGTGTTGCCGCTGTTCCGGAGTCAGCAGGCCATCCACGGCGAGCATACGTTCTCGGTTCCGCAACGCCCGGGCTTGCCACTGGGCCCGTTCTGCGGGCGTATCGGGATTCCCCCAAGTCTCCACCCACTCGCTCAACCACGCTGCAATTTCCGGCTCAGTTGACTCCCTCCGCAGTAATGCAAGGAAGCGAGGTTGCGAGTTTCGTCGGCGTTGCATGCGCTCGGCAGTGGAGTCCGGGCTTGCTGCTGCCCACTGCGTTTGTAACTCCGCAATCCGCAGTTTTTGGGCTTTGGAAAGCGCACCGAGCCAGTTCTCCAGAGTGTCCACCAGTCGCTCTTGCCGCTTGCGCTGGCGTTTTCCTTGAGAACGGGCCAGTTTCTCCTCGAACTCCTCGTTCTCCTCCTGCATTTCCTGCTCAAGGTGGACGATCTGTTCCGGGGTCACTGTCGTCAGCAACCGAGCGATGTCCGGAATCGCTCGGTTGCTCAGGCGTTGCCACGCCGCCTCAATGCGAGCCTGCCCCTCTTCCAGTTCCGCCATCGTCAGGCCGTCCCCGCCCCGCCGCTGGACTTCTTTCAGAAAGGCGGTGTAGGTTGGGAGTTCGTTGATCCGGTGCCACTCCAGCAACGCTTCCATGCGGGAGTCCACGAAATCCTCCTGCTGTCCTGTGAGGTCGAGGTAATCATCAGCCCGCCACGCGATATAATCGTCGCCAAACTCGTAGATCAGGCCCAAGGTGCTGCATCCGGAAATCAGGGCAATGGCAACAAACAGAACGATAATCCTAAACATGGCGCGTTGTGGGTGAGGTCAATGGACTGGCTTCAGTTTACCAGAATTCTGCGGGAAGTTCAGACGGGGAAACACAATGATGCAATTGCCGGCATTCCGGAATGCCTTGAGTTTCCCCACCACCCCTCTAGCCTACTCAGGAAATGTGAACTGTGTCAGGACTCACTATGAGTAACTTCATCGAGAAATCACGCAGCAACTACTTCCGAGTCACGGACGTGGAGGAGTTCAGGCTGCTCTGCAAGGACAACGGCCTGCAACCATTGACGGGAGAAACGCCGAACAAGCGCGGCGAAGTGGGGTTCATTCTCGCGGATGGCAAGGGCGTGCAGGGTTGCTCCATCCACGAATTCAAGCGCGAACTCGCCACGCTGCTTGATCACGGCGAAGTCTGCGTGGTCCGCTCCATCAGCTACGATGAGGACAACGTGGAGGAAATTCAGGGGCGCACCATTGCCATCCGCAAGGACGGTCGGGAGTTGCTCGTTGACCTCGATGACATCTACCACCGCATCAACGCCAAGTGGCACCTCGACACCTCGCCCACCGAAGAAGAATAACCGCCATGCCCNGCTACTTTGCCTTTGGCTCCAACATGAATGCCGACCGCATGCACGAACGTCTCGGTTGGTCCGCCAAGCGTTTTGCGGCCACGCTTCCNGACTTTCGTCTGCTCTTCAACAAACAGGTGCCGAGCGGACGCTGGTGTGTGGCCAACATCACGCCTGCTCCCGGACAAAGCGTGNAGGGCATCGCGTACACCNTCAAGCNCCGTGACCTTGATGTCCTCGATGGCTACGAAGGCGTGGCAGAGGGGCACTACGAACGCCTGCCCGTGACCATCTTTACGGCATCCGGAGAAGCGTTCGCGGCCATCGCCTATTCCGCGCTGAAGACGGGACCAGAGTTCCCACCCACCCGCGAATACCTCAATCACCTGCTCGCGGGTCAACCGCTGCTCAACGACAACTACTTTCAGTGGCTTCAGCAAACTCCGGTTTACAATGAAACCCCCGCGAAAGAGCAACACTGGCTCTCCGAATGAAAGGAACTGGAAAGGATTGTCTACACGCTCACCATGACAACGGCAAGGGNTTTGCCCGCGATCGCCGTCGCTAAGAGACTCGACCCGCAAGAGGCTATTGTCGGTTTGAAAGGCAAGGAGTCTAACGGAGTTTGACTCTCATCTCCAGCGTGTGAGTTGCACTTACGAGTTGAATCCGCGCATTGATTGCAACGGTGTCATCCTGCAAACAAGAGTTGACAATCAAAAAACTGGGGAGGTTTTCGCAAGCGTTGCGGACTCAGCCGCCGAGGAAGAGCCGACCAACTTCCGGATTGGCAAGCAACTCGTCGCCCGATCCCGCGAGTGCGAGGTTTCCGGAAACGAGGACATAGCCGATGTCGGCGAACTCCAAGCCCTTCTTGGCGTTCTGCTCGACCATGATGATTGTCTTACCTTCAGCGTGCTGGAGGTCGTCCAGAATCTCGAACACCATGTCAATGAAGCGGGGTTCNAGGCCGATGGACGGTTCGTCCACGAGCAGCACTTCCGGCTGCATCACGAGGGCGCGGGAGATTTCCAGTAGGCGGCGCTCGCCTCCAGAAAGCACCTTCGCGGGCTTCTTGCGTCGTTGGGCGAGTCGGGGGTATTTCTCGAAAATCTGCTCAGCGGCGGCTTTAGCCTGGTCCGGAGAGTTTTTGAGGTAGCCTCCCATCCAGAGGTTTTCTTCCACGGTCATGCCCGGAAAGATCGACTTGTCCTGAAGGATGTAGGCGATGCCAGCGCGTTTGAGCTTTTCGCTGGAGGTGAGTTGAGTCACGTCCTGCTTGCTGCTGCCCTCGCCCACGTTGATGCTACCGCNAAAGATGTTGGTGAANCCAAAGACGGAGTGCAACACCGTGGATTTGCCTGCACCGTTGGGACCGATCAAGCAGAGCGACTGCCCTTTGCCCACTTGCAGGTTGAACTCGTGCAGAATCTCCATCTTGCCGTAACCCGCCCGCAGGTTCTCGATGGCAACAAAGGGGTTGTTGTTGGCGAGTCCGGCAATGGCTGCAAGGCTTGGCCCCTCGGCGGCGATTTTCTCTGCTTCCCGTGCGACTTCGTCCACGGAAATGACAGTTTCCACATTTCCCATGTGGTAGCCGCTCACCGTATCGGATTTCTTCAACTCCGCGTCCGCCATAATTGCTCCGTGATGGGGTTTAGGCGTGTCCGCCCAGGTAGGCGTCAATCACCCGCTGGTCGTTCTGGATTTCATCCGGAGACCCCTCCGACAAGACTTTGCCGTTGGCAAGGCAGTAGATGTGTTCCGCGAGGTTCATGATCACCCGCATGTTGTGTTCGATCACAAACAGCGTGATGCCCATTTCGGTGTTCGCCTGCTTGAGTCGGTCAATGAGGCCGTTGATAAGGGTGGGGTTGATGCCTGCCGTGGGTTCGTCGAGCAGCAGCACCTCCGGCTCGTTCATGAGGGCCATTGCGAATTCCAACAGCTTCTGCTGACCAAAGGAGAGATCTCCGGAGATGAGCAAGCGTTTTTCGTAAAGCCCCACGAACTCCAGCATCGCTTCCGCCTTTTCCGTCACCTCGACAGGGTATTCCNAGAACATCGTGCCGTAAGTCTCGTTGCGGTGCGGCAGTGAAATCTTCATGTTCTCCACGCAGTTCATCTGCGAGTAGATGCGGGTTTGCTGGAAGGTCCGGAGCAACCCCAGCCGGGCGATCTGTGTGACCCGTATTTGCGAAATCTCCTGCCCCCGGAATTTGATCGATCCGGCATCAATAGGGTGGTAGCCCACGATCGAGTTAAAGAGCGTGGTCTTGCCGGAACCGTTCGGACCGATCAATCCGGTGATCTGGCCTTCCGGAACGCTGAGGGAAANTCCTTCATTGGCGACCACACCTCCGTAGGCTTTCGAGACTCCGGAGCATTCGATCACGCTGGTTGCGATGCCTGCCATCAACTGCCTCCCTGTCTGCCACGGGTTTTTTCCACTCGGATGCCGAAGCGTTCCGGCCATTGTTCCTGTGCCCAGCCCATGATGCCCTGCTGGAAGAAGACGATGTTGACGATGATGAGAGTCCCCAGCGCCACCCACTGCCAGCCCAGCATGTAGATCCAAGTGGCCTCCTTGAAGAGGTGGAATGCGGTGGCTCCCAGCACCGGACCCCAGAGCGTGCCCTTGCCGCCGAGCAGTGCCATCACGACCATGAAGATGCCGAAGGTGACAGTGGGGAAGGCGATTTCAAGCGGTTCGACAAACCCGGTCATGTTGCCGAAGATGCTTCCGGAGATGCCCAGAAAAAAAGCGGAGACGGACCACGCGATGGTTTTGTAGCGCAGCGTGTGGAGGCCCATGCCCTCAGCCTTTTCCTCATCGTCCCGGATGGCGTTGATCGCCAAGCTGAAGCGTGTGGAGTACAACCAGCGCAGAAACAGAAAAGTGGCTGCGGTGAGGGCGAAGCAGAGGTAGTAGAAAAGCAGTTCGCGCTCCAGGGGCTCTCCGGGATGCACGGGCATGGTGATGCCGCCGCCGCCGCCCACATACTCCCAGGTGCCCACGAGTTCCCCGGCGGCCAACGCTATGCCGAGGGTGCCGATGGCGAAGTACGGTCCGCGCAACCCGAACACCACTTGGCTCAAAATCACCGAGAAGATCACGCAACCGATGGCTGCGGCAAGCAATCCCAGCAGCAGAGCGGTGTAATACTGCGTGTGCGTGTAACTAATCTTGATCGTGCCAGAGTGAGAGGTGTACTCTGCGACATCGTAGTAGAGGCCGATTTGCACAATTGCTGAGACATACATCCCGGCTCCGAAGAAAAAAATGTTCCCCAGCGAGTTGTAGCCCATTTGTCCACCCATGATGTCCCAAGTGAGGGCGAACATGATCATCATCATCCAGATGGCCAACTGGAAGGTGTAGTTGGGAAAAATGAACGGAGCGGCAATCCCGAAAATCAGGAGCACGGTGTACCCGCGCACACCAAGATCGAACTTCATACCACCGCCTGCCGTTGTTTGCTCTGTTGAATTTGCCGGATTACCAGCACCAGCAATAACATGCCCACCACCAGTGCCTGTTGGTATTCAGCTCCAAGGATGAAGCCTCCAAACTGCTCAATTGCCCCCAAACCCAACCCGGTGGCAATCACCCCCGGAAGGTTGCCAAGTCCGGCGGCAGTGACGACCACAAAGGCGCGGATCGAGTGGCTGAGTCCGAAGAAAGGCTGGATGATCCAGATCATCGAGATCAGCACTCCAGCAGCACCGCAGATCGCAGCGTTGAGCGCGTAGGTGAAGGCGTACACCCGCTCGGTGTCAATGCCCATCACCTTGGCGGCACGGGCGTCCTGAGCCGTCGCACGGATTGCCTGCCCCATGCGGCTGTACTTCATGAAGGTGATCACAATAGCCGCGAGGATGGTCGTGAGCACGAAGGAGACGAACTTAATCTCTGCCACCGAGACCATCCCGTCCATGAAGAAGCGAGTTTGAAAACCGGACTCCGCCGTCTGCACTTCCGGACCAAACATCTGGTTCAGCAACTGCTGCACCACGATGGCCAACCCAAAGGTGGCAAGTAGCGAGGTGAACATGTCGCGTCCCACCACGCGGCTGATGATGACGCGGTACATCACCCAGCCAAAGACGAACATCACGATAATCGCCACGGGCAGTCCAAGGATGGGATGGACCTCCCAGGTGTCAGACATCCACCAAGCGATGTAGCCACCCATGATGACGAAATCGCCCTGCGCGAGGTTCTTGACGTTCATCACGCCCCAAACCAGTGCCAGCCCGTAGGACGCCAGCGCGAAGATGGCTCCAACGAACAACCCGTCCAGCAGCAACTGGATGTTCAGCACTGGCACCTGAAGCAGTAGGTCAATGTTATCCCACATCACTCAAATTGGTTGAGGGTCCAAGGGGTCGCACTCGGCCCGAATGGTGCTGGGGGCCGAGCGAACGTGTCGGAAGGGTCTGCGTACCAACACGAAAAGCAGTACGCTAGAGAAATGGTTTCGGAGTAGCAAGCGTTTCGTCAGAATTGCGGGGCCTCAGTTCTGACGAAAAAACGGAGCATCGCCCCGGATGGTCACACGGTGTCCGACTCGGCGGTGCGGGTAGTAGTCCCAGAGTGCGTGATGCTGAGTACAGCGGTTATCCCAGAAGGCGAGCGAGCCGGGTTGCCACTGGAAGCGGCATTGGAACTGTGGTTGCTCAATGTGTCGGAAGAGCATCTGCAGGAGGGCCGCACTTTCGGTTTGTGAAAGCTCCAGAATGCGTGTGGTGAAGATGCGGTTCACGAACAGCAACGGCCGTCCTGTGACGGGATGGGTGCGCACCACGGGATGTTCCGAGCGCGGGTACACCTTGCCCTCCTCCTCCATGCCTTCGTAACGCCCTCGGTAGGTTTGTTCACCGTCGTGCAGTGCGGTCAGCCCTGCGAGCAGTTCTTGCAGGGGAGTGGACAAGGCTTCAAAGGCGGCGTACATGTTGGCAAAAAGCGTATCGCCGCCGAGGGGCGGGACTTCCAGCAGGTAGAGCATGGTCCCCAGCGGGGGTTCCGGATCACAGGAAACATCGGAATGCCAGTCCTCCCCGGCAATCCGCTTGGTGTTTTCGTCTGCGTAAATCTCCATCACTTCCGGATGCCCCGCCACCAGCCTTGGCCACGCGGGGTGCAGGTGCAGTTCGCCAAAGTGTTGGCCGAGTTGCTTGAGTTGCGGCGGGGTCAGTGTTTGATCCCGGAAAAACAACACGCAATGCTCAGCGTGAGCAAGGCGGAGACGCTCCACCGTTTCCGGAGCGGGCGGCACCGACAGGTCGAGCCCACGCACTTCTGCGCCACACTGCGGGGTCAGTTTGTGTAGTTCAAAATCTTCTGCGAGCGTGGTCATATAATGGCTATTTTCTCACCAAAGCGGTTCAGGGTAATTTTCATATTGAAATGTGTCTCACGGATTCAACTCGAAAGTGCAACAGGTGGGTTGATTCCAGAGAATAGCTGATTTGGAGTCTTGAAGGCAAGACATTTTCGGGGTTGGTTGTTGAGTCGCGGGAGCCTTGGCGATGACGCTGTAGCGAGTCTTGTGCTCTGCAAGCGTGACCAGAACGGAGCCGCCCAGTTTTTCGATCACGGTGTCGGCCTCCCAGTCGCCGATGCGGAAGCGTTCCTCAACGAGCCCCGGCCGCTTGTCGATCGGGATCCGGCCCCTGATTTGCCCCCGGCGGTCATGACTCCCGTAGCGTTTCCTGCGCAGCTTCCGGCAACGCAGGTGAATATGGAACTCGCCACCACGGCGCTTGTCCGCATGGACATGCTGGTGGATCCATTCATGGCTGACCTGCAGGCCCTGCTCCTGCGACAGCCAGCCGCTGATCTGCTCCAGACTCCAGTCCTTGCACAGCAGGTTCTCAACCGCCTCCCAAGTCCCGGGTGCAATCCTCGGCTTGGCTCGGGCCTCGCGGCGGGCCGGGCCAGACGCTGCGCCTGCTTCGGGCGGTAGCCGCGAAGACCATGGTTACGACGAACCTCTCGGCTGATCATGGACTTGTGGCGCTTCAGCAAGACCGCAATCTCACTTTGGGAATGTCCCGCAAAAGGACCTCAATCTGGTAGCGTTCTTCTTGGGTGAGCTGCGTGTCGCCTCTCATCGGTGCCTCTCATGCTTGCTGGTTTGAAAGGCACTGATGCTGACGCAGCTTGCCTCTCTTCACCANACGGTGAGTTGCACTTACGAGTTGAACCCGCGCCCAAAGCGCAACGCCTGCTTGTGGTAGTAGAGGGCATTGCCCCGCTCGGTCGGAGTGAAGCCTCCCAGCGAAACCTCGCCGTGCTTGTCCCGGAAATCCCGCACCAGTTTCAGCACCATCGATCAACAGGAGAATCGGGGCTTGAGCTTTACGGAGTCAGGCCGGATGGTGATGGTCCTGCGAAAATCGAAAACCGTGGAGAAGCCGCATGAACCGACTGCAAGGAAAAATCGTCCTCATCACCGGAGCCGCCGCCGGCATCGGCAAGGCCAGNGCCCTGCGCTTTGCCAAGGAAGGCGCGGTGGTAGGATTGCTGGACCTCAACCCTGCGGGTATCGAAGTTGCCGAAGCAATTCGGACACAAGGCGGGCAGGCCGAGTTCATTCAGGCCGATGTCAGTGACGCTACCGTGCAGCAAGAGGCCATTGAGTCGCTGGTGGCCTCNCTGGGGGGCGTGGACGTGCTTTACAACAACGCAGGGGGAGCCACGCCGCTTGACGATCACTTGCTGAAAATGCCGCTGNAGGAATTCGACCGTGCGATTGGCCTGAACCTGTTTGGTCCCTTTGCGGGTTGCCGATTTGTGATCCCCCACATGGAGCAACGCGGGGGTGGTTCGATCATCAACACCGCATCCATCCGCTCCATGATCGGCACTGCGGGGGCCGATGCTTACACTGCGGCCAAGGGAGGCATTGTCACCCTCACCCGTGCGCTGGCGTTGCAGTGCGCGCCCAAGAAAATCCGGGTCAACGCGATTGCACCGGGTGCGGTCATGACGGAACGTGTGAAGGCGCTCATGGCTGGAGGAAACGACTCCGGACCCACTGAAGCACTGGTGAATAGGCACTTGTTGGGACTAGGAACCCCGGAGGACGTTGCGGATGTTGCGCTGTTTTTTGCGAGCGAGGATTCGCGCTGGGTGACGGGACAAATCCTGCCCGTGGATGGCGGTGCCAGCGCGGTCTGAGACGAGCTTCAAGGACGAGGTTCCACCCGTTGCACGGTGGTGTGCAAAGTGCCATCCGNCAGGCGCAGAGCAAGTTCGTCTCCGGGCTGCACCTGTGTGCGNGATTTGATGACTTTCCCCTCCGTCGTNGTGGCCANGCCGTAACCGCGCCCCAAGGTCCGGAGCGGACTGAGTGAATCAAGCCGACCTGTGTGCTGTTCGATCTGCGCCTGTTGCGCTTGCAGGCGTTGCTTCACCAGCTTGGGAAGTTGCTGCTGCAACGCCATCACGCGGTTCCGCAATTCCGGGAATTGTCGGGACGGTTGCAGCAGGCGCAGGCGAGTGGCGGATTCCTCCAGAGCAAAACGGGTGCGGTCCAGCCTTGCTCGCAAGCGTTCCCGGAGCCGCAAATCCAGATCGTCCACCCGCTGCTGGAATTGCCGGATTCCGGTTTCCGGACTGCTCAACTGCCGCTTGGCTTGGATCAAGTGGTCGCGGCAACTGCGCAGCTGCTGCTGCATCCCGCGCTGAAGCCGCATGCGCCATTCCTGCACCGACGCTTCCAGTTCGAGGCGTTCCGGAATCGCCAGTTCCATCGCCGCCGAGGGCGTGGGGGCACGAAGATCCGCGACGAAATCTGCGATGGTGAAATCCGTTTCGTGTCCCACCGCCGAGATCACGGGAATCCGGGAGTCCGCAAGCACCTGCGCCAGCCGCTCGTCGTTGAACGCCCACAAGTCCTCCATCGACCCCCCGCCACGTCCGACGATGATCACGTCCAACGGCGGAGTCCGGGAGATTGTGTTCAGCACCCGCACCCCCTCCACCAACGCAGGAACCGCTTGGGTGCCCTGCACCACCGCCGGAAAGAGCGTGACCGGAATGCCCGGAAAGCGTCGGCGCAGCACCGTGAGCATATCATGGATGACCGCTCCCGTCGGCGAAGTGACGATGCCGATGTGCCGGGGCAGAAACGGCAGGGGGCGTTTGCGAGATTTGTCAAACAGCCCCTCCTTGGCGAGTTTGTCCCTGAGTTGCTCAAAGGCGAGTTGCAATGCCCCCACACCTTTTGGCTCCATCGCGGAGGCATTGACCTGATACACGCCACGCGGGGCATAAACACTGAGGTGTCCCCGGGCCACAACCTCCAGTCCATCCACAGGCTGAAAAGGTAATGCGCCCGCCGCCCGCCGGAACATCACTCCCGGCACCTGCGATTCCTCATCGCGCAGCGTGAAGTAAATGTGTCCAGACGCGGCGCAGCTGACATTCGACAACTCACCCGCCACCCACACACTGCGGAACTCCCCCTCTAGTGCCATGCGAATTTGACGGGTGAGTTGCGAAACTGTCAGGGGCTTGTCGGAACGTTTTTTTTGTGGGGTTTTGGAGGGTTGCCCGGAAGGATTTTGCGAGTCTTCCTCTGTGGCTGAGGCAGAAATCTCTCCGCTGCGACTCCCCCCTTTGTCAAAGGGGGGTTGGGGGGGATTTCGGGATTCCGATTCACTGGAATCTCCCACTTCGGGAAGAGGAAGTTCGACCTGAAAAGGAATACGCGGGGGCATTTCAGTCGGTTTGCAGGGCAGAATCCAGCGCTCTCCGCATTTCTGCTTCCGGAGCGACCTTTCCGGTCCAAAACGAAAACGCCTCCGTGCCTTGGTGCAGCAGCATGCCTAGTCCGTTGAGATGCGGAACGCCAAGGCGTTGAGCTTGCGCGAGCAGCGGGGTTTGGGGTGGACGGTAGATGATGTCCACCACGTTGCGGACCTCCCGGAAACGCTCCAAGTCGGCGGGTGCCGAAACTCCGTCCATGCCCACGGTCGTGGTGTTCACCAAGAGCTCAAGCGGCTGTGCTGCCAATGCCGACAAAGAGACCGCCACCATTTCGGTTTCCGGAGCAAAGGGCTGGAGTGAGGAAATCAAGGCCACCACCCGCTCTGGAGTGCGATTGCAAACGAAAATCTGGGCGGCCCCGGATTCGGACAATCCGGCCAGCAAGGCCCGTGCAGAACCTCCCGCTCCGAGCAATCCCACCCGGAGTCCGCGCAGTTCCAAGTCGAGCGGAGCCAGTGAGCGCAGGAATCCGGGCGCGTCCGTATTCGTGCCGAGCAACTTACCGTCGGAGATGCGCACTGTGTTCACCGCGCCGATGCGCTGCGCGAGCGGACTCACTTCGTCGAGCAGGGGCAGGATGGCGGATTTGTGTGGAACTGTGACGTTGAAACCGCAGACACCAAGAGCGACCATACCGCGAACGGTGTTCTGTAACTGATCCGGGTGAACCGGAAAAGGCAGGTAAACCGCCTCAAGCCCCAAGGCATTGAAGCCGATGTTGTGAAGTTGCGGGGAGAGGGTGTGTGTGACCGGATGGCCGATCACACCATAGAGTCTGGTTTTTCCGGAAATCGCAACGGCAGCGCTCATTCCAATTCGTTGAAGCGGGCGTCAATGAGCGCCACGAGCGCAGCGGCAGCCTGAACCTCGTCGACGCCCGTGGTTTCCAC
>PANO01000035.1 GCA_002707655.1 Deltaproteobacteria bacterium
TTGTGATTTCCGACACCAATCTGATTTATTTGGACGGCAACTCTCTCGGACGCCTGCCCCGACGCACCATAGATTTTATGAAAAATGCCATTGAAAATGAGTGGGGAGATCGACTCATCAGAATTTGGAATGATGGCTGGGTAAACTCTCCCACTGAGTTAGGCGCAAAAATAGCAAAATTGGTCGGGGCGCACGCGGATGAAATAATTATCACCGAAGCAACGTCCATCAATCTCTTCAAGTTGGCAATTGCTGCGCTAAAAGCAAAAAATGGACGCAGAAAAATTATCAGCGACACTCTCAATTTCCCCTCAGATTTATATATTCTTCAAGGTGTGATTAATTTGCTGGGGAACACCCATCATCTGGATCTGCTTCCTTCGACAGACGGCATCACCATTGCGTCCAAAGAAATTGAAAACGCAATAGACAACGATACGGCTTTGGTGAGCTTAACACATGTCGCTTTCAAAAGTTCCTTCATGTACGATATGGAGACTGTGACCGAGCAAGCGCATCGAGTTGGCGCACTCATGCTTTGGGATTTATGCCACTCCGCTGGGGCTGTGCCGGTTGACTTAAATGGAACTAATGTGGATTTAGCAATTGGATGCACATATAAATACCTGAATGGCGGACCTGGTGCACCAGCCTTTCTTTATGTGCGACGAGATTTACAAGCGCAATTAATGCAACCGATGTGGGGATGGTTTGCCTCCAAAAAACCTTTCGATTTTGAGCTTGATTTTACACCTGCGGATGATATGTCCCGATTCCGAATCGGGACACCGCCGATGCTTTCGATGAAAGCTGTCGAACCGGCGTTAGACATTATTTTGGATGCGGGGATGACACGTTTGCGAAAGAAGAGTCTTAACCAAACAGAATATCTAATTTATTTAGCGGATGAATGGCTAACCCCGCTTGGATTTACGTTGGGGACACCTCGAAAGGCAAAGATCCGAGGTTCGCATGTGTCTCTTCGCCATTTGGAAAGCTACCGAATTTGCCGTGCGTTGATAGAGTCTCCTCCGCCTGCTGTCCAAGTAATCCCTGATTTCCGTGCACCAGATAATATCCGATTAGGAATCACCCCCCTCTATACAACTTTTACTGAAATCCATCAGGCTCTTAAACGAATAAAAGTAATCGTTGAAGAAAAAATTTATGCCAAATACTCAAGTGAGCAATTGAGTGTCACTTAGTTTGCGTACTTTTCAGGGATCACTAATGTCAGAAATTGTCATCTCAAGACTGATGAATTAGTGCGCATCCTTCATCCCTTCAGTTGTCCTTCCAGTGCTCCAGCCCACGCCGTGCGGATTTCTGTGAGTGTGGCATCAAGCCGATTTTCTCCCTGAAAGCGCATCCGGAAAATTTCGGACTGAACCGTGCCGATGGTTTTGCAAGCCAGTCCGGAGCGTTTGAGAATCCCCACAATTTGTGAAACTTGCCCTGACTCAGCACTGAGCAGTACACGCGACTGACTTTCACTGAACAGGGCGAGATCGGGGCGCAAGTTTGGGTGCCAATCCACTTCCACGCCCAAGTCCTCGGTGCAACTGGTCACAAGTGCGAGGGCCAGTCCTCCGTGCGAGAGATCGTGCGCAGAAGACACGAACCCCTTCCGGATTGTCTCCAAGAGCGCCTGCTGCACCTTGGCTTCCTGTAGCAAATCAAGTTGCGGAGCTTTTCCGGAAAGCCGCCCCGCCTTGTGGTGCTGGTAGAGGCTACCGCCGAACTCCGGACGGGTTTCGCCGACGAGGAGAAGGATGTCTCCAGCTTGCTTGAAGAACTGTGTGGTGACGTGTTCCGGACACTCCACCAGCCCGATCACGCCGACCATTGGAGTCGGTAAAATCGGAGTGCCCTCGGTTTCGTTGTAGAGACTGACGTTGCCTCCAGTGACGGGCAGGTCGAGGTGACGGCAGGCCTCGGCGATGCCCGTGACGGCTTGCTCGAGATGCCAGAACACTTCCGGTTTTTCCGGACTGCCGAAGTTGAGGCCGTTCGTGATCGCTAAGGGTTGTCCCCCGGCGCAGACGACGTTGCGGGCAGCTTCAGCGACGGCGATTCTCCCACCCATGCGGGGATCGAGTTGCACATAGCGGGCGTTGCCATCAATGCTAAGAACGAGGCTCATGTCGGAACCCTCCACCGCAACCACAGCGGCATCTGATCCGGGGCGCACCCGTGTGTTGGTTCGCACCATCGAGTCGTACTGCCGATGCACCCACTGCTTCGATCCGGCGTTGGGTGTGGACAGCAGCGACAGCAATTCCGCTCTCAAGTTTTCTGGTTCCGGCCAACTCACCTCCGGCTCTGCTTGCTGCCTCGTGAGCGCGTCCGGTTTTACGGATTCGCGGTGATAAACCGGGGGATTGCCGCAGACCTGCTCCAACGGCAGTTCGGCCACNCAGTTGCNTTTTTNCAGCAANCGCAACACAGGTTCTGCGATNACCTCGCCGATCACCGCCGCTTCCACGCCCCATTTTTTGCAGATGACGAGCAACTCCCCCTCGCGTCCNGGCTGCGCGACAAAGAGCATGCGCTCCTGTGATTCGGAAAGCATGATCTCGTAGGCCGACATGTCCTCGGCGCGTTGAGGCACACGGTCGAGGTCCAGCACCATGCCCACGCCGCCCTTGTCCGCCATCTCGGTGCTGGAACAGGTGAGGCCCGCCGCGCCCATGTCCTGCACCGCCAGCAAGGCGCCGGAATCGTAGCACTCCAGACACGCTTCCAGTAGCAGTTTGCCCATGAACGGATCGCCCACCTGCACTGCTGGACGCTTGGCCTCGGATGCCGCACTCAGTTCCTCAGAGGCGAAGGTCGCCCCGTGGATGCCGTCCCGTCCGGTGGCGCTACCGACGTACACCACAGCGTTGCCGATNCCCCCGGCGCGTCCGTGCTGGAGTCGGTCGTGACGCACCAAGCCGACCCCCATCNCGTTCACCAGCGGGTTTCCGGAATAGGCCGGATCAAAATCAATTTCGCCGCCAACGGTGGGNACCCCGATGCAGTTGCCNTAACCTGCAATGCCTGCGACCACCTCCTTGAACAGGTAACGAGTNCGGGNGGCACGGGGATCGTCCTGAAGCGGGCCNAAACGCAGGGAGTTGAGGATTGCCACTGGACGCGCGCCCATCGAGAAAATGTCCCGGAGGATGCCGCCCACGCCCGTCGCCGCGCCTTGATATGGCTCAATCGCAGAGGGGTGGTTGTGGCTTTCGACCTTGAAGACCGCCGCCCAGCCCTCGCCGAGGTCCACCACGCCCGCGCCCTCTCCCGGACCTTGCATGATGCGCGGACCCTCCGTGGGGTAGCGTCCGAGCAGGGGTTTCGAGTTCTTGTAGGAGCAGTGTTCCGACCACATCACTCCGAAAATACCCGCCTCCGTGAGGTTTGGTAAGCGTCCCAAACGGCGCACGACTTCTTTGTATTCAGATGCATTCAGGCCCATTTCCAGAAAAACCTGCTCGTCTCGAATCTGTTCCGGGGTGGGTTCGTCAAGTGGCATTGGTTTGTTGAAAATGAAAAAGAGTAATGTCTGATGAGAGGAAATTATGCTCGTGCGCTCATGCGCCGTTGCCAATCCTTTTGTGCGGTCTCAAAAAGTCCGATAAAGGCTCTCATCCTCTCTATCAGCAGGTTCAGGGTGTCCACTGTTTGGGACACACCTTCAGGATAATCGTGAGCCAAGTTGTTTCTCAAGTTTCGGAAAAGCTGCCACTCTGCCACGCTGGTAAGTACCCCCAATTTTTCCAAACGGTGCAAAATGTCCAGAAATGCAACGGGATCGGAGCTTTCCTCCAGCAAGCCATGGATCGAGGGAAACAGACGCTTGCCCATCGCATCCTGCATCTTGGTGAAGCGACAGATCAACTGATCCAGATGCTCCACGTCCTCTNCTGAGAGTTGCTCGAAAACCGTGACTGTGAGCGGGAAGAGCGGCTGGGAAGATGTGCTGGAAGCAGTGGAAACCGAGATGTTTTAAGAATCGGCAAATCCGTCAGCAGCCGATCCGACAAGCATCACCGGAAAATAGCCCCGGAAGGCTGCTTGGATGAGCACTCAAAGGCTGGAGTCCTCCTTGCCGAAGCTCTGGCTGAGCAGAGCACCAAGGGCATTGTTGAGACCAGTGGGGAGGAAGACCTTGGTGGTGTCCCCCATCTCGCCNAGGGTGTCGAAGTAACGCACTCCGAGCGCAAGCTTGGCGCCTTCGCTGCCGAGCTTTTCCACAAAGGTGTGGAGGTAGGTGGAATCCGCCTGCGCCTTAAGTTCGATGGCCCGCGCCTGACCCTCGGCCCGCAGGATTGCCGCTGCCTTCTCTCCTTCGGCTTCCAAAACCTGTGCCTCCTTGGAGCCTTCTGCGGTCAGGATCGNNGCCCGTCGTTCACGNTCGGCGTTCATCTGCTTGTTCATCGAGTCCTGCACCTCTTCCGGAACCCGGATGCCCTGAATCTCCACGCGGTTGGTGCGCACGCCCCACTTCTCCGACACATCCTGCAACTCGTCTAGGATTGCGGTGTTGATGCGGTTGCGCTCGGAGATCACTTCGTCCAAGCTCATGCGTCCCACCACATCCCGGAGCGTCGTGAGTGCGACGTTGCCAACGGCAAGCGGCAGATTTTCGATCTCATAGACCGACTTGATCGGATCAACGATCTGCCAAAAGAGGATGGCGTTGACCTCGACCGTGATGTTGTCGCGGGTGATGCAGGGCTGGGACTCGGTGTCCATCACCTGCTCCTGCTGGGAGATGAGGATGTAGGAGAGGCGCTTGCGCTTGGTAGCGATCCCGGCCCAATGCGACATGTCCTTGGGAGATTCGACGAAAGGCAGGCGGATGCGCAACCCAGCCTGCTTGGTTTCGCTGTACTTGCCCAGTCGTTCGATGATGATGACGTGATTTTGCGGGACTTGGTAGATCATGATTCTCCTTCGACAGAAAGTTTTTCAATGCGCAGGCGGGAACCCTCCAGCGCGATCACGCGGATGGCATCTCCGGACTGCAAGGGATCCTCGCTCTCGACGTTCCAACGGTCGCCGCGCACCTGAGCGTGGGATTCGTCGAGCATGGTTCCGGTCGCACCGGGCAGGGCGTCCACTCCGGTTTGGATGCGATCCGGGACGAACCAACGCTCCAGCAACGAACCTCCGGTTGCGGCCACCTTGAAGATGACGATGGCACTCCCGATCGTGATCGGAAAAAACACCAGCCCCAGCACCCACCACTCGAAACCCTGATGGTGCAAGGCCGCCATCACAAGCAGGGAGATTCCCGCTCCGGAAATCAAACCTCCGGAGGGAATGACGATATCCGCCAAAACCAATATGCCGCCAAGGACAAGAAAAGTCCAGGTGAGGTAGTCCATCACGGATTGCGGAAGCTCAGGAGCGCTGCCCCGTTTTTTCGAGCAGCTTCCAGCGTAGGATGGGCGCTTGCCGCAAGACCTCGGGATTGGTGATGCGGTAGGTTGTGACATCCTCCACGATTTCCACAGAAATGTTTTGACTCAGCCCACCCAGCACGGCCCCCACCCCCCAGAAATCTCCGGGCGTCAGGATTCGCACCAATCTGCCATTGTCCCAAAGTACGGCTTTGCCTGTTTTCAGGAAGGCAAAGCCTTTTTCGTCCGGATTGAAGGTGTCTCCCTTTTTGTGCTTGGAGAGGACGGCGTGGCGGGCAATGCGAATCTTGACCGGATAGGAGATCATCTCCTGAAGCAACCAGCAGTGGTGCATGAACTCCAGCATTTCCTGAAGATGCTCGACTTGCTCAAGAATCTGGTTGCGCAGAATGAACTCGTGGAACAGCACGCGAGGGATGGCGAGGGTTTCCACCGGACTGCGGGCACGGTAGATGCTGGTGGTCGGGGTTTCGGACAACACACTCAGGTCGCCGATCAGGGAGGCACTGGAAAGAGGGTTGCTGATGCCAAACTCGTCCTTGATCAACTCCGCCGTACCCGTGAGCAGCAGGTGCACGGAATCCGGAATGACGCCGCTGGGGATGATCGTTTCCCCGACTCCATAGGAGCGGCGCTTGCAATTGACCAGCATAATCAGATCGCTGTGTGGAACGGTGGGGTAGTAAGTCTTGAGGTGGTTTTCTGCGTAAATCAGTAGGTAATCCTCGTTGCCCGGAATCAGCACATCAATAGAGCCGAAGGTTTCTTCCACTCCGATTTCCTGCTCACCCTCTGTCAGAGGTCGATCCGTGTGGGCCAGAACAATTTTCTTGGACTCGTCGCCCTCGAAGTCAACGGCCTTGCCGTGAATGAGGCCACCGCCCATGTCGATCTTCTTCAGATCTGCTGGATCCCGGTAGTACTCCCATACCTGCTCAAACAACTCATTAGAGAGTCCCGGAGCGTCAGAGTCCTCCGTGACCATGCCCTCCAGAACATCGCGTGCGGGGATGTCCGCAAGGTGGGCGTAGGAGAGGTAGCCCTTGCTCCAGAGGGTCCGGAAGAAGAAGATGTTGGTTTCCACCGGATGCGGCGAGAAAATCGGCCGCACCTCCAAACCGTCAATGTTGTTCCAGATGCCAAGGTCGAGATCGTGGATTTCAAAATACTGCTCAAAATCCTGCTCCTCCACCGACATCAGGGCCGCGAGTTTTTTGGAGACGGATTCCCGGACCAGCCGCGTCGAGTAGTACTTGAGACGGTGATCGGTGCGGATCAGGGTGGTGAGTCCAGAAAAATGATCGTCGTGCGCGTGCGTGTGGAAGATACCTTCAACCTCGTTGATGTCCACGCCCAGCGCGTTGAGCGAGTGATCGATGTTGGGTCCAGCGTCAATCAGGTAAATGCGCCCTTGGAAGACAAGGATGCTGGCCATGCACGGGCGATTGATGTCCCAACCATCCCCCTCACCCGTATGCACGATCGAGAAGTAATCTCTCGGCAAGGAGTGGAAACCGAGATCGTAAGGGGTTTCGTAGTGCCGGTTCAGAGGCAGGTTGAGATCGACCAGCACCTGCTCGCCCTGATAGGTGAATTCGTAGCGGTTGGTGCGTTGCCGAGCGACCGTGACTCCGTTGCGGACCTCGACGGGGGCGTTCCCGACAATCCGGGCTTCCAGCAGGTCTTCCGTGGGGTGGATGGTTCCGAAGGCGAAGCGCAGCTTGAGCCGCATCATCTCCTCGGCTTGCTCTTCCGAAAGGCCCGTGTCAAGGATTTCCTCAACGGAGGTGAGGCCGTAGTTGCCCCGATAGATGTAATCCATTTGCGCCCGAACCACCTCATCCCGGCCAATCAGTATCGGCTTGGCCCCGGTGTTGTTGGGATGCCCGGGGAGGAGCATTCCCTGGCGGTAGAGCATTTGGAGGACTGGAAACTCCGCAAGGTTCGCAAAGCTGCCGTTCTGGATTTGCCGATCCGAGAGCAGGATGGCGTTGGGGCCGGTCTCGCAGTGAACGCTGCCGACCTCCGTACTGTCAATCAAGCCCCGCTTCATGAGGTGCTTCACGGAATCGGCGGGACAACCGCACAGCACACGCAGGTCCGCCTCTGCAACTTCCAGCCAGTAAATGCCTGAGGAAACTGGGGTTAGCGTGATTTTCGACATTACCGTTTTATAGGTGACTCTGCCCAAGGGTTTTCATAAAACACACCATACCCGCAGTGCAGGATGGATGACAAGCCCTTTCCAACGGACGTCAATCGGAACCGTCCAAGGAAAGCAGCGAACCGTAAAGGCCGGGGCGGCGGTCCCGGAATAGGCCCCAGCCCCGTCGCATCGTTTGGATTTCATCAAGATCGAAGGTTTCCACCAAGACGGCCTCCTCCTGGCTCCCGGCCTGCTGGCGCAGTTCTCCGAGGGGTCCGGNGATGAAGGAAGACCCATAAAACGTGAGGCTGCAACTGTGCCTTCCTCGGTGCCAATGCGGTTGGAGGCGACCAGGCTGAACGGCAGGGTGGTTTGCCAGTGGATAAGCCCGCTCGAAATACTCAGGTTTCTGGTCTTTGCAAAAGTACGGTCCCTCAAACAAACTCCTGAATGAGGATGACCTGCGCCCCCTGCTGGGCGGCGTTGCGGACCAGAGATTCCGCTTTGGATAGGTTGGCCTCCCAGTCCCAACCACAGGTCATCTGGGTGGCAGCGAGTGTCAGTGTNCGCATCTTCAGCCGCGTTCCTCTGGTTCGGGTTGTTGCTGGGTGATGCAGTGAATTCCGCCGCCGCCAAAGACAATGTCCATCGCAGNAATCTGCACCACTTTGCGATCCGGAAAAACTTGTTCGATGGTTGCTCGTGCGGCATCATCCCGCACCGGATCGTCAAAGGAGGGCATGACCACTCCACCGTTGGGCAGGTAGAAGTTGATGTAAGACATCGCCAGTCGCGTGTCGTCCCGCCATTCTGGTTCGGGTTGCTCAATGGTGATGACCTCCAGATTGCGCCCGCGAGCGTCCTGCTCCGTCCGGAGCCGGTCAAGGTTGTCCCGCAACGGTTCGTAGTTCTCATCCTGTGGATCGTCCGTCGTGAGAGCGAGGACCACACCGGGTTTCACGAAGCAGGCGATGTTGTCCACATGCCCGTCCGTTTCGTCGTCGAGCAGGCCGTCGCCGAGCCAGATCACATGGTGGATACCAAGGTGTTCCTTGAGCAACAACTCGATCTCCTCCTGACTCATATCCGGATTGCGGTTCGGATTTAGCAGGCACTGCTCGGTGGTGAGCAGCGTCCCGTCGCCATCCACATGGATCGAACCACCTTCCAGCACAAAGGGCGCGGCAAAGCAGTGGATGCCGTAGTGATCGAGCAGGCGTTTGGCGAAACCTGCGTCGTCCTCGATGTCCGGATAATCCGCCCCCCACTGGTTGAATTCCCAGTCAATACCTGCGATGTTGCTCTTGTGATTGATGACAAAGGTGGGGCCGCTGTCCCGGCTCCAAGAGTCGNCNATGGGAATTTCCAAGACTTCAATCTGCTTCCCGCACTTGGAACGCGCCGCTTTGGCGTCTTCCGGACGGGCGACCATCACCACCGGCTCAAACTTGCGGATGGCCTTGGCGACTTTCGCGTAGGCGACTTTGGCGGCAGCCATGCCCTCNCCCCAAGTTTTGAGGCGGCAGGGCCAGCCCATGAAACAACAGGTATGGGGATGCCACTCTGCGGGCATGTGGTAGCCCAGTGAGCTAACGGTACTCATAGGTTTTTTTTGCGTTGCGTTGCAGTCTGGCTCNATGTTTTGCCGCATGGAACAGGAAGGTTCAAGATTTTCCGGAAGTATGCGATGCTGTTGACTTCATTTGTTCACCCAAATCACCTATGCNCCATGCCTGTTTTTGAAAGTTGCCTTGATCCCAACTCCGCCGAATTTCTGGCNAACTCCCGCCATCATCATCAACTNNCCGAGGAACTGCGGGGTCGAATGCAAGAAGTCGGCAAGGGTGGCTCGGAACGCTCCCGGCAGCGACACGAATCCCGGGGAAAACTGCTACCACGGGAACGCGTGAGGTGCTTGCTCGACCCCGGAAGCCCGTTTCTGGAAGTCGCACCGCTGGCGGCGTGGGGGCTTTACGACAGCGAAGTTCCGTCCGCCGGAGTCATCACGGGAATCGGACGGGTTTCCGGACGGCTAGTGATGATCGTTGCCAACGATGCCACCGTCAAGGGCGGCACCTACTATCCGATCACTGTCAAAAAACACCTGCGCGCTCAGGAGATCGCCCGCGAAAATCGCTTGCCGTGNATCTACCTCGTTGATTCCGGAGGGGCATTTCTGCCGCTTTGGGATGAGGTGTTTCCGGATCGCGAGCATTTTGGCCGCATTTTCTACAACCAAGCCACGATGTCTGCCGAGGGCATTCCACAACTNGCGGTGGTGATGGGTTCCTGCACAGCAGGCGGTGCGTATGTTCCGGCGATGAGCGACGAAACGGTGATCGTCCGCAACCAGGGGACGATCTTTCTNGGTGGCCCTCCACTCGTNAAGGCGGCAACAGGGGAGGTGGTCACTCCGGAAGCACTCGGCGGGGGTGACGTCCANGCCCGCCAGTCCGGAGTCGCGGATCATCTTGCCGAAAACGATGCCCACGCGCTCGCCATTGTGCGGGACGTGATCGCCGGTTTGCCCCCACAGCAATCGTCGTTTCCGGAGTTGGCGGATGCACTTCCGCCTAAGTATTCCCCGGATGAGCTTTACGGGGTGCTGCCCAAGGATTTGCGGAAATCCTTCGACATCCGCGAGGTCATCGCTCGCCTTGTGGACGGTTCCGAATTTCAGGAATTCAAGGCNCTTTTCGGCACCACGCTGATCACCACCTTCGCCCGCATCCACGGCATCCCCGTGGGCATTGTTGCCAACAACGGCATCCTCTTTTCCGAATCCTCACTCAAGGGTGCCCACTTCGTGGAGCTTTGTGGACAGCGCAGAGTCCCCCTGATTTTCCTCCAGAATATCACTGGATTCATGGTCGGCAAGCAGTACGAACGAGGCGGAATCGCCAAGGACGGGGCGAAGTTGGTGACGGCAGTTTCGTGTGTGCAGGTGCCAAAACTCACCGTNATCCTTGGNGGTTCCTATGGTGCAGGCAACTACGGGATGTGCGGGCGTGCCTATGCGCCGCGCTTCCTCTGGATGTGGCCTAATGCAAGGATTTCGGTGATGGGGGGAGAGCAAGCCGCCGCTGTGTTGGCAACCGTGAAACGCGACAATCTGGAAGCCTCTGGACANTCGTGGAGCGCAGCGGATGAGGAAGCTTTCAAACANCCGATCCGGGAGCAGTACGAGGTGCANGGCCATCCGTACTACGCAACCGCACGACTTTGGGATGACGGCGTGATTGACCCCGCCCAAACCCGCACCGTGCTAGGCTTGGGGCTGGCCGCCGCNCTCAATGCTCCGATTTCCCCCACCAAATACGGAGTCTTCCGGATGTGACGGGTTGGAAAATTCAGCTCTCAAAGAGTNGATTTCCTAACCCACTGGAGCAAAACCCACTGGAGCAAACTGCAACTCGCTGTTCTCCACGGAAACTCGCACGGTGCCGTCCTTGAGAGTGCCCTTGAGCAGTTCGCGGGCCAAGGGGGTTTCGAGTTCCTTCTGGATGGTGCGCTTGAGAGGTCGTGCGCCGTAGGTGGGTTCGTAGCCCACATCAATAAGAAAATCCACAGCACGGTTGTCCAACGCTAGTGTGATTTTGCGTTCGTCGAGTCGGTTTTGCAGCCGCTGAAGTTGGATGTGCACGATGTCGCGCAGATGCCGCTTGCGCAGTGGGTGAAAGACCACGGTGTCGTCAATGCGGTTGAGGAATTCCGGACGGAAGTGNTGCCGGAGNTCCTGCTGCACCGCAAACTTCTGCTCGGCGTTGCGGATTAGTTCTGCATCCTCATCCTCNGTGTCCTCGACCTGNCCCGCCATTTCCGTNAGGCGCTGACTGCCGAGGTTGGAGGTCATCAACACCAGCGTGTTGCGGAAATNCACAGTGCGGCCCTGCGAATCCGTGAGCCTGCCGTCGTCAAGAATCTGNAGCAGCGTGTTGAANACATCNGGATGCGCCTTCTCAATCTCGTCNAAGAGNANNACGCTGTAGGGNCGTCGCCGNACNGCCTCNGTGAGTTGCCCGCCCTCNTCGTAGCCNACATAGCCCGGAGGCGCTCCGATCAGGCGCGAGACCGCGTGTTTCTCCATGTATTCCGACATGTCGAGCCGCACCATCGCCTGCTCGTCGTCAAAGAGAAATTCGGCAAGAGCGCGGGCCAGTTCGGTCTTCCCGACTCCGGTGGGGCCGAGGAAGATGAAACTGCCAAGTGGACGGTTGGGAT
>PANO01000036.1 GCA_002707655.1 Deltaproteobacteria bacterium
CCCCGCCCCCCTGGCGGCCCAGCCCCCCCGCCGCAAACCGCCGTGCGGCAAGCGGTGTGGGACGAAAGCGTGGTTCCTGAAAAAACTGCCCGTAAATCTGCTCCATCACGGGCACCGAAACATCGAGACCCGTGAGATCCAGCAACTCAAACGGTCCCATCCGGAAGCCCGCCACCTCGCGCATCACACGATCCACGTCCACTGGTTCGGCGATGCTCTCCTGAAGAATGCGCAAACCCTCAGTAAACAATCCACGGCCTGCATGGTTGACGAGGAATCCGGGCGAGTCCTCCGCAATCACCGGGGTGTGCCCGAATTGCTTGGCGTAGGCAGACAGCCGCTCGATCACCGCAGCCGAAGTGCGCTGGGCGCGAACCACTTCCACCACGCGCATTAGTGGGACGGGATTGAAGAAGTGGTAGCCCGCCACCCGCTCCGGACGCTCGCACGTCGCGGCAATGCGTGTCACCGAAAGCGAACTCGTGTTCGTCGCCAGCACGCACTCCGGCGAGACCACGGATTCCAGTGTCCGGAAAAGTTGCTGCTTGATTTCCAGATTCTCGACAATCGCCTCCACCACCAAATCAGCATCGGCGCAGGCTTCCAAAGTCTCTGCCACTGTGACACGAGCAATCGCCTGTTCGGCGTCCTCGGTCGCCATGCGCCCCTTCTCGGCGGCACGGCGCAGCATCTTCTCCACAAAAGCCCAAGCCGCTTCAGCCTGTTCCGGCTGGATGTCGTAAAGCCGGACAACACTCCCGGCTTGCGTGGCAACCTGCGCAATGCCACGGCCCATAGCTCCGGCACCAATCACGATGATTTTCTCAAATTCCACACTCATGACTCACTCTCCTGTGAACTGTGGTTTGCGCTTTTCCAAGAACGCCTGCATCCCTTCCTTCTGATCGGCGGTGTCGAAGAGAAGTTGGAGCGATTTGCGTTCAAGGGTGAGTGCGGCGGAAAGCGGCAAATCCGCACCTTGCAGCACTGATTCCTTGATGAATTCCACTGCTCGTGCGGGCAATCCGGAAATCGTGCGGGCGTAGTCGAGTGCGGTCGCTTCCACGGCGTCCGGCTCCACCAGTTCGCTCACCAGCCCCCAAGCGTAGGCGGTTTCGGCATCAAACAACTCGCCACGCAACAACACCCGTAGCGCTCGGTGCTTGCCGATGAGGCGCACCAGCCGCTGAGTGCCTCCAGCTCCGGGCATGATCCCCACCTTGATTTCCGGAAGCCCGAAGGTCGCGTCGTGTCCGGCGATGAGGATATCACAGTGCAAGGCCAGTTCACAGCCGCCGCCCAGCGCATAGCCGTTGATCGCGGCAATCAGCGGTTTCCGGAACTCAGCAACCGTCTGCCAGAGGCGCTCCAGCCGGAGTTGGTGCATCCCCATCGGCGATTGCTCCGCCATCAGCTTGAGGTCGGCTCCAGCGGCAAATGCCTTGCGGTCTCCGGTCACGATCACCGCCCGCACATCCGGATTCTCGTCCAACGTGTTCAGGTGTTCGGCAAGTTGCTTGCGCAGTGAAAGGCTGAGGGCGTTCCGGGCTTCCGGACGGTTGAGCCGCAGCACCGCGATTCCAGTTTCTGGACGCTCACACAAAACTTCGGTCATTTGATTTCGGGCACAATTTGGGGTTTAAGTGATCCATCGAAAATTGCACGCTCCGGCTCGTTTTTCAATACGGAACTCTTGATCCTCAGCAGTGGGCGGCTATGGTTTTTCAGGACAACGCATTCCCTCTCAGAAGGAAAGAACCCCGACAGACCTGAGAATCCCGCTTGATCTTGCGGCCCGGATTGCCACTCCAAATTTTTCTTTGAACCGTCAGGGTTTTGCTGGCAGAGTGATGGAGAGCGCATTGTGCGGAATCTACCATTCATTTAAAACAGCAGCATGATTGAAGACCCACCCCTTTTGAAAGTCCGGCGCAAATTTGCGCGTCCTGATACGAAAACCGTCGCNGCCTTCCAAGGCGTGATGACGGGTCACCTTGTGGATGCACTCGGCGGCATGGGCGCACTGGACTGGCGGATCAAGCCGCTCGCTCTGAAAAACTCCGAGTTCGTAGGCGTAGCCCTGCCCTGCTACGCTGGACCTGCCGACAACCTCGCCGTGTTTGGCGCACTGGAAGCCGCCCAGCCCGGAGATGTGCTGCTTGCCGCCAGCGAGGAACATATGGGCTGTGCGGTTGTTGGAGATTTGGTGATAGGCATGATGCGCAACCGAGGAATCACGGCTTTCGTGACTGACGGGCTAATCCGGGACATCGAAGGCATCCTCCCGGTGGGATTGCCCGTGTTTTGCCGAGGCATAACACCGAACTCTCCGGTCCGCAACGGTCCCGGAACAGTGGGGTTGCCCGTCATCCTTGGAGGCCAACAAGTCTGCGCTGGAGACCTCGTGGNCGGAGATCGTAACGGTGTGGTCGTCGTGCCTTACAACAAGATCGAGGACACCCTCAAGCAGTTGGAGCAAATCCGGAAGGCTGAAGCGGAAATGGAAGCAGCGGTGCAGGGTGGGCTANTCATTCCGGNNTTCTTTCAAACCGTCCTCGATTCAGGACGAATTCAGGAAATCAAATAACAAAAAGGAAGAACATGCCAGAACAGGAATTTGCAGACCGTGTGGCCTTGGTGACGGGAGGATCACGGGGAATCGGCAAGGCGATCTGCCTGCGCCTCGCGCAATCCGGTGCTCGTGTCGCAATCAACTACGCCACAAACGAATCTGCCGCCTTGGAGACAAAAACCCTGATTGAAGCAGACGGTGGAGAAGCTGAGATTTTTCAGGCACAGGTGGAAGCCCCGGAAGCGGTTTCTGCAATGGTGCAGGCGGTCGAGCAGCAACTCGGCCCTGTGGATTTACTCGTCACCAGCGCAGGGGTCGTGGCGGTGGAATCTCATCCGGAGATGAAGTTCGAGGTCTGGCAACGGGTCATGCAGGTCAACCTCGACGGCACCTACTTGCCTGTGATGGCGGTNAAGGATGGCATGATCGAGCGCGGCTATGGGCGCATCGTCTGTGTCACCTCAATTGCCGGGCTGCGTCCCCGCCCGACCTTCATTGCCTACAGTTCCTCCAAGGCAGCGGTCATCGGCTTTGTGCGCAGTTGCTCGGAAGCCTTCGCCCCCGACGTGCGCATCAACGCCATCGCTCCCGGCCTGATCGAGACCGACATGATCCAAGCCATGAGTCCGGAGCGACGGGCCTCGATGGTCGCAGAGACTCCTTTGAAACGCATTGGTCGTCCGGAGGAAATCGCCAATTACACACACTTCCTGCTCAGCGACCAAGCCAACTTCACCACGGGCCAAACGGTGGTCGCCAGCGGTGGACGGGCGATGCTGCCCTAAACACCGCTTATGTTTTGACACACTCAGTTTGAACGGGGGCNCNNACTTCAACAACCTTGAGGGCACAAGCACACTGCCTTCCATCAACCGACGCTGNGTGCGGTAGGAGGTCACTGAAACGGCAGTGAAACGACCGTTCCCTTCGTTGCAGATATTTGCCTCCACTGGCAAAACCCCGGAAGGATTGCCGATGCGCAGGGGAGCGCAGGAGGTGGCAAATTCATAGGGAATGGANCCCTCAACCCCAACCGCCGCCACCGTNCACATCGCCCCCGTCAGCGTGATCGCCCGGTGCATGCGCTCCATCGAAACGATGCGCACCGCCAAGTCGTGGGATTCCGGAGTGTAGTTGTTGCCGTCTAGTGCTGTGAACGGTGCCGCAGGTCCAACGAGCGCNACCTTCGGATTCGCAAGGTGGACGGCCTCTGTGCTTTCAGCCATGCCCATCAGCACCCCACCCTGACGGCGAATCGTGTCCAGCCGTTGCAGAAGTGACGGGTCGGCTTCCAGTACCTCCGGAACTTCGGTTGCCGTGTATCCAAGGTCGCTGGCCCGCACAAAAACCACAGGGTTGGTGGCATCCACGAGGGAGACCTCGATCTCGCCCAATNCCGGCACGTCCAGTTGATCACGCACCTTTCCGCTGGGGAGCAATCCGGAAGTNGCGGCACCTCCGGGGTCTTGGTAGCCCAGCGTGATTCTCGCTCCAGTTCCGGGTACGCCGGGAATCTGGAAATCGCCCGCTTCCACGGCCTTTCCGTCCTNCACAGCAAACCTCGCGTGGAACACCTTGTTGGTGTTGGTGTTGTAAATCCGCACCCTTGCCTCTCCGTCTTCCACCTCGACCAAACGTTCATCCACGGCAAACGGCCCCACAGACGAGGACATGTTTCCGCACATGGAACTGTAGTCCACTACAGGCCGATCCACCGCCACCTGAGCGAAGGTGTAATCCACATCAACTCCGGGACGCTGAGACGACTCCACGATCACCACCTTGGACAACGACGACAGCCCGCCACCCAGCCCGTCGAGCTGACGTTGATTGGGGTCCGGACTCCCCAGCACGTGTAGGAACATTGCAGCGCGCTCGGCTGAAGATTCCGGNANATCACNGGCATGAAACACGACAGCCTTGCTGGTNCCTCCACGCATGAAGACGGCGGGAATTCGTTGGGTGGACATCCGGGGATCGTGCTTCAGNCAACGAGGTAGAGTTCAGCNGCAACCAGTTTTTTACGCTTTGCAGCCACCGTAAGATTTGGCCCTCCAGCGCTCTCGCTCCAAGTCATTCCAAGCGCAACCTCCTCCAAGGTCAGGGTGCCTTGTCGCCTTCGACATAGACCTTGAACCCGTCCTCCAGCAGGCCGCGCAGGCGCGGATNATTCTTGGCTTTTGCGGTTGCGCACTGTTCGCAAGTGCAGTCAATGTGGTGGGTTTTCTGAAAACGCTTGAGTTTCAGGCGGGTGAGTTCCTTCCCCTCCTTCTGCATCTCCTTGAGCATTTTTTCAATCTGACGCAGGGCCAACGCCAGCAGTTGCTCTTGGATGCGAGGGGAGCGGGAACGCAACATGGATGTCCTTGTGAAGGTTTCAACTTGACTTCAAGGCTTTCATTCTCAACACTGCAAGGGAATCGTCAAGCCTTTCGACTATCCACTGANTGACCACTTTGCAATCCCATGAAGCTTCTGGAAACTCTCCGCTCCGGTTCCGTCAACGGAATCCTCGCACTCGGCCTCGTTGCCGCCGCCGTGTTTTACCTTGCCACCTTTGTGGTGGACAAGACGCAGTACGCCATCAAAATCCGACTTGGTGATCCGGTCGCGGTTTACCTTGAACCCGGACTCCAGTTCAAGCTGCCCTTTGTCACGCGGGTGTACTTCGTGGACAACCGGCTACTCAACTACGATGCCGATCCGGGGTCGGTGTTCACCAAGGACAAGAAGGAGATGGTGGTGGACACCTACGCGAAATGGCNNGTGGCCGANCCGCTCAAGTTCTACGAAACCGTTAAGAACATCGAAATGGCCCAAGCGCGGCTCGACGACATCATCTACTCGCAGACCCGTGAGGTGNTGGGGCAGTATACGCTGGTCGAAATCGTCTCTGGAAACCGCAAGGAAATCCGGGAACTTATCACGGAACGCTCCCGGGAAAATGCGAAAGCCTTTGGGATTGACGTGCAGGACGTGCGTGTGAAGCGGGCGGACCTTCCCGCCTCAAACAGCCTCGCCGTCTTCGGACGCATGGAGGCCGAGCGCACGCGGCAGGCCAAGCTCTACCGCTCTGAAGGGGAGGAGCGNGCCCTCGAAATNCGCTCCGAGGCCGACCGCGAGCGCGTCACCCTGCTCGCCANGGCCCGGCAGGAATCCGAGAAAATCCAGGGTCNTGCCGATGCCAGTGCCACNAAAATCTACGCGGACGCCTACAACCGCGATCCGGAGTTCTTTTCGTTTCTGCGTTCTCAGGATGTTTATCGCTCCTCCTTCAAGGAGGGNACCACCCTGCTCCTGAGTTCGGAACAACCTCTGTTTCGGCACATGAAACAGTGACCCTGCGTGAACACGGATGCCGCGCTCACCACACCCGCAGTCACGGTTTTAACCTAAACACCTCTTGAGCTACGCCCGCGTTCTTGATCGTCTTGAACACCGAGGCAGTTTCGAGCGCACAGCGGNTCCCCGCGATCTCAGTAAGCTGGAAGGCATCGAGACGTTGCTCCGTGACCTTGGGCATCCGGAGCAGGGCTTTCAGGTTGTGCATGTCGCCGGAACCAACGGCAAGGGGCTGACCTCCACGATGCTCGCCCGAGGGCTCCAGCACGAGGGTTTCCGCACGGGTTGTTACACCTCTCCGCACCTCGNCGACATCCGGGAGCGCATCACCCTTGACGGCAAGTGGGTTTCGCAGCAAGCCTTCGCTCACAATGCCAAGGCGGTGCTGGACCTCTCCGAAAGCTACGGTGACGAACCCTACCTCTCCTACTTCGATCTGCTCACCGCCTCCGCATTGCTTACGTTTCGGGAAGCGGGTTGCCAGTGGGTGGTGCTGGAAACTGGGATTGGAGGACGAGCGGATTCCACGAACGTCACCGAGAAGACGCTCACCCTGCTCACCCGTGTTGGGCTGGATCATCAAGCNGTGCTGGGAAACACGCTGGAACAAATCGCAGTNGAAAAACTCGGCATCACCCGCCCCGGAGTTCCGCTCGTGTCCGCCGAGCAGGCCCCCGAACTCGTGCCGTGGTTGGAACGCGAATGTCAGATGCTCGGCGTACCGCTCACCTGCACCACCACACTCCCGATTTCCGAATCCAACGGCCAACTGAGCCTCCAATGGCCGGATGGNAATCCCCTCCCCCTGCCCGGAAAGGTTCCGTCCCAGCCGTGGCTGGAGTGTTTTCGGACGAGCCTGTTGGCGCTGGAGTTGTTGTTTCCGAAAGGGCNGGAAGTGGGTGCGTCACGCGCCGCCGCCATTTGGGACACGCGCCTGCCAGGACGCTTGGATCGTCGGCCAGCGATGCAACTGGGAACGCAGCGTTTTTTGGAAGTTGTCCTCGACGGCGGGCACAATCCGGACAGCCTTGAAGCACTGGCCAACCAACTTCAGCAGTGGGAAATTTCCGGATACACCCTGATTGTGGGAATGGCTTCGGACAAGCTGGTGGAGGCTGCACAAGTGCCGCTGCAAACGCTCGTCGGCCAAGCGCAACAAACGCTGGTNGTGCCCATCCAGTCGCCGCGCAGCGCGACTCCGGAAGCACTGACGCAATTTCTCGGCAAGGCCAACCTGCCCAAGGCGTCCCTCTCTTTATTTCAAAGGGGGGTCAGGGGGGATTTCGCTATTGTGGGATTCCCGGATTTGCAAGCCGCCTTGGCAAAGGCGGGGCAGCATCCGCAGCAACCGCTCGTGATCACCGGGTCGTTCTACCTCGTGGGCGAGGTACTCCGGACGCTGGAAGGGTCGTCCACCTAGAAGAAGCTATACAGCACCGAGGCACGCATCATGGCCCCGCGCATGCCTGCGGAGGTTTTCGTGGTGGTGCCGGAATTGTTATACGCACTCACAAGCTGGCCGTAGGTGCTGCTGTTGATCCCCGCCGTTCCTCCCTTGAACGGATTCTTGATGAAGCCGTTTGCTCCCATGAACAAGAACTCCAGTGAAAACCCATAGCTATTTCCGGAGGCGGCCAGTCCGATGCGCTGCATGNNCACAAACCCCGACGACGATGCGGCCATCGCNCTCTTGGTGGAGAGATGGGTGACGCTTGAAAATTCGGAATCAGCGGGGTTGATGGCTCGGAACCCATAGCGGATCGTGCTTTCAACATAGGCNAACCCGAAGCCGATGTAGGGGTTGATGCCATTGGGTTGGGGTTGCCCCGTCGGGTAGGCCGTCAAGGTGGCGATATGAAAGTGGTTCGACATCCGAATCAANGGAGTCTTGTAAGTCGACAGCCGCTTGGACGAAGAACTTCGCCCGTCCAAATCGGTCAACCAGGTGTTGGTGTAGATGTAACNCGCACTCCATGACATGAACCCCAGNGGTTCGGGCATGGGCATGATGTATTCAAGCGAGAAGGTGGGNAGGTAGCGGAATATCTTGCTGAGGGCACTGCTTTTGGCATCGTGTCCATCGGCGCTACTGGNGACAGAGTTGGGTGGAGGGTAAATCGTATTGAGGTCGNCCATTGTCAGGCCAAAGTAACCCCGCCCGCCCTTGAAGCGACTGTTGCCGGTCATCTGGTAAAACGGGTGGTCGGTCGGTTGCCGGAAGGTGTAGGTGGCGAGTTCCAAAAAGCCGAGCCGCAGCAAGCCACCGCCTGCCGCCTGCTGCGCCCACAACTCCCCGGAGAGCAGGAGCAACAGCGCGGTCAGNGCAACAAACAGCCTTCGATGTCCTCGGCGATGAATCCGCATGGGTGGCTGGTAAAGGTCCGGATTTCCGGACTAGGATCAGGGCTGCGATGCAACGGTTTGCAGCAACCGGGACTGCGTAAAAACGTCATCCCAAGTCTGCGCCCGCGTCACTTTGGGATGCTCGAACTCGTGATTGAAGGGTCGGCTCATCAACCAGACCTCCGACTCCGGGAACGCTTCCCGAACGTTGAGGCAGTTGTCGGGATGGTCGTCCACAAACAGCACCGCTTCCCCTTCCTCCATCAGTTCCATGATCACCTCGGCCTTGGTGGGCGAGGGATGCCCTTGGTACGCAATGAACCCGCCGCAGTGCGCCGACGCAAACTGGAATCCAACGTTCCGCAGATTCCCGCAGCGCCGTTCAAGGCAGTCCGGCGGAATGTTCGTCACGAAATGCACGGGATATGCCCCAAANGTGTNGTTGAATTGNGCGGGATTGACCAGCGGCTCCATCTGCTCGAAGTGCTGGCTTTTCAGGAAATAGCGCCAGCCTTCATGCATCTGCTCCTCCGTGAGCAGATCCTTGAAGAGCCACGAGTCCGTCTGATAGTTCTCCGGGATCTCCAGATTGAAGTAGTGACTCACGGCTTTCAGAAAACTGCCCTCAAAATCGAGCAGCACTCCATCGACATCAAAAAAACAACGGATCATGGGAATTTTGGAAAGCTTAAAGGATCGATAGTCCCAAGGTATTCAGATCAACGGGACAAAGGAAAAGCGGCCGTGGCGGCTCTGCTCCAGAGCGCCCTGCGGGTTCTTGCAAATGCGGGTCATCCAGCAACCGTGCGTTTCACCCACGGGAGCAACGAGCGTGCCTCCGGNGGCAAGTTGAGCAAGCAGAGGCTGCGGCACAACGTGAGCGGCAGCGGTGATAATGATGCGGTCGAACGGTGCGTGTTCCGGGTCGCCCTGCTTGCCGTCNCCGCACAGCACCCGGACNTTGCGGACACCAGCACGCTGGAGCGATGTCTCCGCCTGCTTTGCCAACTCATCGTGCCGCTCAACCGTNATCACCTCCTTGGCGAGACAGGCCAGCAAGGCGGCATTGTAGCCGCTTCCCGCGCCAATCTCCAACACNCGGTCTCCGGACTGCGGGTTCAGCAAATCCAGCATCAGCATCACCGTGGTGGGTTGCGAAATCGTCTGCCCTGCGCCAATTGGTAACGGATAGTCCACATACGATTCGGCCTGCATCGCCAGCGGCACGAAGTGTTCGCGGGGCACCTCCAGAAACGTCTCTAAGATCCGACGGCTGTGGATTTCCGATCCAGCAACCCAGCGGTCGTGCAACTGCTGTTTTTCCTGCGCCAGCCACTCTACCGGCAGAGACGATTTTCCACCCATCAGCTTGTGTTCGCTGTCTGTGCTTGAGCATCCAACAAGGCTTGCAGGGCTGCGTGAATTTGCGCGGCGCGGACTTCCTCGCCTGTCCGGATGCGAACGCTNCTACTTGAGCCACCCAGCTTGCGCAACGCTGCATCGACCAGTCCGGACACCTCCCCACGCACGCCCTCCTGAATACGCTGCAACCCGCCTAACAGGTGTAGGTGGATGAGATTTTCCTGATAGTTCTGGATGTCAAAGCGGAGGCTTGTCAACGCATTGCGACGCAGTTGCTCCGCCACCGCCTCTGTGAAGAAATCNACGGAATCCCCCTCGGCGATTCCCTGCCATTGACGGAGTTGCCGCGACATCAGCGTCTTGCCCCATAAGAACACTCCTTGCAAACGTTCCGAAGCCCGGAAATCGAGGGTGGTGGTGAAGGACACCAAAGGCTGGTCCGGAAAGCGTGTCAATGCGGCCAACCGCAAACTTGGNCCTTCCGCAAATCCGTCCTCGTCCCGACGGCTCTGAAGTTCCCGAAGCATCACGAGGAAAGGCNTCGAGAGTTTGCGCGTGTCCTCCAGTAGCCGCACCTCCAGTTTGCGGACTTCGCGCAGCAGATCAGCGTTCAGTTCCTCCGTGACAAAACGCAGCAGCCGCTGCCGTAAATCCTGATACCAAAGCGCCATCTGCGGACCCAACACCACGTCCTTGGGGTCCACTCTACGGCTTTCCGTCGGCAAGCGATAATCCTGCACAAAATCCTCCAAGCATCCGGAAAGCGCCAAAGGCGGTTCGTCAAAAAGCTGTCGAACCTGCCTGCGGATACCCTCCTGCCAGAGGGTCAGCACCCCCGCAAATGCGGCATCCAGCGCGTTGGGCAACTGCTGAATCGCCAGCTCGCGTTCCTTGGAAAAATCTACAGTGACCGCTTCCGAGGACTCTCCTTCCGGNTGCACCAGNCCTCCTAACCCCTGCACCAGCCGCGTCCAGCGTTCGNTTTCAATCGCTTGCAAATCGGCGAGTTCCTGCTGTTCCGCCATCTGCCGTATGCGCACTTGCAACACGGACCACTGCGCCTCGTGATCCGGAATCAGCGGTGAGGTTTTTCGCCAGAGGTCCACCCGCAAACGCTCGGCCTCAGTGTCGGTCCCGGATTCCCGGCTCAGGAGTTCCAACAGCGCAGACACGGCCAGCGGTTCGGACGGCGCGACCCACGGCAGTAGCTGCTCCCGGATTTGCGCCAAAACGCGGTCCCGATCCTCCAGCGAGTCGTGTTCGCTGAGGTCGAGGTTGACCACAAACAACGTCCGCGACAACAACTCCAGCCGCCGCAGCGTTTCCAACAACCGGAGGTCGGATTCCCGGATGCCCGTCCGCGAACTGATCACATAGACCACTCCCGCGCAGCCCGCCAAGTATTCCTGAATGCGGGCGAAGTGCAGGGGGTTTGGGGAATCGCTGCCCTGACAATCGGCGAGTTCCAGTTGCGGATGCGGCAGGCTGGGCACCTGAAGTAGCACGTCCTCCAAGTACACCGCGAGGTGGTCTTGTGTCACCCACTCGCGGTGTCCGGAAAGTTCACTACTCTTGAACGTGACCGTCGCACCGTCCTTTTTCAGGTGCGGTTTCGCCGACTCGTAGCCCTCCAGAAAGGCTTGCAGCCGCCGCAGGTTTTCACGCAACCCGGAAGCTCCCACGCGCCGCAGCACCTCCGGATGATCCACCAGCACCTGCAAGGCTTTGCGGTCCCGCGCCCGGCTCAACGCCAAGTCCCCCAGCAGTGACTGTCCGGAAATCTGCGCCAGCCACTCTGCGGCTTGCCGCACCTCCGCGTGAACCTGCGTCCGGGGTTTGATCCGCAATTTTGCCTCGGCGCGTTTGCCCCGACGCACCCGCGTCAATGCCGCCGTCAACACTCCCGCACCACGCCGCAGCATGTCCTCATGCAGCAATGCGTTGACGAGGGTGGACTTTCCGGATTTCACGGTTCCCACCACCGCAATGCGCACCACGGCCTCAGAGAGCCGCTGCTCCATTGCCCCCAACTCGACCTGCCACGGTTTTAGTGACGTTGACGGCTCCAGTACCTGCGCCAACTCATCGAGCAGGCGGCGGGTTTCGTCAAACGGAGGTGTCTGGGTGTCTGGCATGGGAGTCAAATCGCAAATTGCCCTTCGCGGTCACAAAAAACACACGAGTGCAGTCTGTCACGATACTGAAGGTCTGCGGCCAAAGGGAAGTCAATTGGTGCCGAAGACAGGTTCAAAAACAAAAACCGACGCGCCCCACAATCGAGCACATCGGCTTCCTGAAGCCAGATTGTTGTGACAACGACCCAGTTCCGGGCGGAACGGCTACCAGTGCTTTGGTTGGAATTGCTTGTCGTTGAGCAGTTGGACGGTTTCTCCAGTTTGGACAATCACAAACAATCTCTGCGATAGGCGAACTTGTCGGACTCTTCAGAGATCACCAGACCCGCTACCGCACCGATGAGGCGGTTGTTGGCGTTGCGGAGAAAGAAGCGTTTGAAGTTCTCCATCCGGTAGAGGTGATCCCGCACATCATCCACCGTCAGCTTGCTCTTGACCTCGACCACCACCACCTCATCCCCGTTGATGCCAACCAGATCAACCTCCATCGTCTCCTCGCCCGCGCCGGGACTGGAAGGTACTGCGCGGTTTGCCCAAGCGGGATGCCCACGCTCGTTGAAGAGCCGCATCAGCCCCGGACGCACCAAGCCTTCGACGAAATCACCGATCCGGTTGCCCAAGCGTCCAATGATGGCATTGGTCTTCTCGTACTGTTCCTGCATCCGTTTTTCAAAACGCTCATCGGCTTCCCTCCACTCGAGTTCACGCTTTTCTTCCGCTGAAAACCGTTCTCTCGAAAAACAGTATAGTCCCCCTCTGGAGTGTTGTTCCTCTGAAAAATCGGGGAAAATAGCTGAAAACCGGGGGAAACGCACCGGGAAACGCCGTCTTTTTGCAAAATCCCAACACTTGACAGAGTGAATTGTGCTGAGGACAGGCGAACACTCCAGAGAGGAACTATC
>PANO01000037.1:0-17181 GCA_002707655.1 Deltaproteobacteria bacterium
CTTGAGCCGCTTGACTGAAACATCGGCATTCAACCCCAACACCAGTGCGTCTCCGAGTTCCCTTGCTGCTTGCAAGTATCGCACATGTCCGGCGTGGAGCAGATCAAAGCAACCATTGGTGAAAACGAGGCGTTTGCCACGCTCCCGGAGCAGGCTGAGCCGTGCGGGAAGGTTAGAGCGCGAGACGATTTTGTTTTCGATTCCGGAGGGCATGTTGCGGTGCGTGGTTTGTCATTTGACAAAACCGCAGATTACAAGGTTATGCGCCAACGCGCAATTCGGGACGCAACTCTGCCTTTACTGTCTTGGTCGTTTTTGTTAAAAAAGGTCAGATTTCTGCAACCCTTGCTTAGAAGGGTCATCTGCATCACTTTCCGCCATCCATGATCATGAGACACATCACCTGCGCTGTCGTGTTCTTGCTGGGATTGACCACACCCTTGTGGGCCGTCGAGTGCAAGGATCTCGATTCCAAGGCCAAGATCCAACAGTTCCTCACCAAAGCTATGGACTCGAACCCGTTGCTGCGGGCAAAAGTCAGTGCAAAGTTTGAGGTCAGTCCATGCGAGGGCAAGGCCTGCAAATCGAAGAAGCTCCGGAAATCCTTTGCGGAAACCATCCACTTGGTGCGCAGTGGCAAGAACGCCCGGCTCTATTTTGTGAAGGGCGATCACGCGCCCGGCTGTCTGGTGCGGCGGGGTCAGCGACGCTTCCTCTGCTCCTCCTGCCGTTCCGGAAGCAACGAAAGCTGCCGGAGTTTCACGGCCAGCGATTCAAGCACTTGGCCTGGAACCAACATCGACACCTCCGATTTCAACCTGCTCAAAAAAGACATCTCCTCAGCAAAATGCCAGCCGCTCAAGAACAAGCAAGGCTTTCTGATGATCGAAAGTCTCCGGAGCGCCAAGCCCTATGACCGCATCCTCAGTTACTATGACAAGCAGAAGGAGGTGCCCATCACCGTGAACTTCTTCAACAAAGGTGTGCTGCGCAAGGTTTACCGTTTTTTCCCAAAATACTATGTGAAGGTCAAGGGTCAGTGGTTTTCCACCGTGATGCGCGTCCGCACCACCAAGGGGCGCGAAAAAGCCTACCTCTTTGAAACCCTCCTCCATATTCCTCGCAGCAAGGGTCGTCCGCAACTCTACCTGAATCCCAAGAAAGACCCCGCTCTGCGCACCGTGAGTTTGGACTCGTTGTTCGCCACCAACTGATGCGACTCACTTCCTCTTTCCCAAACAAGGCTGCTCGTTGCGGAATTTTCCTCGCGTTGGGGTGTTTTTTGGCGTTTGGCAGCCTTGCNCAAAGCCCATCACCGGTTACAAATTCCAACATTTCTCAAANCCTGATCGAAGAAATCAAGAGTCGTTTTCCCGAATTAAGTGAGCAAGAAATCCAGGAGGCGTTGAAACGCCAGCAACTGGTCACGGGTGAACAGGTCACTCTGGAAAACTTGCCAGAATCCGTAGCACTATTTGAGGAAGATGACTTGTTGGAGGAGCCGACTGCTGAAGATGAGCTGGAGCCAGAGCTGACGGATTCCGAGGAGGTGGTCAAATCCCCAGAGGAAGTTCTGGAGGAAGACCCTTTTGCCGAAGAGGGTGAGGACGGATTGGGTTTGGACGAAGACCCGCTTGCCGAAGAGGGTGAGGACGGATTGGGTTTGGACGAAGATCCCTTTGCGGAGGACTCCGAANNCGGGGCGGTGATCATCGAGGAAGACGGGGCTGGGTTGGGTTTGGAGGACGACCCTTTTGCCGAAGATGGAGAAGGAGCCATCGTTGCTGATGAAAAAGGGTTGGTGGCTGAGAGTGTGGAAGTGCTGGTTGGCTCTCTGGAGGAACTCNCTGGAGACAACGAAACCGAAGTTGAAGAAGTTGAACCCTTCCTCACCGAAGTGGATTTCACGCACTCGATCACCACGCAGGCAGGATTCAGCGAAATCAAGGGGTTGTACCTGATCGACCCCAGCCTCAACAAGTTTCAGGAACTCCGGCTCAACACGAAGTATGAGCAAAGTGTGCGCATCCGNACCTCGCCGAATCTCTACAATTACTTCCGGCTTGCCGTCAGCTTCACCCAGCACTACGAGATCAACCAGCAGCGTTTCTACGACCTGCTGCTGACCGTGCGGGAAATCTGGTCGAACTACCGCACCGGCTCCCACCAACTCCGCTACGGCACCCAACTCTTCAGTTTGGGTAAAGTGGACATTGACCGCACCATCGATGTCCTGCACTTGGGTAGCCTCATGGCATTTTACCTTGGCGATCCGGAAGCAACGAAAACCGCGCTGCCCGCCCTCAAATACAACTACTTCCGGGGGCCCCACACCTTCACGGCCTACGCGGTTCCAATCCGCCAACAGACGGTCGGCATGGAGTTCACCGAATTCCGTGAGGGCATCGAGCAGNAGGAANCCGGGAAAAAATCGGAGGGCGGCTCCATNCTGCGGGACTACCTCGGATTGCAGTACCAGTGGTCCGGAGACATCCTTGACGCGAGGGTCGGTTTTTTCCACTGGTTTGACAGCGACACTGCTGTCTCCTTCAACTATGAGCGTTCTGACAACGCCTCCATCAATGCCAAGCGCAAGGCGTTTGAAAACCTTTTGGGCAACTATGTCGAGCGCGAATCCCGGACCAATTTTCTGACCCTTGAACTTGATGCAACTTGGCAGAATTACGTTTGGAAACTGGACCTCGGCCTTTTTGACCAGAAGAACGCCTACTCCTACGAAGCACCCACTTCCANCAAACTGAACTTCTCCACCGTCCGGGCGCCTTATCGAGCTTGGGCGACCTCNCTGGAAACCTCCACCGCTTACGGATACGGAATCGTCGTGCTGTCCCAGCGACACTTCTCCAACGTGCCCGCGAACTCTCACCTCATCCTCTACGAAAACGAATCCAGCCTCGTCAACCGAGCCCGGAACGTGGAGCGCTGGCAGTTGACCGGAATTGGTGTGCTGGAACCCACCGACGACTTGAGGGTGGCCTTAGTGGGTTACACGACTTGGCCGTTCTCACAGCGGGCGTTGATCGCCCAACTCACTTGGGATCGTGTGAAGGCGAACAACCAGTGGTCCATGCGGCTGGTACGCTTGGACACCGATACGCAAAAAATGTTGGGCAGTCCGGTTTCCTCGACCCAAGTGTTCGTGGTTTATACCGAGAAGTTCAAAACCGACTGAACCTTCAGACTCCATGCTCACCCGAGCTTTCCTCCGTCTCAACCATTCCCCGCTGCTGTTGCTGATCGCCATCCTCTTGGGCACCGGAGTGGTAGCGTGGCAGGCCTTCGGTCATTTCTGGGACGCCGAGCGTTCCGAACTACGGCTCGACAGTTCGGTGGAACCGTTCATTGCCCAAAATTCCCAAGCCTATCAGGACATGTTGCGGGCGCAGGCGGCCTTTGGCCGGGACGAAGTGCTGGTGGTGGCGGTGGAGTACACGGATCGTCGGATTCTGGACACGAGTTTTTTTGAAATCATCGCAACGCTGGAGCAAGAACTCACCACAACCATCCCCGGAAATCTCCGGATCACATCACTGCTGAACGCACCCAAGCTACAGGGATCATGCTCTGGAAAAACCCACTTCCATCAGGAAACGCTGGGGTCAATCTGCGTGTCTGTGCTGGAGCGCTACCATCAAGAGTTGAGCTGCCTTGAACAAGCCAGCAGTGTCGTGCCGGGTGATGCCGGAATCGAATCCGAGTTGGAACACTCGCTGGAGGAAGAACTCAACGACTTGCCTGCAAGCTTGGAAGCCGAGCAGTTGGAACTCGGACTGGAGGAAGACATTGCCGTTGACGACTCCGGGACTCCGCTGCTGCAAGCTGCCGATTCCTCCGACATCACATCAACTCAAGGAGGATCCACGGAATGGCTCTGTGACGAGGATGCGGCGGAACAAACACCGAAATCGCTCCGCAGCGTCGCCGACCGTGAGGTCAATGAAGCGGTTGGCAACATCACGAATGATCCCCTACTCCTGCGAGACTTGCTCTCTCTGGATGGCAGAACCGCCGCGCTTGTGCTGAATTTCCCTCCAGAAGTGCGGGCGGAGTCAACTTTGGTGCAGGAAGGCTTGGCGAAGGTCCTCCACACGCCCAGAAGCTTTGCAACCCGGCAAGGGAACCGTTCGGTCCGGATTGCTTATGCAGGGCCATCGCGGATGGTTTACGAAGCCTCAGGATTGATGCGTGAAGATTTGCGGTTGATTCTGCCGTTGAGTTTGTCCTTGATGCTCATCCTGTTGTTTCTTGCGTTCCGAAACATCAAAGGCGTGATCATTCCGGCAAGCACCGTGGTGCTGGGATTGGTGTGGACCGCCGGAGCGATGGCGCTGCTGGGGGATGTCCTCAACCTTGTCACGCTCGCATGTGCCCCGATCCTCATCTGTGTGGGCAACGGCTACGTCATCAAGCTGCTCCACCAGTTCCGGCTCACGCGAACGAGTTTCGCCGCCCAACCACAGGCCGCGATCGAGGAAAATCTTCACGAACAAATCCAAGGCACGGTGAGCCACTCCGTGGTTCCGGTGAGTGTTACCGCGCTGACCACGGTTGCTGGATTTGCGGCTTTGGCGATCAGTCCGATTCCAGCGATTCAGCAGTTGGGCGTGTACTCCTCGGTAGGCATTTTTGCAATCAACTTCCTGACCCTGACCTTTGCTCCCGCGTTGTTGCACTACCTCCCATTGCCTGCTCTTGATTTGGGCGCGGGAACACAGGACTGGATCAGTTCCGGAATGAACAAACTGGCGGGAATGCTGCAGAAACGCTCCAAGCAGGTGATTGTCGCATGGGTTGTGGTTGCGGGATTCGCAGTCTTGGGCTTTCCCAATCTTCAAGTGGACAGTAGTTCGAAATCGCTGCCTCAGGAACACCCCGCGAACCAAGACCTTGATCTGGTGCAAACTGCTCTTGCCGGGACCGACACGTTGAGGATCGTGTTCGAGCAATTGGAGCGNCCGGACGCGCCGGGATTGCAAACCGCCCAAACCATCTGGGGCCTGCGATCATTGCAGCACTGGCTGGAAAACACGGATGGCAACGCCGGACTCGCGGACTTGTCGGGGGTGCAGGTGGACAAGGTGTATTCTCCGGTTCCGTATCTGGAGCAAACCCGGCAGGGATTGTCGAAGTTGACGGATGAGGAAGTCGAGCGTTTCTTCACGATCCTCAAGGAGCGTAGNGGGTTGGCGTTTCTGAGTGATGACGGCAAGATGCTGCAAATCACGATTCGGATGCGGGTTTCGGGATCGTCGGCCTTCCTGTCGCTGACCGAGCGGCTGGAGCAAAAAATTCCGGAGTTCGTCCCGCACCTGCNCTTCCAGTTCACCGGCAGCGGCGTNCTGGCCAGCGAATCGGCAAACAACATCGCCAAGGGACAGGTGCAAAGTGTCCTCATCGCGCTGGCGATTGTCTTCACTCTGCTTTCGCTGATGTTTCTCTCGTGGAAGATGGGCCTGATTGCCCTCTTTCCCAACTTGGTTGCGGTGCTGTTGTTTTTCGGAGGCTTGGGCTGGGCGGGAATTTCCATTGGCGTGACCATCTCTGTGATTGCGGCCATCGCACTCGGTATCGGAGTGGATGACGACATCCACTTCCTCAGTCACTACAGCACCGCCGCCAACAAACTCCGGGACAAACGGGCGGCTTCGCTGCACACGATTCGTCAGGTGGGACAACCGATGGTCGCTTCAACTATCACCCTCTTCTTCGGATTCATTCTGCTCGGCTTCTCCGGAATGCAGGCGCAGGCACTCTTCGGAGTGCTAACGGCTCTCACGTTGTTGGCGTGTTTGTTCATCGACCTCAGTTTTCTGCCTGCGGTGGTGATGGAAACCGGTCTGATCACCGTGTGGGATTATCTTGGACTCCGGATCAACCACAGCCTGCTCAACCGGATTGGCATTTTCCGAGGCATGAACGTCCACGAGGCCAAGCTCGCCACCCTGATGGCCTTCACTCAGGAAATGCAGGACGGGGATCCGCTCTTCCGACAAGGCGACGCCGGAAGCGANTTGTTTGTGATCCTCAACGGCTCGGTGCGGGTGTATTTGGAAGGAAAGCAGGGTGAGACCACGCTGGCAATCTTGGAAACCGGCACGTCGCTGGGCGAGATGGCTTTGTTNCGGAACACGCCGCGCAGCGCCTCTGCCGCCGCCGTTGGTCCCACCAAGCTGCTTGTGATCAACTGGGAAGGTCTCGTCAAATTGCAACAACGTTTTCCCGAAATCGCCGCTTTACTCTTCCTCAATCTTGCTCGGACTTTAGCCCTGAATCTGAACGGCACCTATGCGCGCTTGATTAAACAGAATCGCTCACAAGGACAGGTAGCCATCGCTGTTGAAAAGACGGTGGGTGAGATCAACCAGAAGCATCTGAAGGTACTCAAGCACTACGGTCACCACACGACCCTGGCAGTGGGAAGGCCGCTGTTTGATTTTAAAAATCCGAACAAGGGCTTGGGATTGGTGCTTTCCGGACGGATGCAGGTACAGTCTGCCAACCCGGCAGCCCCTGCAGTTTTAGCAGAACGTGGCCCGCTGGAATTTGTGGGCGNNGGTGCGCTGCTCCCTTCAGGCGTGGCCCCGGTCATGGTTTCCGTTTCTGCCGCAGAAGTGGAAGTGCTGCGGTTCCGGGCACATGAGTTTTTTAAACTCGTCAAGGAGCATCCCCACACCGCTGCCCACCTTGCACAACACTTGGTGCAGCAGCTTTCCGATGTACAGGATGCGGCCAACTCCCGGCTACAGGCGGGAGNTGGATGACTTTGGGAAGCGAGAGAGGTGGGGTTAGCCGAGGGTGATGCGGTGGAAGCGTTTCTTCCCGGCTCGCAGCAGAATCGCCCCGTCGCGTAAATCGTCAAAACCAAAGGTCATGCCCGGATCATTCGCAGCTTCGTTGTGGATNTAAAGCCCGCCCTGCCCTAGCATGCGNCGCNCCTCTCCGTTTGACTTGCAGAGGCCGGTCATCCGGAAGCCGTCCAAAAGGCCGATGCCCTCACGGAGTTGGGCTTCGGAAACCACCGTGGTCGGCACATCCTGTAATTCTCCTCCGCCTCCGAAGAGTGTTTGGGCCGCTTGCTGCGCCTTGACTGCCTCGGATTCCCCGTGCGCAAGTCTTGTCGTTTCAAAGGCGAGCCGCCGTTTTGCCTCCCGGATTTCCGCACCTTGCAGCCGTCCCAACTCCCGGACTTCCTCCATCGACAAAAAGGTAAAAAGTGCGAGGAAACATTCGACATCGGCGTCTTCCGAATTCACCCAGTACTGGTAGTANTCGTAGGGGGAGGTCCGCCCCGGATCAAGCCACACCGCGCCTTTTTCGGTCTTACCCATCTTCTTTCCGGAGGCCGTCGTGAGCAACGGGTAGGTCCAGCCAAAGGCANGCTTTTGCTCCACGCGCCGGATGAGGTCNACTCCGGANATGATGTTCGCCCACTGATCGTCTCCGCCCATTTGCAGCACACAGTCGTGACGACGGTTCAGTTCCAGAAAATCGTAGGCTTGCAGCAGTTGGTAATTGAACTCAAGGAAAGAGAGTCCGTGTTCAAGCCGAGCCTTGTAGGTCTCAAACGAGAGCATNCGGTTGACNGAAAAGTGCCGTCCGATGTCCCGCAGAAAATCAATGTAGTTGAGCGTCCGCANCCATTCCGCATTGTTGAGCAACAGGGAGTCTCCGGAGAAGTCGAAGAAGCGTTCCATCTGCGGCTTGAGACCCTGAATGTTCTCGTCGAGTTGGGCGACCGAGAGCATTTTCCGAATTTCGGTCTTACCACTGGGATCCCCGATCATGGCGGTGCCACCACCCATCAGCGCGANAATACGATGCCCGGCGCGTTGCAGGTGCGCAAGTCCCATCAGCGGAATCAAATGCCCCACATGCAGCGACGACGCGGTGGGGTCAAAACCGATATAGGCGCAGAGACGACCGGCGCTGGCAGCGGTTTGGAGCTCTTCGGGATGGGTGGCTTGCTGAAAGAAGCCACGCTCCCGGAAGGTGTCGAAGACAGTCATCTTGTCGGGGTTGGAATTAAAAGCTGGCACGTCCAGAGCAAACTTGGTCACAGGAGGTTTCGGCATGACCGCATGCGGCCTCGAACATGGGGCCGTCGAGACATTCGCAACGTCCNCTAAGCGCNGGGTCAATCACAGTGTCACCCGGAACCGTCTCCATCGGAACGCGCTCCACAGACGAGTTGCAGACCTGCATCTGCCGCCAGCGGTTGCCAAGTTGGAATGCACTGGGAAGGTAAACGCGAGGAGAGCCGTAGAGGGACTCACCACAGGTTTGCAGGCACTCGTTGTACACCTCGTAGCAACGCTCCCCCTGAAGAAAGAGGCCGACTTGGCTGCATCCCGGAAATTGAAAACCCGCATGCCGACGGACACAACGCCCCACACAGCCATCCTCATCGGCACTGGGGAGCGACGGGCATACAAGCAAGGTTAGCAACCCCAAGCCAAGTGTGATGAACCAAAAGCGGAATCTCATATCAAAAACTCTGTCGTCCNGAAAACGCCTCATAGAGCGTTACATCGTCCACATACTCAAGGTCGCTGCCCGCCGGAAGTCCACGAGCCAGTCGGGTGAGCGTGGGAACCGTTTCGTTGAATTCACGCTGAAGAAACAGCGCAGTCGCCTCACCATGAACGGTCGGGTTTGTCGCCAAAATCAGCTCCTGCACGACATCGTGCCGCACGCGCTCCCGTAGCGGAGCAATCTTGAGTTGTTCCGGACCCACGCCGTCGAGCGGGGAGATCGTTCCCATTAAAACGTGATACACACCTTGGTACACCCCACTTTTCTCAATGGCGAAAATGTTGTTGGGTTGCTCCACCACGCAGACCTGNTGNTGATCCCGTGCCGGATCTTCGCAAATGTGGCAAGGGTCTATGTCGGTGAAGCCAAAACAACGGGAGCAGTAGCGCACTTCGGTCTTGACCGCCAAGACGGACTCCGCGAGGTTTTGGGCCTCTTCCGAGGAGTAGCGCAGCACTCCAAAGGCGAGGCGCTGTGCGGTCTTCCTGCCAATTCCGGGAAGCCGCACGAACTCCTGAACCAAGCGTTCCAGAGCGGCAGGNAGGCTCATGCCGTCTGGTCCGGAGGGGAAAGGTGGAGCTGCGGTTGCCGGGCCTCCGTGAGCATCAATCCAGGCGGTTGGAGCACCTCCACTTCCATGCCTGCGGTTTCCGGCGTCCAGTTCTCCGGATAGGGCATCACTTCGTTCGTTCCCGCAATGATGAGCATGCGTCGCTGATATTCCTCTTCAACGGCCCGCAGTTGCTCAAGTGCATCCCGCGAGGTTTTCAGAAAGCGACCCAGCAGTCGCGAAGGGGTTTGCGATTCCAGCAGATTGTCAAGAATTTCCAGATTCCGGAGCGAAATGGTGTACTCTGCCCGCACGTCGATCGGCACCTCCTTTTCCTCCACGAGTGTGCCGCATTTGTGGTTGCGACCCTCGGACATGAGGATTTCGGTGTATTCCGTCGTTTCGCATTTGGGACAGTGCAGCCAGACCAGCCATCCGGGAATGGGAACGCTTGCCGCTTGCCGCTCCCGTTGCGCCCGACGTTCGGCGAGGTTGATGACCTTGGTAGAAGAATCGTTCATTTGTCTTAAAATGCTGTTACCAAATTCTCCCTATTGGTCCAAAAAACACAAGGCATTGCGAATAGTTCCGGCTTGCAACAAATCACGGTACACAGAATACTTGCCAAGTTTGTTTGAATGAAACCCAAATGACGAGTCTGTCCATGAAAGCATCTGACCTGATGGTAAAGTGCCTTGAAGCTGAAGGCGTGAAGCACATCTTCGGCATTCCCGGCGAGGAGAACCTTGACCTGCTCAACTCTCTGCGGGGTTCCTCGATTGAACTGGTCCTCACACGGCACGAGCAAGGGGNCGGGTTCATGGCCGCAACTTACGGGCGACTGACGGGTCGGCCCGGCGTGGCGCTGTCCACCCTCGGTCCGGGCGCAACGAACCTCGTCACTCCAGCGGCCTATGGTCAACTCGCAGGTTTNCCGTTGCTGCTCATCACCGGACAGAAGCCCNTCACTCACAGCAAGCAGGGCAAGTTCCAGATTCTCGACATCGTTGAAATGATGCGGCCCCTCACCAAATTCACCCACCAAATTGTGAGCGGCAACAACATCCCTGCCCGCATCCGTGAAGCCTTCCGGATCATGCAGGAAGAACGCCCGGGCGCAGCGCACCTTGAGTTGCCGGAAGACATTGCCGCCGAAATGACCGAGATGCCAGTCTTGCCGCCAACGCAGGCGCGGCGTCCGATCGCGGAGGAAAAGGCAGTAGCGCAAGCAATCCAACTGATCGAGCAAGCCAAGCATCCACTGCTCTGCATCGGCGCGGGGGCAAACCGCAAGCTCACCTGCAAAGCACTCCGGCAGTTTGTGGACAAGACGCAGATTCCNTTCATCAGCACCCAGATGGGCAAGGGGGTGCTAGACGAGCGCGATTCGCTGTTTCTTGGCAATGCTGCGGTCTCCANTGGGGATTTCGTGCATCGTGCGGTGGCTCATGCGGACTTGATCATCAACGTTGGGCACGATGACATCGAAAAACCACCCTTCTTCATGGAACCCGATGGAGTCACGGTGATTCATGTCAACTTCTATGGTGCAGAGGTTGATCCGGTGTACTTCCCCCAGCACGAGGTGGTTGGTGACATCGCCAACGCGATCTGGCAGCTTGAGGAGCGCGTGGTGCCGCAGTCGCACTGGGACTTCCGTTACTTCCAGAAGGCCAAAACGGCGATGGACGCGCACCTGCTGGAAGGCGCTGATGATCTGTCTTTTCCCATGAAACCGCAGCGGGTGGTTGCCGATGTCCGCAAGGTGATGACCTCCAACGGCATCATCTGCCTCGACAACGGGGTTTACAAAATCTGGTTCGCCCGCAACTACCGAGCGCATGAGCAAAACACGGTACTGCTCGACAACGCCCTTGCGACAATGGGAGCNGGACTGCCCTCNGCGATGGGAGCCCACCTCGTNCATCCGGANCGCCGCGTGATGGCGATCTGCGGGGATGGTGGCTTCATGATGAACTCGCAGGAACTCGAAACCGCCGTGCGCCACAACATGCACGTCGTCGTCCTCATCCTGCAGGATGATTCCTATGGCATGATCCGCTGGAAGCAGGCGAACATGAATTTTCCGGATTTCGGACTCCAGTTCGGCAATCCGGATTTTGTCAAGTACGCCGAATCCTACGGAGCCAAGGGCTACCGCGTTAAGAGTACGGATGAGTTCGCCCCGCTACTGGAGGAATGCCACTCCTCACACGGGGTGCATGTCATCGAACTGCCGGTGGATTACTCCGACAATGACCGCATCCTCAATCACGAAATCAATGAGCGTAGCAGCCAAATCTGACGGACTGATTTTCCTTTCAATCACCAGCCACTAGCATTCTGTAGCTCAATGGAACACTACGACCTTTGTGTGATCGGCGGCGGGCCTGCGGGTTACGCAGCTGCAATGCGGGCGGTGGATTTTGGCCGCTCGGTGTTGTTGTTAGAATCCAACCGCATCGGCGGCGCGGGCCTTTACAACGGTGCGTTGTCCTCCAAAACTTTCTGGGAACTCTCGAAAGAAATTGCGCAAATCCGTACACGGTTTGCGGCGTATCACGAGGTGCTTCCGGAAGTCCGCTTCGGCAGTGTGCTGAAGGAAACCGACGAAGCTGTGTTCGAGCGTTCCGCGCAAATGGAGGAACACCTCCGGTTAGTTGAGGTCGAACAGAAAGAGCGTTTTAAGTTTGTGCGCGGTTCCGGATGCTTGGCCAGTCCCACGGAAATTGAGGTGCGCGGCGATTTCGACCCTTTCACCATGCAGGCGGACCACACGATCATCGCTACAGGCAGCCGCCCCCGCAAGCTGCCCAATGTGCCCATTGACGAACACATCATCCTCACCAGCGATGGCATCGGCTCGCTGCGTGATTTTCCGGAATCGTTGGTCATTGTTGGAGCCGGGGTGATCGGTTGCGAATTCGCGACGATCTTCTCCAACTTCGGCAAAACCCGCGTGCATCTCATCGCCAAGGACGACCATATTCTCCCCTTTGAGGATGCAGAGCTTTCCGCAGTGATTGAGCAGAACATGATCACCAAGGGTGTCGTCATCCACCGCAACGCCCGCCTTGCAGAAATGGACATTGTGGCGGGGCGAGTGGCATACAAGCTTTCCCACGCGGACGGCACCACCGAGGAGTTCGAGGCTGAGAAAGCGCTGATCTCGATTGGGCGGGTGCCGAACATCGAGAACACGGGTATCCGGGAACTCGGAGTGGCTCTGGATCGCGGCGGGGCGATTGATGACCAGCAAACGCAGACGAGCATTTCCAACATCTACGCCGTGGGCGACATCACCGCCGACATCGCACTCGTCAACGTCGGAGAGTTGGAAGGACGTTATGCCGTCGAGCGCATCTTTGGGCAACCGGATCATCCGCTCATCTACGAAAACATCTCCACGATCATGTTCCTCGATCCGGAGGTCGCCGGAGTGGGCATGAACGAGCAGCAGGCCCAAAAAACCGGAATCGCCTACCGCTCGGCGAGCTTCGATTTCCGCTGTGTGCCCCGCGCCATTGCCATGCGCAAGACGCAGGGTTTCTTCAAGATTCTGGTCAGCGACGATGAGGAAATGCGAATCCTCGGAATGCGGGCCTTGGGAGAACACGCCTCCACTGCAATTCAGGCGGTGTCCCTGTTGATCTCCATGAAGCGCGGGATTCGGGAACTCGCAGAACTGATTCATCCCCATCCCTCCATCATCGAGGGTATTCAAGAGTGCGCCCGGATGCTCTTGGGCACATCCATCTACAAACCCCACCTCTTTCCGAAATACCTGCGCACGCGACACTGGCGGGATGGGAAAGACAACTCATCTTGAAAAATCTCATCTCATCACTGAACGCAGTTCACCCAAGCAGACCGACACCGGACTGAGACGTTTTTGAAAGTGAGTCAATCTCCCGCCACGGCCATGCTCAGCGATTGGCGGGCGGTGCGCAGGACGTGCTTGCCCTTGAAGGGCGAGTGCAGGAAGCGGTTCATCGCAGTCAGCAGCATTGGCACCCACGGGGCTTCCGGGAATATCCGGAATTCCTCGGCTACGGCGGTGAGGGTTTTGACGAAATGGCCGGCGACAATGTACTCGGACTGCCCGTGATCGAAGAGGCGGACGAACTCTTGCTGAAAAAAGGCAGCTGGGGTTTCGACCCGCCACTCTGAGAGGTCGAGTTCCGGATCAACATAGCGGGTGTGCCTTCCCAAGAAGCAGGCCAGTTGCAGCAGCCCCTGTGGCCAGAGGTCGGGATACTTCGAGCATTGCGCCCGCACGGCGTTGGCAAAGGTCAGCCCGTGGGTGAAGCCGAGCCAACTGTGGTTGTGGGAAACCGCGCGGTCGGTGTGGTTCTGAAGGGCGAGGTCGAAATGCGCCATGTTCCACGCCAAGGCACCGAGCAGGGCATGGAAGGCGGCTTCCGGATCGGCGGAAGATTTCCGCACCCGCTCCAGTGCCTGCTTGACCGAAAGCCCCGTCAAATCTTCTGAGGTAATGGCTTGCGATCCTTGACCGTCCCACGTCTCCAAGGTGGGGCGGTAGTTGCGAAATTCCGGAATCAAATCTTCCCGTGAAGCGTAGGTGAGGGAGCGAATCAGCGACAGCAGCAGCGGTTCCAGCACGTCGTCGCCCAGCCACTCCAGCAGTTGCCCCACCTTGCGGACGTAAATCAGGGAATGCCCGAAATCCTGATAATGCGACAGCGCGGCACGAGTCAGGGTTTCTTCAAAATCAGGAAACCGCAGCTCTTGCTGCAAACCTCCCCGAATGAGGGCGATTGCTGTGTCCTCGTCTTCGTTTTCAAGGGCTTGTGCCAAGGCTTCCGGAGCAAACGGAAGGGTGTGATTGGCATAGGGATAGGTCGGCTCCCGCTGCGTGTCCCACGCCATGTGCGCGACGGGTTCGACGAGTCCAACGAGTTCCAGCCCGGCATCGCCCTTGGCGTGGTGCTGGCGCAGTTCCAGCCAGTCCGGAGCCACTGCGTAGGCGTGCGTCATCCCAAATTCCATGTGGTCGTGCGTCCACCAAACCGCCTGCCGCAACGCCTCCAACGGATCGCCCCCGGCCTGCTGCAAGCGGGCGATTTCTCGGGCCATGCGGTCGTACTCATGGCGGGGAAAGCTTTCCTGCAAATTTGTGAGCGCCTTTTCGATCAACACTTCCGGAGGTGGGTCGGACAAATCCAGCACGAGATCGTTGCCGTCCACCTTGACGGGATAGCGTCGCAAGGTGTCGCCGCCCACCAGCGTTGCGCCGGAGTCGAGGTCGAACTTCCAGTTGTGCCAGTTGCATGTCAGGATGCACTCATCGTCCAGACTGCCCTCCACCAGCGGATACCCCTCGTGTGGACAGCGGTTGGCACAGGCGTACACCGTTCCACGGCGATTGAGGAACAACGCAATCTGTTTGCCTCCGAACTTGACGACCATGCGTCGTTTCTCTTGGAGATCGCTCCAGCCTCCGGCAATGCGTTGGGTTGTGGTGGTCAGATCAGTCATCGTTTTCACGGAGTTGGATCAGTTCAACCTCAGCCGGACTCACTTCCCGACGCTCGTCCAGCAGCAGCGGGCGCATCCCAACGGCTTGCCCACTGTCCGCATGACGGATCTCCACCAAGGGACCGTCTGGGTCCGGGCACCACTGCTCGCCCCATTCCGAAAACATCACCAGCACTCCCAGCAAATCCTGGCACTTTTGCGTCGGGCAGTACTCGTAACGCCGGGATCCCTCCATTTTTTCCTTGGTGAGCAAGCCCTCGTCCACCAGATGCCGCAAGCGCTGCGTGAGCAGGTTGCGGGAAAGGCAGAGGCTCTTTTGAAAGCCCTCAAACCGCCGGACTCCCATGAGGGCATCGCGCACAATCATCAGAGTCCACTGATCCCCCAACACGCTCAGCGAGCGGGCGATTGGACAAGGGATTTGTTCGTAACTGCGCGTCGTCATGTGCTTGGCGAATTTTTTAGTTCACTTTTTGAACTATATCAAATAAAGTACGCAAAGTGAACTAAATTGGACAGCGCGACAGCCGCTTTTCACTTGATCCTAACCTCAACTCAGGAGAACACAATGGCAAAGATACTGGTGCATGTCACCCACGGGCCGGAAGCCCCCACACGGGCGGCACTCGCCTTTCTTGTGGCCAAAAGCGCGATTGACGAAGGGCACACCGTCTCACTCTTCCTCGCGGGAGATGCCGTGCAACTGCTCCGCGATGCGGTGCTGGACAATCTTGCGGGCTTGGGCACCGGAGAATTGCGGTCCCACTTTGACGCGATTGTTTCCGGCGGGGGACGTTTCTACCTGTCCGGCATGTCGAGCAAGGGGCGTGGCGTCACGGACGAGGACTTGCGCGACAAGCCTGCCGAGTTCGCCCTGCCCAACGTGCTGGTGCGGCTCTCGCTGGACCACGACCGCATGTTCACCTATTGATCAATCAACCCCGCAACAAAGGAAATAAGCATGGAACCGAATCTCCCCACCGAACTGTACTGGATGACGCTGACCGTTGCAATGACGGCGATTTTTTATGCACCGTACATCGTGTGCAACCGTGAAAACGCCAGTGCGTGTAATTCCTACTAATAATTAATTGAGTCCAATCCGCAGGGGTAAATGTCACAAAAATACCGATTTCTGCTCGTTCTGGGCTGCGCCTCCCTGATGGTCTTCCTGAGCATGGGGATGCGTCAGGGGATGGGGCTGTTTCTCGAACCCATCACCTCCGCGCTGGGGGTGGATCGCGAAACCTTCAGCCTCGCAATCGCGTGGCAGAACCTGATCCTTGCGTTGCCGCTTTTCGGGGTAATAGCAGACTTGATTGGTTTCCGGAGGGTCGCCTTGTTGGGAGGCGTGGTCTATGGAGGGGGATTATGGCTGGCCTCCCAAAGCTCATCCGCTTGGGAACTCTACGCGAACCTCGGAGGGGTCGTGGGGGTCGGGATCGGACTCTCCGGCATGATCGTGGTTATGGGCGCGGTGGGTCAGGTGGCTCCACCGGAGCGTCGTAGCACGGCCTTTGGGATAGTGACGGTGGCCTTCTCAATCGGTATGTTCACCATGATCCCGCTGCTCCAGTTCTGGATTGAAAAACATGGGTGGAGTGGCGCGTTAGAGGCGGCAGGTGGGGTGGTGCTGGCGATCTCCCTGCTGGCCCTCGGCCTTCCGGACAAGTCTTCGTCTGCGGAGAAAACCTCCGGCTCGGTGCCCGAACTTGAACTGAGCTTGGGGAGAACGCTCAACGGGGCCAGAACCCACTCCGGCTACCTGTTGCTCAATCTCGGATTTTTCGTCTGCGGGTTTCATGTCGCCTTCATCGGCACGCATCTGCCAGCTTTTTTGCAGGGAGAGGGCGTTTCAGCCAGTGCCGCTTCATGGGCATTGGCGATGATTGGTCTTTTCAATATCTTTGGCTCCCTCGTCTTTGGCCGTTTGGGGGATTCGCTGAGCAAGAAATCACTGCTCAGCGTGCTCTACACTCTGCGGGTGGTAGTGATTACCGTGTTTCTTGCGATCCCTCTCAGTGACTTCACCGCCATTGTCTTTGGCGCGGCCATCGGCTTCCTTTGGCTGGCGACCGTCCCCCTCACCAGCGGGATTGTCGCGCAAATCTTCGGAACACGTTACCTCACCACACTCTGGGCGATTGTCTTCTTCAGCCACCAGATTGGCGCCTTTTTGGGAGTCTGGTTGGGCGGGCGCGTCTACGACTCCACCGGCTCCTACACCACCGTCTGGCTGGCTGCCATCGTGCTCGGCCTGTTTGCTGGGATCGTACACCTGCCCATCCGGGAACAGCCGTGGCAACCCTCTCTTCCAGACCCACAGCCTGCCGTGGGAGAGTGAGGAAAAGATCAATCACCATTTGAAGGATAAGATGAAAAAGATTTCAAGAGGCACTTTGGATTTAATTGGGGACACTCCAATCCTGGNAGTCACCCTCTTGAGTGTTGTTCCTCTGAAAATTCGGGAACAATAACTGTAAACCGGGGGNAACGTACCGGAAAACGCCGTCTATTTGCAAAATCCCAACACTTTACAGGGCNNATTTTGCTGAGGACAGGCACCAACACTCAAGTAT
>PANO01000037.1:17186-20717 GCA_002707655.1 Deltaproteobacteria bacterium
ANNATTANGATTTATCATTTCTGTTAAAATTACAGTTAACAGTTCTAAGATTTTTACAGATTCATAAAAATTANTGATGTTCAAATATTTGTGGAGTGATGACTTATTATTTTTTAATTCTGGCAAGAAAAGTATTTAGACGCTCATTTTTAGAGTCAAAAATTTCGGAAGGAGTTCCATCGATTTCAATTTTTCCTTCATCCATAAAAACAATTCGGTTNCTAACATCACTGGCAAATGACATCTCATGAGTGACAATAATCATNGTCATCCCATCTTCAACAAGTTTTTGGACNACTTCTAACACTTCTCCAACCAATTCAGGATCCAAAGCAGAAGTAATTTCATCCAGAAGCAGAACTTTAGGGTCCATCGCAACAGCCCGCGCAATACCAACTCTTTGCTGTTGTCCTCCTGACATTTCTGATGGCAAACTATTTATTTTTTCAGTTAAACCAACACGTTGGAGCCAGTATTTTGCTTGATCGGCAGCTTTTACTTTAGAAAGTTTTCTAACTTTCCTCAGCCCTAGCATGACATTTTCCAGTGCGGTCAAATGAGGGAATAAATAAAACAATTGAAAAACCATTCCAAGTTCTGATCTAAATTCAGACAATTGATTTTCACTTCTTTCTTTTCTATTTTTTTCATCATCACTCGCATAACCAATTTCAACATTATCGATTTTGATGCTGCCTTTATCATATTTTGTCAATACATTGATACAACGCAATAGAGTCGTTTTTCCGCTTCCTGATGGGCCAATAATCGAAACAACTTCACCACGATTGATGTCAATACTAACGTCCTTTAGTACCTCAGTATCACCAAAAGATTTATACAAATTTTTTATTTGGATCAAGGGATGACTCATTAATTATTCCTTTATAAAGGCATATTTTGCTTCAAGTTTCCGAGACGATAAAGATAAACAATAATTGATTATAAAATAAATGATTAGACCGACAATATAAACAGGCATCGCCTCGTAGGTCCTGCCAATTACTTTTTGCATAGCAAGCATTAAATCTACTACTCCGATCAGTGACACTAATGCGCTCCCTTTAGCCGTATCAGCGACTGAATTGATCCAGGGGGGAAGAAAACGCCGCAGAGCGATTGGAAATATAATATAAATCAATCTTTCATGAAACTTTAAACCAATTGCTTGCCCAGCCTCCATCTGACCATGATGGACAGATTGAATCGCTCCTCTCGTATTTTCGATGACGTGCGAAATTTTAAAAATACTTAAAGCTACCACTGCGGCAGTGAAAGTCTCCATATTGATTCCAATGGCAGGTAATCCGTAATATACAAAAAAGATGAGGACCAAGACAGGGATTCCTCGAATGAAATCACTGAANATTCGTACTANAATTCGTAACCANAAGGGACCATAACTTATTCCAACGCCTAANATCACCCCAATAATGGTCGCAAATACAACCACTAACAAAGTTACTTGCAAAGTAACCAGGAGGCCATCCATTAGATAAGGGAGTGAACTTAATGCTGCTTCCATTGTTATTTATTGATTGCAAACTTTTTTTCGACTTGTCTTAAACTCAATAAAATTACGTAACCGGTCACCAAGTACATCGGTGTGATGACCGTATAAACTTCAATTATTCTGAAAGTATTGAAATTAATCCACTGTGCTCCATACATCAATTCAGGGACAGCGATTACAGAAGCGATGGATGTGTCTTTAAATAGTGAAATATAGGTATTGCTGAGGGCCGGTAATACGATGCGAAACATCGTTGGGATTCTAATCGATATAAGTCTCTGCCATGGTTTCATTCCGATCGCTTTACCGGCATCAATCAGTCCTTCAGGAACGGCCGCTAGTCCGGAACGGAACACTTCGACCAGATAGGCTCCTGAATAAATCGATAATGTAACGATAAATGATGTGGTAGCAGAATATTGAAACCAACCAATACTGGGGATGCCGTAAAAAATGAGATAGACTAATAAAAGTAACGGTGAGTTGCGNATNAGCTCAACATAGCTTGCTACGAAGAAACGTATTGATTTACCAGATTCGACATACACCAGGGCCAGCAACAGCCCGATGATCATCCCAATGGCTATGGAGACGAGTGCTAATTCAAGGCTGAGCACTAATCCATAAAAGAGTCGGTCGAAATGTCGCCAAATGTAGGAAAAGTTAAAATGATAATCCACTAAAAACTACGGAGTAATGAATTGAAGAATTGATGTTTGACTACCAGCAAGAAATCAATGCTGGTAGTCTACATTATTAATTAAATGGGTGGGAAACCGGCTTTTCTTCCTGTAATTTTCTCTCCAAAGAAATCAAAAAAAGCTTTATCATAAATTTCATTATCATGGCCATAAATAGCCGTATCAAAGACAGTGTCTATATACTTCAACCAATCAGGGTCTCCCTGCCGAACAGCGGCACCATACAACATTGANAACCACCGGTAGCCACTGTCATCATAACGATCCGGCCGTCGTTTCTTCAACCACCTCGTCGTAGAAAGATCGACTGCTGCCGCATCNACTCTGCCGCTGTCTAGCGCTTGTATGACATTGGCTTGCGTATCCAACATTAGGACCTGGGCTTTTGGGAGTTGTTTGTGGATATTTTCTTCCGCATCAACATTTTGCAAAATTGAAACTTTAGTATCCGATCCTCCGGCCAGCATTTTTTCAAAACTCTTCCGCTTCCCATCTGGGCGAGTCAAAAAACTGATAGACTCCACATAATAGGGTCTTGAAAATGCAACNAATTGTGCTCTGCCNCTATTAATGGTCATAAATTGGATCACAACGTCAACTTTACCGGTATTGATATTAGGTATTCTTGCTGCAGGATCTTGTTGCACGAATTCAAAAGCATCTGGATCATCAAATAATCCTTTTGCAAGAATATGAGCCATCGCAATGTCCATCCCTACCAATTTTCCTTTTTCATCTTCAAAATGCCAAGGAGCATTAGTACTTCCAGTTCCCACACGGACTTTTCCTCGATCTAAGACTTTGCGNAATAGNCTNTNTGGTGAGGATTGAGCCGCNGCTTCTTTTGCACCCATTGNAGCAGCTAGTCCTGCTGCTGCTAGTCCGATACCTCCTCCAATAAGGAGACCTCTCCGATTAATGTCATTTTCAATCATATTTTCCTTTCNAAAGAAAAAATTATAAAACATAGATTCTAATTTTTACAAGACGCAAATGTTCTTTATTTTTGCATATAACTTCCAATAAATTTTATGTGATCATTTCCCCCCCCTTTCTGTTCTTTAAGTTAATTGTGAATTGTTATCAAAATCTGCCACATCACATTGGTGCAAAACACAATTTNCTTTTACACCAAGAAGNAGTTTCCAATTCNCAACATTTAAATCNAACAGCAATTTCAAGAAATCCTAATAGTTACTTTTGGTACTAATTAAGGACGGATGTTATACCTACTTTGGAGTTTTGTCAAGTTTTTTTAGTGTTATTGAATATGTTTGGTTGGTTGTTAGACTCATAATAACTAGTGGGACATCCGAT
>PANO01000038.1 GCA_002707655.1 Deltaproteobacteria bacterium
CAAAAATCAATAAGTAAATAGCTATTATTCCTCCAACAACAAGAATGTAACCCATTTTCTTTTGTGGATTTTGTAAAACAGTCCAAATACCAAATCCAATCCAAACCACACCTAGGTGTTCCTTGAAACCAAGCAGGATGACCATCACAATAAAAAATACAAATATCTTGTTTTTCTTCAGACAATAAAAAGCATAAAATATGAAAGGAGGAGCTAAGCAGGATGCCTGGAATTCATAACGAACACTATTGACAATAGGCTGATAAAAAAACAGCCAACCTAGACTCAATACTAGGCTGAAAAAAACAGCCTTCTGTTGATCTTCAATGTATTCTCTGCAAAGTAACCAAATGAAAACCACAGAACTCAAATAAGCAAGAATCTTAAAGCCCATCATCCAGTTGATGCTTGGAATGATTTTATAAAAAAGACTAATAAATGACATGGATAAAGTGAAATGCTCCCCCAAGCTGTTCATATTAAAAATGGATGAATAAAATTCACCATTTGATATATTGTAAAGAATATTGCTGTGATAGCCCGCATCTAGGGTAAATAAATTAAATGAGTAGTACTTGAGGACTGGGTAAACCATCCAGAGTAAGCATTGGACAAAAAATAAGATCGAGTAGATTTTAATTCCTTTAGATGAGANTGACCANCGATACCATTTTTNAATTGCAAGAGTAATTATCTGGTGNAATATATTTTTTTGTACGAGATAAAACAAAAATATAATCAATAAAAGAGAGGGGGCTTTGTACAAATCTGCTCCAAGTAANCCGCTCCACCAAAGAAATAAACTGGAAAAGAGTAGAGAATAAAAAACCTTAACGTGGAGGGTATTTNCTGGATTAAGCATTATGATTACTGAATGAAGGTGACGGGTTGGATCGAATAATTTCAGNATTTAATGGAAAAAATAGCGAGGCGAAAATTTAANGNTTTCTTCAAAAATANTTCTGACAAACCCGAGGAAAATCTCGTTTATTGCACCAATCGTAGAACNTGCCACTTCCGGAACTACACGCTCCCAGCACAAGCACTGCCAGCANCAGGATCAAGCTTTTTTGCCGCTGACTCATGCCATCCTCTTTTGCACACTTTCAAGGACAAGCTCGGCAAAGGCCTCATTTCCTGCCTCCGGAAAAACGTGGGAAAGCCGTTTCCCCAGTGTGCCGGAGTTCCAGCGATTGCGGAAACCNGACCACCACTGAGCATCCAAGTTGACTTGTGACACCACTTCGACCGCACCAGATCGTTCGAGAGCAGCTGCGTTTTCCTCTTGGTGGGTTCCTGGCAGGGGCACCAGCACAGTGTCCTTACACAAAACCGCCAGTTCGCCAATAATGCCCATGCCTGCGCGACTGATCACGAGATCGGCTCGCGNCAGCAGGTTNCCCATGCCTTCCGCAANAAATNCGTGGGCGTGATACTCCGGCCAGTTCCCACAGGGGGGGTGNCCGCGTCCGGTGAGGTGAACCACCTGAAACTCGCTGAGCCACAANTCGCACAATTCGGAAACAACCTGATTCAAACCTTGTGCCCCTTGCCCTCCGCCNGTGATGAGCAACACAGGCCGCTGGGGATCGAGACCAAACTGAGCGTTCGCTCTTTCTGCGTCTCCATTCAGAATTTCTGAACGCACCACAGGNCCGATCTGCCGCCAATCCGCAAGCTTGAGAGCAGAGCCAGTTTCCGGAAAGTGGCTGGCGAGGACTTGGCTGACAGGAGCCATTAGCCGATTGGCGAGTCCGGGACGCCAATCCATTTGCAGGAGCACCTGTGGCACACCAAGTGTCCGTGCGGCATAGGCAACGGGGACGCTCACGAAACTTCCTGCTGAAACCACAACGTGTGGACGGAATTTCCTCAGTTCTTGCCAGCCAATCAGCCCCCCGAGTAAAACCCGGAAGGGATCCGTGAAATTTCGTACATCCCAGTAGCGGCGTAGTTTTCCGGAAGGAATGCTGTGGAATTCGATCCCCGCCTTTTNCACCAAATCGCGCTCTGGCCCTTGCGGAGTGCCAAGAAAAAGAAACTCCGGATGGAGGGACGGGCGTTGCCGGAGGGTATGGGCAAGAGCGAGCAACGGGGTGGTCGGACCTCCGGAACCTCCGCCCGTGAGCAAAACCCGAAGTGCGGAAACCATAGACGTTCAGGACGATCCGGATGGCAGAAGCCGACGGGAGCGAATCTGCGAAGAATCAGGCGCGACTGAGCGCCANGCGGGTGTCCTTCGTGACCTCTTGATAAAAGTCATCGTAAGCATGTCCGCGTTTTTGCAGGATCGTTGCGCGATTGAGCGTGTCTCCAGATTCAAGCTGTGCCAGCACAGTCAAACCACGCACGGTTCGCCCCACCAAGGGCAGCAGGCTATCCAAGTGCGGAAGCGCCTCGNGGCTCAGGAAAAACTCACTGCCGTTGTCCGCGCCCGTTCCAGCCAGCCCGAGCATTCCGGGAGCATCAAAACTGAGCTTGCGCGGGAACTCGAGGGGGATGTGGAATCCAGCGCCCATGCCCTGCGCGTTCCGACCAAAATTCAAACGCAATTCCGGGGAAGGCCCCCCGAGCTTGGTGCCGTTGAAAAAACCCTGCTCCACCAAGCTAAGGAAGCAGGCTGTGGTGTTGGGTAGTTCGTCTTCAAAGAGGACGAGGTCGAGAGAACCTTTGGAGGTTTCAAGCTGGATCAGCGGGAGTGGCAGCAGCATGTTTCAAAGTCTGGGTTGACTTGCCACTCCGGAGAGTGGCAGGATTCTTGTGTGCAAATGGCACAGGCCGTGATGATCAAGAAAACTATAACGACATGGCAGTAAAAACGAAACACATTTTGGAGATGACACGGGGCATGTACTCTGCGTGGATGACAACCTTGAACGACCGGCGCAGGTCCGGTCCGGCAGTTGCTCGAGGGCAAGCTTGATGTTGAAGCGACCTGCAACGCCTAGGACGGGGTGGGGACGACCCTGATGTGCAAGCCGACGCTTGTCCTCTTCAATCNTGCCGTCCCCCTGTCTGCTCCAGAAACCGATTCCAAGGAGTGAATCCAGCAGTGCGTTTACCCCGTTTTTCGGAGTCAGACCTCACAGCAACCGAGCTGCCTACCGTGGTTCCTGAGCATCCGAATTGGCCGCGACTCGCGAAAGTTTGGAGTGCAAGGCTTCCCGTTCCGGAACCGACGGGACTCGCCANCTGGCAGCAACTGGCTCTGCTGGGCGTGTGGACCGGCATGCAGGAACGCAAGCTCGATCCTGCGCGTCCGGAACATCAGGCCGTGTTGCCTCGTGTGTTGGAGGATGTAGGCGGCGCGTTTCAGCAGCTTTGCGAATCCGGTGGCAATCCGGGCGATGTGACCGTGCGTCGGCAAGTGTATGATTTTGGCATCCAGTGGGCGTACTATCTCGACTGGGATCTCTACATGTCGCAGGAGTTGTACTGAATCGAGCCGCCGTTATTGCATGCGATTCTAGGCAAAGCGCCGCGTGGCACGGATGAACTCGTGGACGATGCCGGGTTCTGAGGCCGCATGTCCGGCGTCCGCAACCAGCCGGAATTCTGCTTCGGGCCATGCTCGGTGCAAGTCCCACGCGCTGCGCATCGGCGTNGTGATGTCGTAGCGACCCTGAATGATGATGCCCGGAAGTTCACGGATGCGATCCATGTTTTCGAGCAGTTGTCCGTCTCGTTCCAAAAATCCTGCATTCATGAAATAGTGGCACTCAATGCGGGCGAAGGCGAGGGCGAATTCCGGGTTGCCGAAGTTGTTCACACGCTGTGGGTTGGGGTAAAGCGAAAGGGTGCTGGCCTCCCAAGTGCTCCACGCCTGCGCAGCGCGGAGTTGCTCCATGCGGTCATCGCAGGTGAGCCGACGGTAGTACGCCGCCATCAGGTTGTCGCGCTCCTCCGGAGGGATCGGTTCAAGGAACGCTTCCCAAGCGTCCGGATAGATGAAGTTCGCGCCCTCCTGATAAAACCAGTGCAACTCCTTGCGACGCAGCAGGAAAATTCCACGCAGGATGAGTTCGCTGACGCGCTCCGGATGGGTTTGCGCGTAGGCGAGCGAGAGTGTGCTACCCCACGATCCTCCAAACACCAGCCAGCGCTCGATCCCCAAAAACTCCCGCAGTTGCTCCATGTCTGCCACAAGGTGCCACATCGTGTTGTCCTCCAGAGACGCATGGGGCGTGCTTTGCCCGCAACCGCGCTGGTCGAACTGCACGATCATGTAAATTGTCGGATCGAAGTAGCGCCGATACTCCGGCTGCGAACCCCCGCCCGGCCCTCCGTGGACCACCAGCGCGGGTTTGCCGTTGGGATTCCCGGAGACCTCGTAGTAGATGCAGTGCAACTCAGAAACCTGCAGGTGCCCCGACTGGCGCGACTGGAGATAAGGGTAGGGTTTGAGCAGTTCCGGGAGTATGCGCATTTTACAAAATTCGCGGGTTAGTTGTTGCTGGAAATCCGGGATTTGAGGAACTCCACCAGTTCCAGCTTCGCCCAATCCCGGGGACCGATGGCGCGGCCAATGATCACACCGTCCGGATCAACGAGATAGGTGATCGGGAGATTCTTGACCCCGTAGAGTTGCACGATCTTCATGTCGGTGTCCGCGATGATGGGAAAACTGAAGTGGTGTTTTTTGAGAAACTTGCGGATTTTCTCCTCNGTCTCNCCCATCGAGATCGCCAGCACCACCACCTTCCCGCCAGAATCGTTCCAAAGTTCTTCTAAATCCGGCATCTCCTTCAGACACGGCGTACACCACGTCGCCCAGAAATTAAGCACGACCACCTTGCCGTGATAGTCCGTGAGTTCGATAGCGGTGCCGTCCATCAGCGTGGCCGAAAAACCATGGGCCTCGATGAAGGTGAAGGGGGCGTCAATGCGGTACTCCTTGAGCAACACACGGTCGTCCTCGCTGAGNGGCACCGAATGCTGGTGATCTTCATGGGCGAGGCCCGATCCTGTGAAGAGAACNAGTCCGAGCAGAAAGGCGATGAATNGAATCATGAGCAATTGCACAAAATCATAGGGTGGCGCAGGAGGCGGGGTTCCATCCAGTGTCAGATCACGCGCACAAAATCGTGATGCTCGACAAACCCATTTTCGGAGAGCTGCACCGTGAGTTGCCGTTGTCCTACGGTATCGCCAACCGCGACGCAAATCAACGAACGACGGTAGGATTCCAGAAATTCCGCTGGTGGTGGTTCCGGGAATCCCCACGCAGGCAACCCCTTGAGGCGGCGATCCGGAGGGCTGGAACGGTTATCGAGAAAACCATGCACCAAAATGTCCCGCGCCTGAAACTGCTCGGCAAGCGTGCGCCCAGAAGGTCCGGCCCCAGCGATCAGCACGCCATCCCGTCCTTCAAGATAGCCGAATTCGAGCAGATAATGCACTTTTGCCTGAAACATCGCGGGTCGTTTGTAAATCGGATCAACGTGCGAAAGGCGGTCATGCGCATGGCGCTTGGCGACCAGCACCTCCGGAACCTTGCCGAAGCGCAACCCCGCGCTGGCCGTCCGGAGCAGCAAGTCGTAGTCCTCCGCCCACGGCTGCACACGATAGCCGCCGAGCGCATCAAAGGTCTCGCGGGGGCCGAAGAAGGTGGGGTGCATGATCGGCGATTCAACGAAGAGATCGTTACGGATTTGCTCGTGGCTAACGAGCGCGTTGTTCCAATCCTGATAGCGGCGGATGCTGGCGGACACTGGCCCTTCATCCGTGAAGCCCTCAACCTGAGTGCCGATCAGTCCGCAATCCGGATGCTGTTCGCAAAACGCAGCCTGCCGTTCCAGCCGTTCCGGGCGCATGCGGTCGTCTGCGTCCATGCGGGCGATGAAGCGGCCCCGGCATTCGGCGAGTCCCGTGTTGAGCGCAGGCACGATGCCCTGCGGCGGCGTGGTGAAAATCCGGAGGCGCGCATCCCGGTCGGCCCATGATTTCAGTAAGGCGGGGCTGTCGTCCGTGGAACCGTCATCCACGACGACGAGTTCCCAATCTCTAAGCGTCTGTGCCGCGAGGTCGGTCAGGCATTCCGGAAGGATGCGGGCGTCATTCCGCACAGGCATGAGGACCGAAACCAGCGGTGCGCTCATCGCCCGAATCCGGCTTTCCGCAATGCCTTGAGGACGGCTTCCCGCGTGTTCTTGCGCTGGTTGAGCAGGATCGCAAAAGTCTGCCCGTTCGGAAGGTACCCCGCNAGTCCGTAGATGCCCCGGAGCGTTCCGGTCTTGACGGGAATTTCCTCATTTAGCAGGGGCAGCACCTCCTGATGCGGACGCAGTTCCTCCAACAGCCGAATCACCGCAGCGGGCGTGAGGCGGTTCTTGCGGGAAATGCCGGAGCCTTCCACGGCCACCACTTCCGTTTTGGGAATCCCCAGTTCCTCGTGCAGGTGATGGCGCAACACCGCCAGCCCTTTTTCCAGAGTCGCAGGGTATCCGGAACGGGCGGCTCCTGCGGCAAGCAGCAGTTGGTTCGTGGTGAAGTTGTTGGAGTAGAGCAGCATTCCGGGTAGGATTTCCGCAAGTGTGTTCGGGTTGAGAAACACAAGCAGTCGGCGATCCTCGGAACTGAGTTTGCGTTCAGAAATCTGCTCTGAAGCAAATGTGAAACCCTCGCGCCCAAGAAAGCTGCGGGCGAGTCCGGCGAAGTACGGCAGGACGTGTTCGGATTGCCGGGAGAAGTTGATGCGGTGTTTTCCGGATTTGAGTCCTTGGGCCAGCTTAACGGCAAGCGGAATCAGCGGGGTTTGTGGTTCCATCGAGGTCACGGTTCCATTCTTGACGATGCGGACATAGACCGTGTTGAAGTTTGTAACAAGTGCGCCGTTGCGGGCATCGTAGGGGTTGAGCGAATTCTCGATGCCCGGAATCCGCAGCTTGGGGGCAAAGGCCGAGGTGTCGAGCACAATCCCGGCCAAGTTCCGGGGCAGTTCCGGTCGCGCCGCAAGGGCTTGGGCAATGTCGGGCCACACCTCCGAAATCAGCAGCGGGTCTCCGAACCCCCGGATGCCGAGTTCCCCGTCGCTCGTCAGCCAGAATTCGGTCTTGAAACGATGCTCCAACCCCAGCGTCCGGATCGCCAGCGAGGTGGTCGCCAGCTTGAGCAGCGAGGCGGGAGCCAGCAAATCGTTGCAGCCCTTCGGGTACTGAAACACTGGTTCCGTGCCTTCCGCCACCCAAACGCAACCGTGCTTGACCAAACGCTTGAGCTTCGCTTCAAGGGGAGCGGCATTAGTGTTAGTAGCAATCCCGAAGAGCAAAATTGCTAGAAAACTAAAGAGGCGGAGGAACACAGGCTGAAGAAAAAACAGAGTGGTCAATACGACATTGCAGACCATCCTCGCGACGGTCCAGCAGCAGGAGTTCAACCGCTTCGGCAAGGTTTTGCTTGGCATCTTCTGCGGTTTCCCCCTGACCGTTTGCTCCGGGCACCTCGGGACAGAAGGCAATGTATCCCCCTTCCTCAGCACTTTCAATCACAGCAGTAAACTCCATGACCTCTTCCTGTTCGTAAGGGTTCACTTTCATATCCTATCCTATCGCATCACTCCGGCTTTGCAAATCATCAGGAGGCTACCGCTTCAAGTTGGGACAACGGCTTCAGCCAGCCAACTCTGACATGCTTCGGGCAGCGCTTCCGGAAGTTCCTGCAACCATGCAAACACCAACTCCCGCAGAAACACCCCGGTGCGCCGCTGGATTTGCTCGTCGTGAATCAACGCCCGCGCCTGTAATCCGGAACCCCCATTGGCGTGGTAGTTCGTGAGCCAGGCCCGCAAGGAATCGGTGTCAGCAAGCGACGAGCCGTTTTTTTGCTGCACACGCAACCAGTCTCCTTCCAGCACAGCAGCAATCCCGCCCGGAACCAGCCAACCGCTGTAGCGGACGCGACGGCCCAGCAGTCGCCGACGGTGCGTTTCCAGCAGTCGTGCGATTTGCCGCCCGAAGAGCGCGACCTCCACCAGCGTGTTGTCGTAGGGCACCCAGCCGAAAAGGTGCTTGCGCGTGACGGGTTGTCCAAGGTCAACTTCCGGGAGGTCCGGCAAAAACCAACTGCCGGGGAGCAGCGTGATCGCCTCGGCTCCAAAGGCATGAACCGTCGCCTTGTGTTGGAGTGCCGAGCCGCAGGCGTTGAGTTGCTTCCGGGTCGGGCGTTTTTTCAGCACAACCCGAGTCGGCTCGGCAAGGTAGCGTTCCACCTCCGCAAGCTGCGGTTCCAACTCGGTAAGCAGAGGGGCATCGGGTTGGCGGGCAGCTTTGTGGAACTCGAAATGCGAGTCCCGGAGTTGCCAACGTTCTGCGCGGGCTTCCAGCGTGAAACGGGCAACGCTCACGCCTTCGCCTCCCGATCCGGGGGAAAGCAGCGGAGTGCGGAAGCGCGTCAGCCGGGAGGTCGGCTTGCGTGGTCTGAGTTTGTGTGCGTGTCCGGAGACAATCAGGTCATAGTCGATGACGTGGTCGGCCACCAGTCCGGCGGTGTTGGGAAGCGGAAGCTTGCGGAGTTGGGCGATTTGCTGATCGTGCCGCAGGTCATCGCCGCTGTGAAACACGCCGATGAGCAGATCGACGTTTTCCCGCTCCCGGAGGATTTTACTCCACTTTTGGGCGGAGTCCACAAGATCAGCAAACGCCAAGCCTGCAATGCGCTCCGGGTCGATCCAGAGTGGCACCCCCGGTGTGGTGAATCCGACGATGCCGACACGCACCCCCTGCCGTTCCAGCACAAGGTAGGGGGGCAGCAGCAGACGATTCTCCCCATCCAGCCAAGCATTTCCAGACAACCACAAGAATTTGGAAGCTGCGATGGTTTGCTGGAGTACCGAAACTGGTGGCTCGAAATCATGATTCCCCAGCACCACGGCGTGGTAACCGAGTTGGTTCATCGCGTGGATGATCGGCAGGGGGAGTCCGGAATCCGGACGAATGTGGCTGAAGTAGAAACTGGCAGGATCGCCTTGAATCGTGTCGCCCGCATCCAACAGCACCAATCCCGGATGCTNGGTTCGCAGTTGCCGCAGCACTGGAACAAGGTGGGCCAACCCGGATGGCTTGCGTTCCGGAAGCAAGCGGGTGCTGCTGAGGTGTCCGTGCAGGTCGGAGGTGAACGCAAACGCTAGCGTCACGACGCTTCCCTGCGCTGGAACTGTCGGTTTCCGCTCCTGAATCCGGAACCCCACCGAGGCACCGGAAGGCTGCCAGCGTTCCCACGGCACTGGAATCGCAGGCGGTTCCCACCACCACAACGCTGCTGCCAAGGTGAGCAATCCCACTAACGCCTGCACGCCAAGAATCCACCTGTGGGTTGACATCTCCTTGTCCTTTGCTATTGTGCCCTAAGTCTGATGAGCGATCTCGTTTGTCAGAAAATCCTCTTTCCAGTTTAGCAAAACTATTGCGAGAAACCCCATGCCCAATAAATTTACTGCGAACCTAAATGCCGCATCCGGACACCGCCGCTACTCGGCGATGGTCACAGAATCCAACGAACGCGCCGCCAGTCGGGGGATGCTCTACGGACTGGGGTTCAAGAAAAGCGATTTCCAAAAATCGCAGGTGGGAATTGCTTCGACTTGGGGCAATGTGACTCCGTGCAACATGCACATTCGGGAACTCGCNGCCCATGCGGNCCGTGGAGTCCGGAAGTCCAAAGGCATGCCAATGGAATTTAACACCATCACTGTGTCTGATGGCATTTCGATGGGCACGGAGGGCATGAAGTACTCGCTCGTTTCCCGCGAGGTNATCGCCGATTCGATTGAAACCGTGGTCGGCTGTCAGGCTTACGACGGCGTGGTGGCCATTGGTGGTTGCGACAAGAACATGCCNGGTTGCTTGATCGCGCTCGGACGACTCAACCGCCCCTCNGTGTTTGTCTATGGCGGCACGATTCTTCCGGGCAACCACCGGGGCAATCCGGCGGACATCGTGACGATTTTCGAAGCCGTGGGCCAGCGGGCCAGCGGCAACATTTCACAACAAGAACTTGAGNAGATCGAGGCGTGTGCGATCCCTGGAGCTGGTTCGTGCGGGGGCATGTACACCGCAAACACGATGGCCTCCGCGATTGAGGCGCTGGGCATGAGCCTGCCCAACAGTTCCGGGATGGCCGCAACCTCAAAAGAGAAGGCGCAGGATTGCGTGGCCGCCGGAGAAGCCGTGATGCGACTGGTTTATGAAAACCTCTGCCCTCGCGACATNATGACCAAGCAGGCGTTTGAGAATGCGATCACGGTGGTGATGGCACTCGGCGGTTCCACCAATGCGGTCCTGCACCTGCTGGCAATGGCCCACGCCGCCGCCGTGCCACTCACCCTCGACGACTTCCATCGCATCGGCCAGCAGGTTCCGCTGATTGCCGACCTCAAGCCGAGCGGCAAGTACCTGATGATTGATTTCGTCAAAATCGGCGGGTTGCCCCCACTCCTAAAACTGCTGCTCAATGCCGGATTGCTGCACGGCGACTGCCTCACTGTCACAGGCAAAACCATCAAGCAGAACCTCCGGAGTGTGAAAGCCTACCCCCGCGANCAGAAAATCGTGATGCCCCTCAAAAAGCCGATCAAGNCAAAGGGGCACCTTGTTATCTTGCGCGGGAATCTTGCACCGGAAGGCGCGGTGGCGAAAATCTCTGGCAAGGAGGGTGAATACTTCAAAGGTNCAGCCCGCGTTTTTGAATCGGAAGAGGAAGCCCTCAAGCGCATTTTGGACGGCACGGTCGTCAAGGGTGACGTCATCGTCATCCGCTACGAGGGGCCGAAGGGCGGTCCCGGAATGCGTGAAATGCTCTCGCCGACCTCTGCGATCATGGGACGNGGCCTCGGCCAAGACGTCGCGCTGATCACCGACGGCCGCTTCTCCGGAGGCAGCCACGGCTTCGTGATCGGGCACATCACTCCGGAAGCCTACGAAGGCGGGCTGCTCGCCATCGTGCAGGACGGCGACCCCATCGTGATTGACGCGGAGAACAACCTGCTCGAACTCGAACTTCCCAAAACCGAAATCGCCCAGCGCCTCAAGGCGTGGAAACGCCCGGCACCAAACTACAAACGTGGGGTGTTGTCGAAATACGCCCGCACCGTTAGTTCCGCATCCCAAGGGGCCGTCACGGACTTGGAGGACTGATTGTTCGCAGTCACAACGTTATTATTTTCAGGCAGCACACCACAAGCCTGCGCCAGGCTCAATGCAAATCGCCCCGGCTCCGGCAGGGACTGAGCAGCGTTTCTGGGTTTAGCGTCAGGTGTTACAGCACGAAGGCTTGTCGTCGCATTGACCCTTCCATGTTTGCTTGTTCTCAGATGGCCTCACCCTGCACACCCTGAACGTGTCGGGGGCTGCACGTTTGCGCTTGCGTCCCCGGCACGGATTCGGAACCATAACCCGGAGTTCAACAGACCATCATCAACGAACATGCCTGATTCCAACTCATCCTCCACGGCGTCTGTGCTGNAAACGGTCGCCAACCTAGGGGTGCTGCACGAGGTGATCGTAATTGATCCCNCTTTTGCGGACACCGACGCCTTCTGCGAAAAGTACGGGTTCCCGCTGGAGGAATCCGGGAACACGATTGTTGTCGCGTCCAAGAAGGAGCCGAAGGTCTATGTCGCCTGCGTGGTACTGGCGATAACGCGGCTGGACGTGAACANGCGCGTTCGCAAGCTGATGGGCGTGTCCAAGGCGTCCTTCGCGTCGGCGGAGGAAATGAACGCGCTGACGGGCATGGAGGTCGGCGGGGTGACGCCGTTCTCGCTTCCGGACGGGATGCCGCTTTATGTCGATTCCCGCGTGATGGCACTCGAGTGGGTGATNCTCGGCGGAGGTGGACGTGACCGCAAGCTCAAGATCACTCCGGAGGTGTTCCACCAGCTTGGAGCCGAAATCGTGGAAGACTTGGCGCTGCCCNCCAATCCGCAAGGCTGACCGATGACCCTACCCTGCCANCGNGACCGATTCGACCTTCNGGACGTCACCTATCTGAACTGCTGTTACATGTCGCCGCAAATGAAAGCAGCGACCGAGGCGGGGCAAGAAGCCGTCACCCGCAAGGCTCGACCGTGGGAAGTNGCCCCTGTGGATTTCTTCACTGAATCAGAGGCACTGCGGGGGGCTTACGCGGAATTGAGCGGAGCCGCAGCCGCTGATGTGGCACTCATTCCCTCCGCGAGTTACGGGCTTGCGTTGGCTGCGAAAAACCTGCCGCTCTCGCCCGGACAGCAAGTGCTGGTGCTGGCCAACCAGTTTCCCTCAAATGTATATGTGTGGCAGGAGCGTTGCCGCGAGGTGGGCGCGGAGTTACGGTTTCTGGAGGNGAATCCGGGGCAGACCCTCAGCGAGTGTGTGCTGGACNCNATCGGTGCAAACACTGGGATCGTCGCCTTGCCCAACGTTCATTGGTCCGACGGACGCTCGCTCGACTTGGTGGCGATTGCTGCCCGCTGCCGCGAAGTGGGAGCAGCGTTGGTGCTAGACCTCACGCAGTCGCTGGGCGCCGCCCCGTTTTCCGTGCAGGAGGTGCAGCCGGATTTCATGATTTCAGCAGGTTACAAGTGGCTCTGTGGTCCCTACACGCTCGGCATGCTCTACGCTGCNCCGCAGTGGCAGGGCGGCTCGCCACTCGAACACAACTGGATCGCCCGCAAGCAGAGCGAGGATTTCCGCAATTTGGTGAACTACCAAGACGACTTCCAGTCTGGTGCGCGGCGTTACGACATGGGCGAGCGCAGCAATTTTGTGCTGGTGCCGATGGCACTGGTCGCTGCCCGACAATTGCTGGAATGGACGGTTCCCGAGATCACCGAAACCCTGCGGGAACTAACCTCCATTGTTGTCGAATTCGGTCGGGAGTTTGGGCTGGAGGTGCTTCCGGAAGTGGAACGCGCTCCGCATTTTCTGGGGTTGCGGAATCCCAACGGCTGGTCGCATGACCTTGGGACGGCACTGGTCGAGCGCAAGGTTTTCGTNAGTTTCCGGGGGGAGTGGATGCGTGTTTCCCCGCACCTTTACAACACTCCGGAGGATGCCGAACGACTCTTTGCGGAACTGCGGAACTTGCGAGATACCTGAGAAACGTCGATGAATGCCCTTCCCAAAACGATGGCCGCNGTATTGCTGACCGGGCATGGGGGCTTTGACAAGCTGGAGTACCGCGAGGACGTGCCGGTGCCGCAGCCCAAGATGGGGGAGGTGTTGATTCGGGTGCTGGCCGCTGGGGTCAACAACACCGACATCAACACGCGCACCGCATGGTACTCCAAGACCAACGAGGGGGCGACGCAGGGCGGTGGCAAAGCCACGAGCGCAACGGCGGCCGTGGACGCAACTTGGGGCGGGGAAGCATTGCAATTTCCCCGGATCCAAGGGATTGATGTCTGCGGGCGCATTGTGGCGGTGGGATCGGGAGTGGAGACCTCACGGATTGGGGAGCGTGTGCTGGTGGAGCCTTGCCTGCGGGAACCGGTGCGCTGGAGGTTGTTTCAGGCGCACTTTCTCGGCTCCGAGTGCGATGGCGGCTTTGCGCAATACTGCGTTGCGCCCGCGATCCACACCTACAAAATCGTGTGCCCGCTCTCCGATGCGGAACTG
>PANO01000039.1 GCA_002707655.1 Deltaproteobacteria bacterium
AGCACTTGCGCCCGCCGGACCTTCTGCGAAGAACCTTTCAGCTTCTTGATGACGCTCCGCAATCTTTCCCNCTCCTCATTCGTGAGGCGGACAATGTACTTTTTCTGCANGGCAACACTCCTTGGTTGCCCTCATGCTCTCTCAAANCCTGATAAAGTACAATTCTAAATTCTAATCTAGGCAGAACACTAGGCTGTTCATGAAGATCAACAAATCAAGGAGACGGTATGGGCGCTACATGGAAATTACAGGTTGCCAAGGCTCAGTTCAGCAAAGTCGTGGACGATGCTTTGCNGCATGGCCCTCAGTATGTGACTCGTTGCGGTGAAAAAGCCGTGGTCGTACTCTCGACCCAAGCGTATGAAGAGCTAACCACCAATCTACCCAGCTTTAAGGAATTTTTATTAAGCGTCCCCAAATTGGATGAAGGTTTTGAGATTGAGAGGCCCAAAGACTATCCGAGGAAGATCAAGTTAGGGCTTGCTGAAAAAGTCGCATACCACNACCAAACTCGTTACTGATTGAGGTACTGCTGGTAGGAGAGTTGCTGGGTGAGGTTCTGATGGTTTTCACTGGCGAGGCGTTTCCACATTTCCCCTTCGCCTTCCGGGCTTGCAACCAACTGCCGGAAGGTTTCGAGAGCCTCTTTCTCCATACCGAGNCGAGCTTGGATCACTCCGATTTGGTAACGTGCCCAGTTGACCTGTTTGCGGGTTTCCGGGTCTTCGCGTTCAGCGTAGTTCGCCACGGCATTTTGGTAGAGCCGTAGNGCNTCCTGATCGCTTTGGACCTTGGTGAGCATTTCCCCGGCCCGGAAGTGGCTGTCAATGATGAACTGCGGGGTGTCCTGCGCAGTCACGGGGTGTCGGTACTTTGTAATCGCTTCGCGGTAGGCGCGTCCGGATTCGGCGTAACGGCCAATCTCCTCGTACATCTGCCCAAGCTCGTACCAGAGTTCCGGGACCACCTCCATCCGCAAAGGGTCCTCGTCGTCGTCATACTTCTGGATGGTCTGTTCGTAAACAATACGAGCCTTGTCGTACTCCTTCGCCTGACGGTAAACCTGCGCGAGGCTGAAGCGGGCATCGGCGTCATAGAGGCTGTCCGGATAGTCCGCGAGAAAGCGGGTGAGCTGATCCCGCGAGAGCGAGGGATCGCCCTTCTCGACGAGGGCCAACGCCGTTTGCAGCCGGGCCAGTTCGAGCATTGTGCCCTGTGCCCGCGAGTCGAGAAACTTGAGCAAATCGAGGGCTTCCTCGTAAAACCCAAGGCGCTGGTGTGCGACCGCAACCTGAAAGAGGGTGGAATCGAAACGGAAGTTGAGCAAGTACTTCGCCTTGTAGTCGCGGTAGTTGGCAATGAGTTCCAACAACTCCTGCCGCTGGAACTGGTCGTCAATCAACCCCTTGAGGTTCTCGTCAATGTTTTCTCGGACGACGCCGCGTCGGACGTAAGGACTGAGCGGGTGCTTCTCTTGGTACTTCTCCAATTCCTCAATCGCGGGCTTGTACATTCCGTAAAGCGTGAGGGTCAACCCCTTGCGTAGCAGAGCTTCCTCCGACTGCGGCGCATCCGGATAGAGCCGCACGATTTCATCGTAGAGGTCAATGGCCTCCAGATACTCGTCCGAATAGGGCCGGGTTGCCTGAATGTTGGCGATGCGGAGTTTGCCGAGCAGGACGATTTCGCGGGAGTAGCTGTTGATCGCCTTTTCGTAGGCCCGGATCGCCTGTTCCTCCTTGCCCTCGTCCCGCAGGAAATCCCCTAGCCGCAGGGCCACGAGCTTGGTGAAATCCTGCTTGGGGTAACGCTCNAGCAGGGCGCGGAACGCTTCGCGGGCGGTCATGAAATCTGCGTTCTCGTAATACGTTTCACCCATGTGGAAGAGCAGCGTGGGGTCTTCCAGCACGTACTGCGGGTCCAGATCGCGGGCGCTGTCGAAATGCTCCTTGGCGATGATGGGCCGATCCAAGTGGTAGTACGCCTGCGCCATGCGGTAGTGGGTTTCGGCGAGGAAGCGCGGATTCGGTGTCACTTGCAGGTACTCCTCGAAATCCTTGATCGCCTGCTCCCAATCCCGGCGTTCGATCTGGTTGAGNGCCTTCCAGAAATTCGCCTCGCTCGCCTCCAGCGAAGTGGGGAATTTGCTCTTGAGTTTTTCGAAACTGGTGTTCGCTTCCTGCGTGAATTTCATGCGCTGGTAGCTGCGTCCAATCCGGAAATAAGCATGTGGGGCGAGGTCTTCGATGAGTCCGTAATCCTCCGACACGCGCAGGGCCGTGAGGTAAGCGTCAATCGCCTCGTGGAAATTGCGCCCCCGGCGGCGCTCCAGCATCGTGTAGATCGTGTCAGCCTTGCGGTAGAGCGCCCGGATGGCCGCAGGCTCCATCGTGTCCTCAAACACCCCCACATTATTCTTTGCCGCTGAGTAGGACTGCTTGAAGAAACCAACCGCTCCTTCATAGTCGCCCTTCCGGAAGGCGTTCTCGCCTTGTTGGTAGAAATTCTGAACCTGAATCTTGCGGTTTTTGACAATGGCGCGCTCGTTGCGCAGGCGCAGTTCCTCCTCCGGGGAAAGCTCACCCTCCGGCTCCGGTTCCGGAGCAGCTGCGGCCACGCCGTACACATCCACCTCCCAGCGTGGAGGGGTTTCCCGCAGGTTGCGCTCCACCCGAGACTCCGCCCCCAGCATGGCCAGAGTCAGGAAAATCTGGCTTTCATCCGAATCTAGACTCTCCAAGCGCACTCTCCCATCTTCAAACTCCGGCGTTTCATAATCCTCAGCGGGCAGGGTGTCCGGGAAACGTAACTCGATTTCCCTACCGTGCTGCTGCATGAAAAGCCGTGGGGCTTCCGAGAAAATCAGGGTGAGGCGTGTGTGTCCAGACAGCCCACCCTCCGCAGTAACGGAGCGGAAATTCGTTGCCAACAGTCGCACCTTGGCCCCAGGTTCGATGGGCGGCAGCGGCTCAAGCTGCTTGGAGGGGCGGAAAGTGAGTTGCAGGATGTTCGGCACTTCCGGGGGATCGATGTCAAACACCAGCCCCGCTGTCCGAAACTTGAACTGCGCCCAGAGGTCCGGACCCACCTCCAAGAAGCGCACCCCTTCCACCTGTGAGTCGTTGAAGAGCTTGACCGAGTTGCCGTCCGGGAAGCTGGGTTTGGTGTTGCGAAACTTGACGACGAGGGTGTGGGCGTCCAGATTTTCCGAGATCTGGTAAACCGGGGGCTGGTTGAGGAACAACCGGATGCTGAGCTGCCGTCCACGCCGGACTAGTTCGATCTGTTGAACCTCCGCAGCTTGTGCGAACACAGGAGTAGTTTCAACACCGATCAGGATCAGTAGTACCCCAAGCACTAAAAGGGTGCGGAGAAAATGGGACAGCAAGCGTTGCACGGGCATTCCGGGTCAGCCTTCGTAGAAGGAGCGGAGGTATTTGGAGCGCGAAGGATGCCGGAGCTTGCGTAGCGCCTTGGATTCGATCTGCCGGATACGTTCGCGGGTGACCTCGAAATCCTGTCCGACTTCCTCCAGCGTGTACTCTTTCACCTCGTCAAGGCCAAAACGGAGCCGCAACACTTTTTCCTCCCGGATGCTCAGGGAGTTGAGCGCCTCCCGGGTTTTTTCCTTCATGTGGGTATAAAACGTGGCATCGTCAGGATTGTCTGCTTTTTCATCAGCAATGACACTGCTGAGTGGGGAATCGTTATCATCGTCAACTGGCGTCTCCAGCGAAACGGGTTCCCTCGCGACTTTAAGGACTTTCCGGATTCGATGCAAGGGTATGCCCAAGTGATCAGAAATTTCATCGGCGGTCGGCTCACGCCCATACTCCTGCACCAACATCCGGGTCAGGCGTGAGAGCTTGTTGATCGCCTCAATCATGTGAACCGGAATCCGGATGGTGCGAGCCTGATCTGCAAGTGCCCGCGTGATCGATTGCCGAATCCACCACGTCGCGTAGGTCGAGAATTTGAAACCCCGGCGGTACTCAAATCGATCCACCGCCTTGATCAGGCCAATGTTGCCTTCCTGAATGAGGTCAAGGAACTGCAAGCCTCGGGTCGTGTATTTCTTGGCAATGCTGATCACGAGTCGCAAGTTTGCACCCACTAGGTCCGATTTCGCCTGCTTGACCTGCAATTCGGTACGACGCAATTCCTTCACCTGCTCCACAAACGCCTCCCGGCTCAGCAACACCCGCTCCGTCATGGCAGCAATGCGGCAGCGTCCGGACTCGATCTTTTCGTAGCAGCGATTGGCGACACTGAAACGCAGTCCCGTCTGCTCGGTGATTTCCGATGCCACACGTTTGTGCTTGCGCACCCCAGCTTGCCGATACTGCCGGAAGAGTTCGTCCGCCTGCTCAGGCGGTAGGCGCAGCTCCTTGAAGTGGCACTCCACCTGCTGGCTGGTGAGGTCGATCTTGTGCTTGTACTGGAAAAGGTTTTGACACATCTCCTCCAATTGCCGCGAATTGAAACTGATGGAGCAGATGACCTCGTGAATCCTGCTTTCGTATCCAGCGAGTTTGGCCTTATCGCTCTTGCTCAGCATTTTTCCAGCATTTTGGCGCAGTGCCATTGCCGCTTCATGCTGCTGTTGCATCACGTCCAATTGTTCACTGAGTTTTTCGGAAGCGGCAGCATCGTCTTCGATCACGTTGTCGTCCTCATCGAGTCCGGAGATTAGCTGCCGCGCCCGCAGTTTCTGGCTTTTGAGCCGCTTGTTGGTCTCGATGAGCTGGAGGGCGATCAGGTTGGATTGCGCCAGAATCTCGATCACCTTCTGCTGGCCCTCCTCGATACGCTGTGCGACCTCCACCTCGCCGGCGCGGGTGAGTCGGCTGATAGCCCCCATCTCCTGGAGGTACATGCGCACCGGATCCTCGGTGGCCGTGTCAGTGCCGGGGTCGAGGTCAAGTCCGTCTTCTCCGAAAAATTCATCCTCAAATTCGGGGTCGTAGTCGTGTTGACGAAGGTTGATCTTGCGACCTCCGTCTATCACCTCAATATCCATTTCGGAGAGGATGTTGAGGATCTGTTCCACCTGTTCCGGGTTCGGGGTCGAGTCGGCAAGCTGCTGATTGATGTCATCGAGGCTGAGGTAACCCTGCTCGCGCCCTTCAGCCACCAATCCCCGCACCACACGGATTTCGTTGCGACCCAGTTCTCCGGGAGTTCCCGGTGCCGTAAAGGATGAGGGTATAACGCTGAGGTGGTTCATGTTGCCTGCCTTGGTCGGGTTCACTGGGCTTGCATCGTTTCCGCTTGAGGCAGCAACTGCTGCAACTGAGCGTTCAAGCGCCGGAGTTCCATTCCGGCCCGCAGGCGGTCTTCCTCGACCAGACCCGCACTTTTTTCCTGATAGCACAACTTGAGTGAGCGTTCCTTGAGCCGCCGGACGGACCAGCGGAACTGCGATTCGAGATTACGCTCCAGAAAATCCTCGGCCAACAGCGGGGCCAGATCGCGATGCAGTTCGGGATCCTGACGTTCAACTCCGGAAGGGTCAAGGGGGTACAGCAGGTCTGGAGGTAGTTGCATCAGGCGCGAGTAGATGTGCCGGAGTCGGGGGTCCTGCATCTCTTCAGGGAGAAGGTACTGACGGGCCAAGGACCACAACTGCCCCTGAGCCAGCAACGCTTGCACGACCCACCATTCGTCTGTACGACTACTCTCGGTGTGTGCAGAATGGATAGGTTTAGCATTTTCATTTTCGGAATGCAACGATTCCGGCAGTTTTCTCAACAACACCTCCGGGCTGACCTTGAGCTGGTCCGCAAGTGCAACCAGCGTGAGCTGCCGACGGTCCTGCTGGGGGATTTGCGCCAGCAGCGGGACCAGTTCCTCCACCGCCCGCATCCGGCCTTGCACGGAATCGGGCATCCGGGAGAGCGTTTCCTGTACCAAAAACTCTAGCAGCGGCTTAGCGTCTGCAAGCAGATCGCGCATGGCCTCGGCCCCGTTTTTCAACAGGAACGTGTCCGGGTCCTCGCCAAGCGGCAGGGTGACGACCTGTGCCTCGGCCTTGCTGGCGAGAAAGAGCCTCGCGTTCTTGAGGGCCGCGTTGCGTCCGGCTTCGTCACCGTCGAAGAGCAACGTCACCACGTCCGCATAGCGTTCTGCAACCTGAACGTGCTTGGGGGTGAGCGCAGTTCCACATGGTGCAACCGCCTCGCCAATGCCATATTCGTGCAGCCGCATGACATCGAGGTAGCCCTCAACCACGAGCAGTTTGCGGCTACGGCGGATGGAGTCCAAACCTTCGTACAACCCGTAGAGGATTTGACTCTTGTGGTAGTAATCGGTTTCCGGACTGTTCAAGTACTTCGGGCCGTCCTCGGCACCAAGGATTCTACCACCAAACGCGATGCAGCGTCCACGAGGATCACGGATGGGGAAGATCAGGCGGTTCCGGAAGCGGTCGTAGGGGCGTTCGGAACGTTCGCTGGTTTTAGCCAGTCCGACCCTGACGACCAAGCCGTTCGGGATGCTGCGCGTTTGCAGGTGCCGCAGCAGCCCTTGCCAGTCGTCCGGAGCATAACCCAGCGCAAAACGCTCTTGCAATGCTGTGGGCACCTTGCGTTCTTCGAGGTAGTTCCGAGCTTCCTCCCCGCCGGGTTCCCGTAACTGCTGACAGAAGAAGGTTTGCGCCTGCTTGAGGCACGCCATGCCTTCGTCGGCATCGTCTCGCTTGCGGGGGCCGGATTCCCCCTCCAAAGCAATACCGGCCTTGCGGGCGAGTTCCGTGATCGCTTCCACGAAACTCACGCGCTCGTGCAACATGAGGAACTTCACCGCCCCTCCACCAACATTGCACCCGAAGCAATGAAAAAACCCACGCTGCGGGTTGATGTTGAAGGAGGGTGTCTTTTCGTTGTGAAAGGGGCAACACGCCTTGAAGGAGGTTCCAGCCTTGCGCAAGGCAACCCCTTGGTCTTGGATCAACCCAACCAGATCGGTGGCGTCCTCGACTTTGCGAATGAAATCTTGGGAGAAACGCATCAGGAAGGTTCAACAGCAGAGGTCAGGTCTTCAAAGCGGCAACGGCCATCGGCAACAACATGCAGCCGGTGAGTGCAGGCAAACGGAAGGTTTTCGCCAAAGGCAAAAATCCCCCCCAAATAACCTAGTGCCCACTGGCCAAGCAACTCTTGCACCCTGCGATCCGGACTCTTCAGCAATTTGCGCAGCAGCACCAGCCGAGTCCGCGCCGCAATCAGCAAAACCAGTTGGAAGCGGTCACGCATCTCGCCCTTCAGACGGCTCGGACTGCTCCGCTGCATTTCCGGAGTCATTTCCAGATGGTCCATCAGCGTGTTCACAAACCAGCGGCGCCCCCCCAGCCAAGGGCGCTCTTCAAAAAGCTTGGAGGCAAGGCTTTCCCGTAGCGATGCTCCGGGGCTGAGTCGTTGCCAAATTTGCTCGTCGGTGCAGGGATGCACTCCAGAAGCAGTGGCCAGTCCTCCTGCTTTGGGCTTGAGCTTGAGATGCAGCAAACGCCATACTACCTCTTCTTGCTCGGCGGTTGCGCACACCACTTGGCAGCGTTTCCGGGAGTGCAAGGTCAGCGACAAATCACGCACATCCCACTGCCGAGTCGTCTCGTCTCCTTCGTCCAGTTCCTCATAATGTCCGAGCGCATGGCAATTCAGCAACAATTTTCCCGACATTGACCTTGGCTGTGCTGGTGGAGCGGTGTTTGTCTTCGCTTGAAGAATCCCTGAAATTCGGGAACCAGCTCGGCTCCGCGCTCTTTCCCGGAGCCATCGTGCTGCTGGATGGGCCAATGGGCGCGGGCAAAACCACCCTTGCCAAGGGCATCTGCACTGGGCTTGATGTTCCGGAAACGATGGTGGTTTCGCCCACATACACCATTGCCAACTTCTATCCCGGACGACTGCCGGTTTCCCATGTGGATCTCTTCCGACTGGAACAACCCGAACAACTTGACGACTTTGATCGGGATGACCTCTTGCCTCCGGATGGGGTTTCGTTGGTGGAGTGGCCAAAGCTGATCCAGTCGTGGCTTACTGCGGACGAACCCGTGCTGCACCTTGAGATTGGAGTTTCCGGGAGCGAGATTCGCAAGGCAAAGTTGAGCAGTGCTGCTCCGGAATTTTCCGGAATTCTGAATCGTCTCCACAAATTACCGTGATCCTGCTTGCCGTTGACACCGCTTTCGGGCACTTGGGCTACTGCCTCAGCCACGACGGGGAAGTGCTGGCGAGCCATTTCGCTCGCTCCCGGCGCAGCAATTCCAAGCTGTTGCTGCCCACGCTCGATTTGCTGTTGAGTGCGGTTGACCTTCAGAAAACGGACATCTCTGCCATTGTAGTGAATCAAGGGCCGGGATCCTACACAGGGGTTCGCATCGGGCTGTCTTTTGCCAAGACTTTTGCGCAAGCCTGTGAAATTCCGTTGATTCCGGTACCGTCATTGGATGTACTCGCCGCTCAAGTGGATGGAGTCCCGGAGCCGTTTGAGGTGCTACTCAACTGCACACGCCACGAGCTTTTCCGGGCACGTTACGAAGGCAAAGCAGGAACTCCGGTGCGGCTCGGTGACATCGAACACGTCAGGGACGGTGCGGCCTTGCTTTCGCACCTGACCGGACCCGTCTTGCTACATCGTTTAAGCGTCAATCGCTATGCTCAACTTCCGGAACCAAAGCATCCAGTGAATCCCAATCGTCAGCGGAGTTCGTTTCCGGACCCCGCGTTGCTCAACCAAGTGGGAGCAATGCTGCTCAACCAAGGCGTGCTTCCGGATTTTGACCACGTTCACCCGCTCTATGTCAAGCAGGAGGTGACGAATGCGTCATCCCGAGAAGGGTTTTTCCGCGGTCAACGTCTTTGATCAAAGCGTTGTCCCACGAGTGCGGAGGCGATATTGATCTTTTGGATGTCAATGGTGCCTCCAGCGATGCCCCAGCCCCACGCATCTCGCATTTTTTGTTCGAGTGGGTAGGCCTTAGAGTAGCCATAGCCGCCCAGCAACTGCACAGCCTTGCCCGTGACCTCGCGCACCATCTCGTTGGCAAAGCATTTGGCGATCGAGCTTTCGCCAACCGAAGGCAAGCCTTGTTGTGCATTGACTACTGCCCGGTAAAGCAGCATCCGTGAGGCATCAACCTTCATTTTCATCTCAGCAAGTTGCAACTGCACAGCCTGAAATTCCACGATCGGTTTTCCAAATTGCTGGCGTTTTTGTACATAATCAAGGGCATAATCGAAGGCGCTTTGGGCTAGTGCGAGGCTCATAGTGGTGTTGCCGCAGCGTTCGAGGTCAAACGCTTCCATCAGCTTTGGAAAACCACCCGCTGCAATGATCACGTTTTCCTTCGGCACCACCAGATCATCAAAGAATATGTCCGCCGACGGCACCCCCCGGAACCCCATGTGGTGTTCACATTGACCAAAACTGATGCCGGACTGCTCCTTGGAAACCAGCACGGCTCCGATCCCCTTGGCTCCGGGTGCATCCGACATACGGCAATAAACGACATAGTAATCTGCGTGGTTCGCCCCGGAACACCAGCGTTTCATGCCGGACAGCACCCACTCGCTTCCGCGCTGCTCCGCCTTCGTCGTCAAGTCCGTGAGTGCTGATCCNGCGTTTGGTTCTGACATCGCGACCGCGACAATCGCCTCGCCTGCACACACTTGNGGAAGTAGGCGTTTGCGCATTTCCTCTGGACCAAAGTGAGCAATCGCCAAGGTGGGTCCGAAGCAGGATTCAAACACTGGAAAGGCAACGGCAATNGATTGCTTGGCCATTTCCTCCAAGACCAGCACGGCCTCGAAATGCCCCAAACCTCCGCCGCCGTAAACGGCGTCCAGATTGATACCCAGCAACCCCTGCTGTGCGAACTTCCGGACAACCTCTTTGCTCGGAGGTTGATCTTGCTCCTCCACCTCGTGGGCNGTTTCTCCAAGTTCGGATGCCGCGAACTTCCNGGCCATTTCCTGTAATGCGGTTTGTTCNTCGCTCAGGGTGAAATCCATTGAAAAANTCCTTTGGCGTGATCCTCTTCAGGAATCCATGGTCTCCAACCGCACCCGGATTGCAGCGGCGTGGGCGTGGAGATGTTCTGCCTCGGCGAAGCGGATGATGGCAGGNCCATCCTCCCGGAGGCGCTGCGGGGAGTAGCGGAGGATCGAACTGGTCTTGACGAAATCCTGCACCCCCAATGGTGAGGCGAATTTCGCGCAGCCGGAGGTGGGCAGCGTGTGGTTGGGTCCGGCAAAGTAATCCCCCACAGGTTCCGGAGTGTCGGCCCCTANGAAAATCGCTCCGGCATTGCGGATCTGGGCGATGTCTTCCAGTGGGTTTTGAGTGAGCAGTTCGAGGTGTTCCGGCGCCAGTTCGTTGACCACCTCAAAGGTTTCCTTCAGTGATTCCACCACGATCAAGGCGGAGCGGTGGGAAAAAGAGGCTTCCAGAATTTCCCGCCGGGGCAGCGTGGGCACCAACTCGANCAGGCGTTTCCGCACCGCTGCNGCTTGAGTCNCGGAGGTCGTGACCAGAATCGCCCCGGCTTCCGGATCGTGTTCGGCCTGCGAGAGCAGATCGCGGACGAGGTATTCGGTCGGCACGTCCTCGCGGTCGCAGACGATCATGATCTCNCTCGGCCCCGCGAACGANTCGATGCCGACGATCCCGTACACCTGCCGCTTGGCTTCGGCGACGTAGGCGTTGCCGGGTCCGGTGATCTTGACGACCTTCGGGAGTGAATCTGTGCCATACGCCAAGGCACCGACCGCTTGGGCGCCGCCGACTGCGTAGAGTTCGTTCACTCCCAGCAGAGTGGCACACGCCATCACGAGTTCGTGGGGGCGTCCGTCCTTTCCTGGAGGCGAAACCATCGCAATGCGCGGCACCCCGGCAACTTGCGCGGGAATNACATTCATCAGCAGCGACGACGGNTAAAATGCCCGCCAGCCCGGAATGTACACTCCGGCACTGTCCACGGGCGTCACCTTCCAGCCAAGGATGGTGCCGTCCGGACTGAAGTCGAGTTGACTGTCGGTTTTCTGGCGTTCGTGGAAGCGACGAATGTTCGCGGCTGCTCGCTCCAACACGTTCCGGAGTTCCACATCAACCGCATCGAGTGCTTGCTGAAGTTGTGGTTCCGGAACCCGGAAGTCCTCCANATGCACACCGTCAAAACGCGCGGTGTACTCCTGCACCGCTGCATCGCCTCGACTGCGGACATCCTTGAGAATCGCCCCGACGGTTTCGGCNACATCCGGTGAAGGTTCCATCGTCCCAAAGGTTTTCCGGAATTCGTCAAACCCGTGAAAAAGCTTCACCTGCATCACGCCACCATGCGTTCGGCAGTTTGGAAATGGACGGAGACAGTCTTGGAAATGCCCGGTTCCTCCATCGTCACGCCGTAGAGTCGATCGCCCAGCTCCATCGTTTTTTTGTTGTGGGTGATGATGATGAACTGCGATTTGTCGGCAAGCTGCCGGATGAGGTTGTTGAAACGCCCCACGTTCGCGTCATCCAGTGGAGCGTCCACCTCGTCAAGCAGGCAGAACGGGCTGGGTTTGATGAGGAAGATCGCAAAAATCAGCGAGATCGCCGTGAGTGCNTTCTCACCCCCGGAGAGCAAGTTGATGTTCTGNAGCTTCTTGCCCGGAGGNTGGGCTACGATGTCGATGCCTGCATCTAGCAAATCCTCGGACTCGGTCAGCACCATCCGTGCCTCACCCCCANCGAAGAGCTTGGTGAAGACCTCCCCGAAATGCTCGTTCACCTGATCGAACATCTCCCGAAAGCGACGGCGCGACTCGACGTTGATGTCGCGGATTGTGCGCTTGAGGTCGTCCACTGCCTTCTGCAAATCCTCGGACTGCTCCGTGAGAAATTGCAGTCGCTCCACCAAGGCCGCATGTTCGTCCGGAGCCGCGAGGTTGACTGGCCCCAGTGCGTTNAGCTTGGCCTTGAGTCGCTGGACCTCGCGGGAGAGTTCGCGCACCTTCAGGTTCTCNAAATCGAGTCCCTGCACCAGNGTTNCCGGAGCTTGCTCGGTGAAATCGCNCAGTTGCATTTCCAGTTGCTCGCGCTGCATCCGGAATTCCGCGAGCTTGAGCGAGGTGTCGTGNGCAGCACTGACCACGGTTTCCAGTGTCTTTTGCTTGGCTTGCAGCGTCCGAGTGAGTTCGTTTTGCTGCTCNGTCTGTTCAACATGCTGAACTGTTTCCGAATCTAACTCGACCTTGAGCGTATCCCGCGACTGCAACAAGCCCCCGAATGAAGCGTCAATCGTCTCAATGCGCTCACGGCTTTGCGTGAGACGGCGATTATTTTCCGATTGTCCGGAATCCAGTAATTGCAGACGTTGGCGGGACTCACTATGCTCTTGGCACAGGCGAACGTGCGTGGCCTCGGCGGTCTTCTGCTGTTCCATCACCTCGGTGAACGCGATCCGCCGTTGCAGCAAATCCTCCNCTGCATCCTCAACCCGGCGACTTTGGGACTGAATGCGTTCCTGTTGAGTTTCGGCAGTCGTCTCCAATTCCTGTCGTTCGACTTCCAGTTCACCCAGCAGCTTGGTCGTGTTTTCATAGCGGGACTCNGCTCCGGAAATTTCCTCCTGAAGCTGCCGCAGGTCGGAATCGAACTGTTTGGACGTTTGCCGGGCACGATTCAGTTCAAGCTGGTGATGCTCCAGTTCCTTGGTGTGGCCGAGGACATCCAACTCCTGCTCGCGCTGCTCCGACTGCACCTGTTCCAACGCCTCCTGCGTCTGGCCCCACGCTTCACGCAATGTTTTCTGCTGCCCCTCTTGTTCCGTGATGCCCTCGGAGAGTCCGGAGGTCTGCTGCTCCAGTTGTTCAATCTCCTGCTGGCGGGCAAGAAAACCCAGCGAGCCTTCCTGCACCGAACCCGTTTGCACCGTCACCTCGTCAATCCGGACACCATCCGGCCCCACCCAAATTACAGAACCGTCCGACCATGCCTCCCGAAGGTGCGACCACACTCCGGATTCGTCCATCCGGAAACGCTGGAAAAAACGGTGTCCCCATTCCTCAAGGGGTTCCCGGAAACTGAGGTGATCGTTGAGCGAGACGCCCGGCAAGGTCGCTTCCGGAACACTGGGCAGTCGGTCGAGCGCCAGAAAACGCAGGGTGCCAAAACCCTCCTGCTGACAGAACCCGGCCAGTTCCGGAAGCTGCGCGGAACGCTCCACGACGATCCAATCCAGCACCTCCGACAAGACAGGCGCGACCTGTTCCAGCCATTCTGGTTCAGCGATCAAATGATCCGCCAACAGCCCCCGGAGGCCCCACTGCTCCCGGAGTTGCGGTTGCTCGCGGAGTCGTTCCATGAACTGCTGGACGCTGTCGCTGAAATCCTCGTACTGCCCCTGAATCTGCTGGAGTGATTCCAAACGGGAACGGGAGGCACCATGCTGAAAACGAAGCTCCCGGATGCGCTGATCCAATTCGTCGAGGTCGCTTTCCTGCTGGGAGGAGCGCAGTCCCAAGGCTTCGACTCGTGTTTCCAGCGTTGTTTGCTTGGCTTGCAGCGATCCCAGTTGTTGCCGGCTGGCGTGGGCGCGACCCTCCGCCTGACGCACCAGTTCGGCGTTGGCGTCGCGTTGCCCTTGCAAACGCTGGAGCCGTTCCTGAAACTGCGTCAACCGCTCTTCCAGAAAATTGCGCTGGTTCGTCTGGTTCGTCAGTTCCATGTGGAGCTTGAGCAGGCGCTTTTGCAAGGACTGCAACACGCTGGTCACCTCCTGCAACACGTCATTCTGCTCCGTACGCGCCCGTTCGATTTCAGCAACTTCGGTTTCCAGAACCTCACGTTTTTCGGTCAACGTTTCAAACTGTCCGGAAGCGTCTTGCACCGCGCCTTCCAACCGCGCCAGCCGCTCCTGCAACTCATTAAGCTCCTGTTCCTGCCGCCCTTGTTGCTCCCGAGCATTTTCGATGGTTTGCTGTTCCAACCGTCGCTGGTTCTCGGCTTCCTGAATATCGCGTTCCTTCTGAAACAACGCTTCGCGCTTGCGGGTGAGCTGGTCGGTACGTTGAGTTTGCTCTAGGTTGAGGCGTTGCAGATCGGTCTCAACCACGGATTTNTCGGTCTNCAAATCCTGCTGGCGTTGCTGTTCTTCGGCAACTTTGGCATCCANTTTTTCCTCCTGAAGGCCCACCTCATGCCAACGAACCACGAGCAGATTTTGCTCGGTTGAACGGCATTGACTCTGGAGGTCCAGATAGGTTTGTGCATTCTCGACATGCTCCCGGAGACCTTCTTCCCGATCCTGCAGCTCCCCTAGGACATCGTTGACGCGCAGCAGGTTCTGGCCTGTTTCCTCTAACCGNCGCTCCGCCGCCTGTCGCTTTGTGCGGAACTTGACNATCCCGGCGGCGTCATCAATGAGGGTGCGGCGCTCCGCCGGCTTCGCGCTGACAATCTCNCCCACACGCCCCTGTTCGACAATCGAGTACCCCGTGCTGCCAATGCCGGTGTCCATGAACAACTCTCGGATGTCCATGAGGCGCACCGGAGTTTTGTTGATCATGTACACGCTCTCGCCAGAGCGGTAGAGGCGGCGCGTGACCGCGATTTCNGAATATTCGTTGAAACGGGAAAGGGTGTCTCCGGTGGGATTGGCGAAGGTGAGCGTCACCTCGGCCATACCGAGAGGCTTCTGGAAGGCAGACCCGGCGAAGATGACGTCCTCCATCGAGCCGCCACGCANGTGCTTGGGACGCTGCTCACCCAGCACCCAGCGGATCGCATCCACCACGTTGCTCTTGCCGCAACCGTTGGGACCGACCACCACGGTGGTGCCGTGTTCGGTGAAGCCCAGCTCCACCGCATGACAAAAGGACTTGAAGCCAGAGACTCTCAGGCTCTTGATCCGCATGACTTCCCTGTCTTTGGACCGATCATTGATTAGTGTTTAACGTGANTTTAGNAAAGGAGGAAGCCCATCCGGCATCCTTCTTCGCTTATCAAAAACTAACGTTGTTGGTTGTAGGCTACCCCCCCTACAACCTCATCCCCTAAAAAGGGATATCATCCTTGATAAAATCGTCATCCGGACGCGACTCCTGCACCGAGTTGCCGCCTTGGTCGTCTCTGCCGCTTTCACCTGCAGCCCCTTGCGTTCCGGGATTTTGCTGATTGGCAGAACGAGCTTGGCCTCCTCTGGAACCGCCCGAATCGCCATCCGATGTTTTTGAATCCAGAAATTGAATCACGTTTGCAACCACTTCGGTGCGATAGCGTTTCTGCCCTTGCTGGTCCTCCCAACTACGNGTTTGGAGCCGTCCTTCGACATAAATCGACTTTCCTTTATTCAAATAGTTTTGAGCCAGATCTGCCAAGCGGTCAAAGACAACGATATCATGCCACTCGGTCTTTTCCTGCCGATTGCCCTGTTTGTCGGTCCAGCGATCCGTGGTAGCCAGCGAGAAATTCGCCACGGCGCTACCCGCTTGCGTGTAGCGAATTTCCGGATCCTTGCCAAGATTGCCAATCAGCATCACCTTGTTCAAACTTCCCATACTCCCTTTTGCAATTTCGAATAAAACGAGCTTTGTTCTAACGCAATGGGTTCAATAAGGAAAGTGCTTTTTTNAGCCGCACCTCAAAAGACTGCTCACCATTGCCCACCTGCCGCAACACCGGNAGGATTTCGCGTTCCGTAAAACCTTGGTTTCGNAGGACTGAATACACGTCATCCCACTCCGGTCCTNTTCCGGGCAACTCGAAATCCGCAACACCGTCCATGACTGCTTCCAATCCCGGAACCGGGTGTTTCTTGAGTTGGTCCCGCATGTCGAGGCAGAGCTTNGTGGCAGTTTTCTTGCCAATGCCCGGAACCTGCGCGAAGCGGTTTGCGTCCCCCTGTTGCACCGAATCGATCAACTCCTGCGGCAGCATGACGGACAGCACCCCCAGCGCCATCTTCGGTCCCACTCCGGAGGTTCGGATGAGGAGTTCAAACAAATGCCGCTCGGCAGTGGTCGCAAATCCGTAGAGTGAAATCTCATCCTCCCGGACCTGTGTGTGGACGTGCAGCACCACCTCATCCCCAACTTTCAANCGCACCAGCAACGGCTGCGGGGTGTTTGCGGCGTAGCCGACTCCGGACAGGGTTTTCACCACCAATATCCCGGAATCTGTAGAAAGTATCTGCCCTTCCAGATATGCGATCATTGTGGACTTGCTCTGTTCAACTCAGTCCCGGATGCGGTAGTTCNGAATCCTGTGTGCATGCGTGATTGCAACCGCCAGTGCATCGGCTTCATCTTCCTGCAAGGTGCCTTGGTGGTTGAGAAGGATCCGCACCATGTGCTGCACCTGAGATTTCTCGGCNCGCCCCACCCCCACAATCGCCTGCTTGATCTCGGTGGGAGAGTATTCGTGAATCGGAATNCCGAATGCGGCGAATTGCAACAGTGCNACCCCTCGGACGTGTCCCAGTACAATCGCGGTGCGCGGACTGTGCGCGAAGAACACCTCCTCGACCACCCCGCAATCGGGTTGGTGTTCCTTGATCAAGGCTTGCAGCATTTCCGCAATTGCCAGCAGCCGCTCCGATAGCGGGCGTTTGCGATCCAGCTTGAGGAAACCACTGGCAATGTGACGGCTGTGGCCCTGAGCATGATCGATCACTCCATAGCCGGTCTTGCCGCTACCCGGATCAACCCCAAGGATGCGGAGCGGTTCAGCCAAGTTGGGCGATCACGGTTTCGCTGACATCAAAATTGGAGTGGACGCTCTGCACATCATCATCGTCNTCCAGCATGTCAATCAAACGGATGACCTGTTCGGCGTGTTTGGGATCGTCAACCTCCACCCGGTTCTGCGGATTCCAAACCATGCCCGCCGAGCGCATCGCCACCTCCTGTTCCTCCAAAAAACTCCGGACGTTTTCACAGTCTTCGGTGGTGGTCAAAATCCGGAACTCTTCTGTATCGTCAGTTTCGATGTCCTCAGCTCCAGCATCAAGCACAAGTTCAGTGAGCCGATCCTCGTCAATCACGTCCTTGCCGATGCGAATTTCCCCAATGCGGTCGAACATGTACTGCACGGAATTGGTCGTGCCGAGATTGCCTCCNTTCTTGGAGAAGGCGTAGCGCACCGAGGCGATGGTGCGGTTGCGGTTGTCCGTCATGGCTTCGACGATGACCGCCACGTTGTGGGGGCCATAACCCTCGTAGAGGATTTCCTCGAACTGCTCGTCTTCAAGCCCTCCGGAGCCTTTCTTGACGGCCCGCTCAATATTGTCCTTGGGCATCCCGCTGGAACGTGCATTCGCGATGGCCACCCGCAATCGCGGGTTTGCGTCTGCGTCACCACCGCCCATCCTCGCGGCCACCGTGAGTTCCTTGATGAGCTTCGTGAAAATCTTGCCGCGCTTGGCGTCCTGTGCGGATTTGCGGTGCTGAATGTTCTTCCACTTGCTGTGTCCAGCCATGCTGCTCTCCTCAGTTGGGTTCGACGATCCGGCCCACCAGATCATAGGCGTGGGCATCGGTGATCTCGATTTCATGAAACGATCCCGGACGTGCCGTACCTTCGTTGATGTACGCCACCCCGTCCACGTCCGGACCCTGAAATTCGGTGCGCCCCTGCAAGAGTAAATCTGTCTCCTCACTATAACCGTCCACCAACACCCGCATGGATTGCCCCACGCGGTTCTGGTTGTGTTGCAGACTGATCGCCTGCTGTGCGGCCATGAGCTGTTTGCGACGCTTGTGTTTGACCNCGTTCGGCACAGGATCGCCCCATTTCGCCGAGCGGATGTTGTCTTCGTGCGAATAAGTAAACACACCAACGTGCTGGAAGTGTCCCTCCTGNACAAACTCTANCAGTTCCTCAAAATNCGCTTNCGTTTCTGTGGGAAAACCCACGATGAAGGTCGTGCGCCACGCCACTTCCGGAAGGTAACTGCGGATGAGCTGCATCCGCTCCTCGATTTGTCGGCGCGTGATCTTGCGGTTCATGCGCTTGAGGACGGCATCGCTCACATGCTGAAAGGGCATGTCGAGATAGCGGCAGAAACGCGCATCCGCCGCCATGATTTCCAGCGTTGCTTCCGTGAACGTGTTCGGATAGCAGTAGAACATCCGTACCCAGAAATCACCGTCCAANCCAGAAATCGAGCNCAATAAGGCGGTCAAGTCGGTCGAGCCATCACGGAAATCCCGTCCGTAGGAGGAGGTGTCCTGCGAAATCAGGTTGATCTCCCGCACGCCCTTGGCGACCAAGCCCCGGATTTCTTCCGTGACGGTCTCGACCGTGCGGCTGCTGAACCCGCCTCGCAGGTAGGGGATGTTGCAGAAGGTGCACATGTTGGAGCAGCCCTCCGCGATCTTCACATAGGCAAAGTGCCGAGNNGTACTCTGGATGCGCTCCTGCTGCTCGTAATGCGTGTAGTGGGGNTTTTTCGAGAGGAAAATCTGCGGATGCTCCGGATGCTCGTACATCGCGCTGATCAGCTCCGGCATGCGCTCGAAACCATGCGAACCCAACAAGCCGTCAAGTTCCGGGATTTCCTGAGACAANTCTTCGCGGTAACGCTGGGTGAGGCATCCGGTCGCTACAAGTTTTTCACAGCTTCCGGAGGATTTCTGCTTGCTTAGTTCGAGAATGCGATTGACCGATTCCTCACTGGCAGCAGTCAGAAATCCACAGGTGTTCACCACAATCACCTCCGCATTCTGTTCGGATTCCACAAGCTCATGCCCGGACTGTGTGAGCTGGGCGAGCATGACCTCGGAATCCACCCGGTTCTTGGAGCAACCGAGGGTTTCCAGATAGATACGCTTGGAGGCGACGGTTGTCATGGGATCTGAACGGGTACCGTCTTGAACGGCACCCGCATCAAAAGGGGTGAGTACCTGCCACAAATCATCGGCAGGATGTCATGATTCCAGAGTGCATCAGAACTCCGGATGTGATCGGTACTGAGTTACGATTTAGACTCAGTTGCTTTGGTGTCTGCCTTTGCATCCTCTGCCGGAATGTCCTCTGCACTGGCCACCTCTGGGGCAGGAACTGCTGCCGGAGCCACCGCTTCGGCTTTTTCCTCAGCTACTTCCGGAACTGCCTCGGTAGGAGTTTCCTCTGTCGCCACCTCAGCTTTCGGCTTCTCGTCTGCCTTTATCTCGGCNCTAACCTTCTCCAGAGTCTTGCTCGACTTCTTGGCAGGCTTCNNCTTTTTCTTGGCGTCCTTGAGGTCGGTAAGCACGTCCCGCTCACTGCCGATGAGTTGGACAATGGCCATATCGGAAGCATCACCTGCTCGCGTGGTNGCGAGCTTGATGATCCGGCAGTAGCCTCCGGGACGATCGGCGTAGCGCCCGGCTAAGTCGTCGAACAGGTTCGCCATCGCCAGTTTCGATTTCACGAAACGCAAGGTCATGCGGCGGGCGTGCAAATCCCCACGCTTCGCAAAAGTGATCATTTTTTCCAACGGGCGGCGTACTTCCTTGGCACGAGCCAAAGTGGTCGTGACCTGTCCTGTTTCAAGGATTGAGGTCACCATGTTCCGCATCATCGCCTTGCGGTGTGCGGTGGTGACGCCGAGTCGCCGTCCTGCCTTCAGGTGTCGCATTGAATTNACTCAGAGCTTCTTGTTCTTCTCATAGGGATTGTTTGCCGCGTCAAAGCCCTCCAATTCCATGCTGAGCGAGAGTCCCATCGCAACCAAAATTTCTTTGATCTCGTTGAGGGATTTCCGCCCGAAGTTCTTGGTTTTGAGCATTTGGGGTTCCGTCTTNTGGACCAGGTCACCGATGGTTTCGATCTTTGCGTTCTGGAGGCAGTTGATGGAGCGCACCGACAACTCAAGCTCGCTCACACTGCGCCAGAGGTTTTCGTTGANNTCGGGAGCCTGAACCACCTCANNTAAGTCCTCCTCCGGGCTGTTTTCATCAAAGTTGATGAAGACCTCCGTGTGTTCCTTCAGGANCTTGGCGGCATACGCCAAGCTGTCCTGCGGGCGCACAGAACCGTTGGTCCACAACTCCATCACCAGCCGGTCGTAGTCCGTGCGCTGCTCGACCATCGCGTTCTCCACCTCATACTTGATGCGGCGGATCGGCGAGTGATTGGCGTCCAGATAGATGGTACCCACCGGAAGATCCTCCTTCTGGTTTTCCTCGGAGGTGACATAGCCCTTGTTGAAGCGGGCGTAGATCGTCATGCTGATCGTCGAGTTCTCTTCAAGCGTGGCGATCTTCGTTTCTGGATTGAGGATACGAGCCTTCTCAAAGGTCGCAATGTCTGCACCGGTCAGCACACACGGTCCTTCGCCGATGAGTTCCATTTCCACAATCTCGTCNGAAAACTGCTCGATTTGTAACTCNTTGATATTGAGGAGGATTTCGATGACATCCTCGAACACGCCTAGAATGTTGCCAAACTCGTGGGAAACTCCCTCAATCTGCACCGCAAACACCGTGGTCCCCCGGATAGAGGAGAGCATGATGCGCCGTAAGGAGTGACCAATGGTGGTGCCAAACCCTGGCTCCAGCGGTTCCAAGAAAAACTTGCCGTAGCTCTCGCTCAGCGTTTCCCGTTCAAATCTCATCCGTTTGGGTTGCGCGATCTCCGTCCAATTTTTGGAGATATCGCGGCNGCCCGTGTTCATGGACTCCGTGGATTCCAAAATCACTTCACTTGTCTCGGACATTCGTGTTCCCTTAACTACGGTTATTTAAGTACGGCGCTGCTTCGGAGGGCGGCAACCATTGTGGGGGATCGGGGTGATGTCACTGATCGATGTGATCCTCAAGTTNTCGGCACTGCCGATGGCTCTGAGCGCCGATTCGCGGCCAACTCCAGGACCTTTCACAAAGACCTCAACGGTCTTCATGCCCATTTCACTGGCTTTGCGCAACGCTGCTTCGGTTGTCACCTTCGCTGCAAAGGGAGTGCTCTTCCGAGATCCCTTGAACCCACTGGCTCCGGTCGTAGACCAAGCCACAACGTTTCCCTGCACGTCGGTCACAGTGATGATAGTGTTGTTAAAGGTCGCCTTGATGTAAATGCGCCCCTGTTCAACAACTCGTTTTTCCTTCTTCTTCTTTGCAACGGCCATAGTGTCCGGTTCGTTCTCAGATTTTCTTCTTGGAGGCCACAGCCAAACGGCGGGGGCCTTTCCGNGTACGGGCGTTGGTCTTCGTGCGCTGTCCACGAACCGGCAATCCACGCCGATGCCGCAGTCCTCGATAGTTGCCCAAGTCCATCAGTCGCTTGATGTTGAGATTGGTCTCGCGACGCAAATCCCCCTCGACCATGTAGTCGCTCTCGATCACGCCGCGGATCTGGCTGATCTGCTCATCAGAGAGGTTCTTGGCCCGCAAATCCGGGTCGATCTTGGTCNGCTCAACGATCTTGGTNGCACTGNTGCGGCCAATCCCGTAGATGTAGGTCAGCGCAATTTCGATGCGCTTGTTGTTCGGGAGGTCAACTCCTGAGATTCTTGCCATGCGTCCCTATCCCTGCCGTTGCTTGTGCTTCGGGTTTTCACAGATGACGCGCAGAACCCCGTGGCGACGGATGATCCTGCACTTCTCACACATTTTCTTGATCGATGAACGAACTTTCATCGGGTCTCCTTAAAGCCTCAGTGCACTGGTGCCGCCGTAGTTTCGGCGCTTAGTTTTCTTCATGAAACCATCGTAATTTTGGTTGAGCAAGTGGGCTTCGATCTGGTTGACCAAGTCCAAGCCCACACCCACCACAATCAGCAAGGCCGTGCCACCAAAACTGAAGGGCACGTTGAAGATCACGAAAAGNATGCTCGGCAGGATACAAACCGCCGAGAGGTAAACAGCTCCNCCAAAGGTCAGCCGTGTGAGGACAAGGTTGACGTATTCGGCGGTCTTCTTGCCGGGACGGATTCCAGGAATGTAGCCACCGTGGCGCTTCATCTCTTCAGCGATCTTCACCGGGTTGAACTGAATCGCGGTATAGAAGAAACAGAAGAAGAAAATCATGAGAACGAACAGCACCGAGTACAGTAATCGCCCTGGTAGTAGCTGTCCACTGATCGCCTGTACCCATGGAACCGCGATGAAACCCGTGATCGTCGCAGGGAATGCCAAGATCGACGATGCAAAAATCGGCGGGATCACTCCGGAAGAATTGATCTTAAGCGGCAGATGCGAGGACTGCCCCCCGTACATGCGGTTGCCCTGCATTCGCTTGGCGTACTGGACCGGAATCTTGCGGTACGCTGTTTCCATGTAGATGACTGCAAAGATCACAACCACCATCAGCACTGCGACAATTCCAAGCACCAGCGGCGCAAGTTGGTCGGTCTGCACCAGTTGGATGGAGTTGATGATCGCCCCTGGGATGTCCACGACAATCCCGGCGAAGATCAGCAGCGAGATGCCGTTGCCGATACCGCGCTCGTTGATCTGCTCACCCACCCACATCAGAAAAGCAGTTCCAGCAGTCAGGGTGATCACGGTCAGCGCCCGGAAACCCCACGGACTCATGGTGGAGATCACCACGGGAGAACCGTCTGGGGCTGCCATGCTCTCCAAACCAACAGAAATGGCGAAGCCCTGAACCAAGCTGAGCACGATCGTACCGTAACGCGTGTAGGCGGTGATCTTCCGGCGTCCAGCGTCCCCTTCTTTTGACAAGCGCTCCAAGTACGGAAAGACGACCGTGAGGAGTTGCATGATGATGGATGCACTGATGTAGGGCATCACTCCTAGCGCGAACACGGTCAGGCGAGCAAGCGCGCCCCCCGTGAACATGTCGAAGAAGCGTAGAATCGAGCCCTGTTGCGCCTCAAAGAAGGCCGTCAGCGCGGAGCCGTCAATCCCGGGAGTGGGAATATGCGCACCGATGCGGAAGACGAAGAGCATGAAGAGCGTGAAGATGATCCGCTCCCTCAGTTCCTCAATCCGGAAGATGTTTTGGATCGTTGCCCACATATTTTGACTTACTTGGCGGTGACGACTTCACCACCCGCCTGCCGGACCAAAGCCACGGCCTGCTCACTGGCGACATCAACCGTGATCATCAGCGTCTTGGTGAATTCTCCCTTAGCCAACAGCTTGACCTTGCGTTTCTCGTTGCGGATAAATCCCAATTTGCAGAGTTCCGTCTTGGTGAGGGTCACACCTGTGACCACCTTGTCGCTTTTTTCAAGACGACCCAAATTGATCAGCTGGAACACCTCACGGTTGCGGCTGGTGAATCCAAACTTCGGAAGCCTCCGGTTGAGCGGGGTTTGCCCGCCCTCAAAACCGCGCTTGGTCTTTGAACCTGACCGGGCACCGGCACCTTTGTGCCCACGTCCACAGGTTTTGCCCTTTCCGCTTCCCGGACCACGCCCGACGCGCTTGCGCTTGGCGTTGTNCGATGCGGGCAGTTCGTGCAGAAACATAGTCTATTTTAGATTTCTTCGATTTTAACAAGATGCATTACTTTGCGGAGCAGCCCTCGNACTTCCGGGGTGTTTGGAAGTTCGACCATGCTGTCGATCTTCCGCAGCCCTAATCCCTTGAGGCATTCACGCTGGTTCTGTCGGTGCCCAATCTGGCTCCGGATTTGCGTTACTCGAATTCTGTTCATCGTTTCAGGCCTGCTTCAGGTACTCAACGGTTTTGCCGCGCATACGGGCGGCCTGATCCATGCTACGCAGCGAGCGAAGCCCCTTGATCGTGGAGCGCACAAGGTTCTGCGGGTTCCGGGAGCCGAGACATTTCACTGAAATGTCGGTCACCCCAACCACTTCCATGACGGCACGCACTGAACCTGCGGCGATGATTCCATGACCTTGGCTAGCAGGTTTCATCAACACCTTGCCTGCGCCAAACTTGCAGGTGACTTCATGCGGAATAGAGGTGCCCTCCAAGAGGATCGTCACCAAATCTCGGCTGGCCTGTGCAATCGCCTTGCGGATCGCTTCGGTCACTTCTCCGGCTTTGCCTAGCCCGAGTCCGAGTCGACCATTGCCGTCACCAACCACCACCAGCGCACTAAAGCTGAAACGACGTCCGCCCTTGACCACCTTGGCCACACGGTTGACTTGAATCACCCGCTCGAGCAGTTCGTTCTTCTCACCCTTCTCTGTGTTTCTCTCTCTGCTTTTGTCTCTGTTTCTCTCTCTGCTTTTCTCTGCCACCGTTTTCCTATGTCCAATGCAATCAGAACTTCAACCCGCCTTCACGGGCGCCTTCCGCCAGCGATTTCACCCGACCGTGATAAAGGTAACCACCACGGTCAAAGACCACTTCGCTGATCGACTGCTCTTGCAGCTTCTGAGCGACCACCTTGCCCACCTCGTAAGCGGCATCCTTGTTTCCCGCACTCACCTTCAGCGTTTCCTTGATTTGCAGGGTGTTCGCCGCCACCAAGGTGTGCCCAGCCTCATCGTCTACTGCTGAAACATAAATGTGGCGACTGGATCGGAACACCGTCAGCCGGGGGCGCTGTATTGTGCCCGTAAGCTTCTTACGAATACGCCGATGTCGTATTTTACGCGCCTCTGCGCGGCTCAATGCTTTAGCCATGTTGCTTATTTCTTCCCGCTCTTGCCGGCCTTGCGGCGGATGCGTTCGCCTTCAAAAAGAATGCCCTTGCCCTTGTAGGGTTCCGGTGGGCGGAACTTCCGGATTTCAGCGGACACCTGCCCAATCAACTGCTTGTCAGTGCTTTCAAGCGTAATTTTCGTGTTAGTGGCGACACTTGCCGTCACCCCGTCCGGAAGAGGGTAATTCACGGGATGGGAGAATCCCAAACTCATCTCCAGCATATTGTTGTTGACGGCTGCGCGATAGCCGACGCCCACCAGATTCAGGCGCTTCTGGTAGCCATTAGTGACGCCTTCAAACATGTTCCGGATGAGGGCGTGAGTGGTGCCCAGCATTGGCACCTTCCGTACGGAAGGTGCCTGCGGTTTTGACTTGGATCGTATCTCCGTCCATATCTAGATCCACATGCTCGTGGACCTTCATCTGTAATTCCCCCTTTGGCCCTTTCACCGAGAGTTGCCGATCTTGATAGTTGACCGTGACTCCGCTGGAGATGACGATGGGACGCTTAGCAATTCGTGACATTTGTTTTCTCTCTTACCAAACCTCGCACAGTAACTCGCCACCGATCCCTTCGGAGCGACATTGCCGATCGGCCATCACTCCCTTGGAGGTGGACACGATGGCGACCCCCTGTCCGTTGACAACGGAGCGAAGGTCTCCGGCTTTGGTGTATTGCCGCAGTCCTGGCTTGCTGATCCGGACGATCTTGCGGATCACCGGCTCCCCTTGCCAGTAGCGAAGCTGTATCTTGAGGGTACGGAACACCCCGTCTTCTTCCACCTGAACTCCATTCACAAAGCCTTCTTCTTGAAGTACTTGCGCAATGCTGGCCTTCATCTTGCTGGAAGGCATTACTACCTCGGGATGCCTCCGAAGGTTGGCGTTGCGGATGCGGGTGAGCATATCCGCAATAGGGTCGGTCATCATGAGCAGCTGTTTCGTTAGTCGTGTTGTTTCTTACCAACTGGCTTTTGTCACCCCTGGTAACAGCCCAGCCGACGCCTTGAGACGGAAGCAGATTCGGCACATACCGAATCTCCGCAGATACGCCCGTGGACGTCCACAGTAGTTGCACCGATTGTAGCCCCGCACTTTAAACTTGGGCTTACGCTTGCACTTCACAATTAACGCTGTTTTGGCCATACCGTCAATTTCGGAAAGGGAATCCAAGCCCCTGCATCAGCTCACGGGCTTCTTCGTCAGTGTTCGCAGTCGTGGTGATGGCGACGTTCAATCCCCGCACCTTATCGATCTGGTCAAAATCCATCTCTAGGAAGANCAGTTGCTCTTGGATTCCCAGAGAGTAGTTGCCACGTCCGTCAAACGATCGGGGCGAGANGCCTCGGAAGTCCCGGATTCGCGGCATCGCAACATGCAGGAGTTTNTCGAGGAAGTTCCACATGCGCTTCTGACGCAGTGTAACCATGCAGCCGATGGGCATACCCTCGCGCAGTTTGAAGCCAGCGATCGACTTCTTTGCACGGGTCACCACCGGACGTTGCCCGGCAATCGCAGCAAGTTGCTCCGTCGCAGCTTCAATCACCTTCGGGTTCTGTACGGCCTCTCCTAATCCGATACTGACGGTCACCTTGACGATCTTCGGAATCTGGTGCAGGTTTTTGTACTCAAACTTCTCCTTGAGTTGCGGAACAACCTTGGAGCCGTAGGTTTCAAGTAAATGGTTTTGTGTCATATCACCCCAACACTTCTGAAGTCTTCACGCAAACTCGCTGGCGCACACCTTCTGCGGTGCGCTGCAACCGGACACGCACTCCGCGTCCGAGCGTAGGATTGTAAATCTGGATGTTGGAGTAGTGGATCGGCGCCTCCAGTCGAGTGATCCCCCCTTGCTGGCTCTGCGGATTGGGCTTGGTGTGCTTTGTCACCATATTCAGTCCTTCCACAACCACGCGCTCCTGCTTCCAGTTCACTGAAAGCACCTTGCCCGTGTTGCCCTTTTCCTTTCCGGAGGTCACGATCACGGTGTCGCCGCGTTTGATGATGGGCACACGCCGCTTGCGGGGCGTTTTCTTTTTTGGTCCCACAATCTTATTCTTCGATGCCATGATTTCCTGCTACAGCACTTCCGGAGCCAACGAGAGGATCCGCATGAACTTCCCGGCGCGTAACTCGCGGGCAACCGGTCCGAAAATGCGGGTGCCCACTGGCTCGCGCTTGTTGTCGATGATGACAGCGGCGTTCCTGTCAAACTTGATGTGGGTGCCGTCACTGCGCCGGAACTCCTTGCGGGTCCGGACCACCACGGCCTTGACGACATCTCCGGACTTCACCTTACTGTTGGGCAGGGAGGCTTTCACCGAGGCGACAATGATGTCGCCCACGCGGGCGTAACGCCTGCGGGAGCCACCGAGCACTTTGATACACATCAAGCGCTTGGCTCCGGAATTGTCCGCCGATTCAAGTACGGTTTGATTTTGGATCATCTCACTCTCCGCCTGCGGGGTACAGCACGCGATGCCGCTTGCGGCGGCTCAGAGGTCGGCACTCCACGATTTCCACCATGTCGCCGATCTTGAACGTCTCGCGCTCATCGTGCGCTATGAATTTATTCGAGCGCTTGATCGTCTTCTTGTACAGCGGGTGTTTCACGCGGGTTTCCACCTGCACCACCACGGATTTCTGCATCTTGTCGCTGACGACCACCCCTTTCAGGGCTTTTCGGTTATTCATGTCTGTCTCTCTCCACCAGCGTTCTGTTCCGTAGCGGCGTCACGCTGCTTCTCAGTGATGAGGGTGTTGATCTTCGCGATTTCCTTGCGGGTCTTGCGAATCATGGTGACGTCCCCCAACTGTTTGATCACATTGCTGAAGCGGAGNCGCATGTGCTCCTCCTTGAGTTCGTTGCGCCGGTTGGCCAACTCCTCGATGGGCAGTGCCCGGAGTTCCTTTACTTTCATATTACCGCCGTTCGCTTAATGATCTGAGCCTTGATGGGCAGCTTGTAGGCGGCTAACCGCAGGGCTTCCATTGCGATTTCTTCCGAAACTCCGTCGATTTCGTAAAGGATGCGGCCAGGGCGTACCACGGCCACCCATGAATCGACGGCACCTTTTCCCTTTCCCATCCGGACTTCAGCAGGCTTGCTCGTGATTGGCTTGTCCGGGAAAATACGAATCCACGTTTTTCCACCACGCTTGAGTGTCCGGGTGATCACACGGCGAGCCGCCTCGATCTGGCGATCGCTCACATAGCCACGATCCGTTGCTTGCAGAGCCACCGATCCGAAACTCACAGTATTTCCAGTCGTCGCGTTCCGCTTCATACGGTCGCGCATCTTTTTGCGGTACTTTGTCCGCTTGGGCATCAACATGATGATTAATCCTTTCTGCGGGGGCGGCGGGAGCGGGAACCTTCAAAATTCTCACCCCGATACACCCAAACCTTGACACCGATCAGCCCGTAGGTGGTGTGGGCTTCGGCAACTCCATAATCAATATCAGCTTTGAACGTGTGGAGCCGGACCCGACCTTCGCGAACCCATTCNGAACGGCTGATCTCCGCGCCATTGAGACGTCCGCCGACCATGATCTTGCAGCCAGCGATGTTCATGCGCATGGCCGAAGCCATCGCCCGCTTGATCGCACGACGATAGGCGATGCGGCGTTCAAGCTGATTGGCGATGTTCTCCGCCATCAAGGTCGCNTCGATCTCCGGACGCTTGANCTCACGGATGTTCACAACCACCTCGTCGCGCTTCATCTTGCCACTCAACTCGTTGCGCAACCGTTCGACTTCATCACCCTTACGTCCGATAATGATCCCCGGACGGGCGGTGTAGATGTTGACCTTCATCTTCTTGGGCGTGCGTTCCACCTCGATCCGCGAGATTGCGGCGTGACGCAGACGTTTCTTGATGAAGCTCTGGATATCCAGATCCTGCTTGAGTTGTTCTGCGTAGTCCTTCTCCGCGAACCACTTCGAGTTCCANGTCTTGGAGATGCCTAGTCGCAGCCCAATNGGATTGACTTTCTGACCCACTCGTTTCCTATTGTTTCAGCAGTTCACTCCCCAACCTCCACCGTGATGTGGCTGGTACGTTTCCTGATGGCTCCGGCCCGGCCCATGGCCCTAGGACGGAAGCGCTTCATCGTGGTGCCTTCGTTGACGTAGGCGACCGTGACTCGGTAGTTGTCCACATCGGCGGACTCGTCCTGATACGCTGCATTGGCGAGGGCGGACTTGAGCACCTTCAGCACTAAGCTGGCGGACTTATTCGGACTATGAGTAAGATAAGCGATCGCCCGGGGCACCCGCTCGCCGCGAATCAAATCCACGGCCAGCCGCGCCTTCCGCGCACTGATCCTCACTCGTTTTGCTATTGCCTGTGCCGTCATGATTACCTCGAACGCTTATCCGACTTGCCCTGGTGCCCGCGGTAGGTGCGGGTGGGCGAAAACTCACCGAGCTTGTAGCCGACCATCTCTTCCGTGATATAGAGAGGGATGAACTGCTTGCCATTGTGTACGGCGATGTTGAGTCCCACAAACTCCGGGAGGATCACCGAACGGCGCGACCAAGTTTTGATGAGCCTGCGGTTACCTGCGGCCTTTGCCGCCTCAACTTTCTTGACCAAGTGGCCATCAACGAATGGCCCTTTCTTAACGGATCTTGGCACTACTTCCTCCTCCGGACGATGTACTTGTCGGTATCGCGGCGTTTGCGCGTCTTGTAACCTTTGGTGGGCTTGCCCCACGGAGTGACCGGGTGTCGGCCTCCGGAAGTCTTGCCCTCACCACCACCATGCGGGTGGTCCACTGGGTTCATGGCAACGCCACGCACCGTGGGTCGGCGTCCGAGCCAACGATTGCGACCCGCTTTGCCTAAATTGATGTTCATGTTTTCCGGGTTACTGACAGCTCCGACGGTGGCCATGCACTCAATGCGAATCCTGCGGATTTCCCCGGAGCGCAAGCGCAGTTGCGCATACTGCTCGTCTTTTGCCACCAACTGAGCAACGGTCCCCGCACTGCGAATGAGTTGGCCACCCTTGCCGGGTTTCATTTCAATGTTGTGCAGGTTCGTTCCCAAAGGGATGGCACGCAAGGGCAGAGCATTTCCGGGCTTGATGTCCACTTGTTCTCCGGCAACCACAACGTCGCCCACGTTCAGGCCCTGCGGCGCAATGATGTAACGCTTCTCGCCATCAGCATAGTGCAGCAGGCTGATCCGGGCTGAACGGTTCGGATCATACTCGATAGTCGCCACCTTGGCTGGCACGTCAAACTTGTCGCGCTTGAAATCGATCAAACGGTAACGCCGCTTGTGTCCGCCTCCGCGGTGGCGCACGGTGATCCGTCCTAGGTTGTTCCGACCTCCGGTTTTCTTGAGTGGCCGCAGCAGGCTCTTCTCCGGCTTCGCGGTCGTGATCTCCGAAAAGTCGAAGCCGCTCATGTTGCGGCGTCCCGGTGAGGTGGGCTTGTAAAGCTTAATTCCCATGATTAAATCGTGAAGCTTCGGCTATGCGCCTTCGAAGTATTCAATCGTCTGCCCCTTCTTGAGGGTCACGATCGCTTTTTTCCAGTCCGGGCGCTGGCCGGCGAACCGTCCCATGCGCTTCTTCTTGCCTCGGACGTTCATCGTCCGGACCTTGAGCACNTCCACCTTGAAGGCGATCTGGACCGCCAGTCGGATTTGATACTTGTTGGAATCGGGGTGGACTTTGAAAACAAAGTGGTTGCCCTCTTCCTTGATCATCAGGGACTTCTCTGTTAGATGCGGCCCCTTCAGCACGTCGAATGTGTTCATCAGTTTAGNCTCTGAGTGAAGTCGTCCAGCGCACCCTTAACAAAAATCACACTCGGAAATCGCATCAACTCGTAGGTGTTGACATTCCGGCCCGTCATCACATGCACGTCCGGAAGGTTCCGAGAGGCACGTTCCAGATTTTCAGAAATCGTGTCCATCACGATTAGCACCTTGCCTTCGACTAGCTGACCCAGCAGTTTCTTGAAATTCCGGGTCTTGTGATCCGTTAGTTCCAGCGAGTCCAAAATCTGAATGTAACCCTTTCGGACTTTCTCTGCAAAGAGGGAGCGCAAAGCAAGCTTGCGGACCTTCTTGTTCAGCTTGGTGGAGTAGTCCCGTGGCTTGGGGCCAAAGGTGACGCCACCGTGTCGGCGGATCGGGGATTTCGCACTGCCCGCACGGGCGTTGCCAGTTCCCTTCTGGCGATAGAGCTTGCGGGTGCTGTAGGACACCTCAGCTCGTGTCTTGGTGGAGTGGCTTCCTTGGCGCTTACCCGCAAGGTAGTGGACCACCGCGTCCTTCACCACCTGCGGATGATAAGACGTGTCCAGAATTTGATCCTCGATCTCTAATTCACCAACAACCTGCTTCACAGTNTCGATGGTTTGCAGTTTTGCCATGATCCGTCTCCTCGCCGTCAGTCTTCTTGCTTGATCGCGATGTCCACCCCTGCAGAGACATCGAGCCGCATGAGAGCATCCATNGTCTGAGGAGTGGCGTCCTTGATGTAGAGCAATCGCTTGTGAGTCCGTGTCTCGAACTGCTCCCGTGACTTTTTATCGACGTGCGGGGAACGCAGCACGGTGTAGCGGCTGATGCGTGTCGGCAGGGGAATGGGNCCCACTATATCTGCCCCCGTGCGCCGAACTGTGTGCACGATCTCCCCGACCGTTTGGTCGAGAAGCTTGTCGTCGTAGGCCTTGAACCGGACCTTAATTTTCTGCTCCATAAATCAGAACCCGTCGCGAATCACTTGATCACTTCTGTCACTACCCCCGAACCGATGGTCCGACCTCCTTCGCGGATGGCGAAGCGCACTTCCTTCTCAAGAGCAATCGGGGTGATCAATTCAATTGTCATTTCCACATTGTCGCCCGGCATCACCATCTCCACGTTCTCCGGAAGTTGGATGACTCCGGTCACATCGGTGGTACGGAAGTAGAACTGCGGGCGGTAGTTGGTGAAGAACGGCGTGTGGCGTCCTCCTTCGTCCTTAGTGAGGACATACACTTGCGATTTGAAATGGGTGTGCGGGGTGATAGTCCCCGGCTTGCAGATGACCTGTCCACGTTCCAACTCCTCACGCTTCAACCCACGCAACAGTAAGCCAACGTTGTCACCGGCCTGACCAGTATCAAGGGTTTTTCGGAACATTTCCACGCCCGTGACCGTAGTTTTTTGGGTATCGCGGATACCAACGACCTCAATCTCTTCGCCGGTGTTAACAACACCACGTTCGATGCGTCCGGTGGCCACCGTGCCACGTCCGGAAATCGTGAAGACGTCCTCAACAGACATCAGCAAGGGCTTGTCCAAGTCGCGGATTGGCTCCGGAATGTATTCGTCCACGGCCGCCATCAGTTCAACAATCGGCTTGTACACGTCAGCACCGGAGTCTGTGGAGTCCGTTTCCAGAACGGCCAGCGCCGAACCCTTGATGATCGGGGTGTCGTCTCCGGGAAAACCGTAGGAGTCAAGCAACTCACGCACTTCCATCTCGACCAGTTCGAGCAGTTCCTCGTCGTCCACCTGATCCACTTTGTTCATGAAGACAACCAAGTGAGGAACGTTCACCTGACGCGCCAACAGGATATGCTCACGAGTCTGGGGCATCGGGCCGTCTGCTGCTGAAACGACCAGAATGCCACCGTCCATCTGGGCTGCACCCGTGATCATGTTCTTCACATAATCGGCGTGTCCGGGACAGTCAACGTGGGCGTAGTGCCGTTTGTCCGTTTGGTATTCGATATGGGCGGTCGCAATGGTGATCCCCCGCTCTTTTTCTTCCGGAGCTGCATCGATCTGTTCGTAGTCCATTTCTGTCGCCTGCCCATTCATCGCAAGCACCTTGGTGATCGCGGCGGTCAGGGTCGTCTTACCGTGGTCCACATGTCCAATCGTGCCCACGTTCACATGCGGTTTGGACCGCTCGAACTTCTCTCGTGCCATTTGGCTTCTCCTGTCTTCCTGAGGTTCACTCGTTTGAGTGGGGCTGTGGTGCAGCCGTTTCTTGTTTAAGTCCTAAGCTTCGGCGGCAACCGGCTCGGATTCCTGAACACTTCGCTCCNTCGGTTGCTNCTTAACCGGCGTATAACTGCTGAAGTGCATCGTGTAAGAAGCTCTGCCCTGCGTCATGGAACGCAGCNCTGTGGCATAGCCAAACATCTCCGCGAGGGGAGCNTCTGCGGTCACAACCTGCGCGCCGGAGCGTTCTTCCATGCCTCGGACTCGTCCCCGACGCCCGTTCAGGTCGCCGATGACATCGCCGAGGAATTCTGGTGGCAATACCACCTCAATCTTCATCGAAGGTTCCAGAGGCGTAGGGCGTGCAGCATTCATCGCCTTGCGAACGGCACTGACCGCTGCAATACTAAATGCGGTTTCGCTTGCTGTCTCCTCTTGGTATTCTGCCATTTCCAAGCGGGCTTTGACCCCAAGGACAGGATACCCTGCGAGGACGCCACTACTCAAGGCGTTCTTGATGCTCTGCTCGACCGCCACCACATACGCTTTCGGAAGCGACGAAACTGTGTTCTCAAACACAATGCCTTTGCCCGTTTCAATCGGTTCCACTGAAATTTGGCATTGCACAAACTGTGGCTTACCTTCAAGGGTTCGGTCAAATTTTCCGGCTTCCGAGGCTTGCTGGGTAATCGTTTCCCGATAGGCGACACGCGGNTTTCCCGCCTTGCAGGCCACCCGGAATTCCCGATGGAGACGATCCACGATCACTTCAAGGTGNAGTTCCCCCATTCCGGAGATGAGCATCTGCCCTGTCTCTCCATCCACATGGTTGCGGAAGGACGGATCCTCTTGGCCCAAACGATTCAGCGCCTGTTGCAGCTTATCCTGATCTGCCTTGGTCTTAGGTTCGAGCGCGAGATCCATGACCGGTTCCGGAAACTGGGTGGTTTCCAAAACCAAGGGCTGATCCTTGGTGNAGAGCGTGTCTCCCGTGATCAGGTTAGCTCCGACCAAAGCACCGATGTCCCCAGTTTCCAGCACCGTCAGATCTTCGCGCTTATTCGCGTGCATCCGGACAATCTGCCCAATGCGCTCCATCTTCCCCTTGCGAGGATTGTAAACTGCCTTCCCGCTTTCAAGGCTTCCGGAGTAAACTCGGACGAACGAAAGTTGACCTACGAAAGGATCGGTTGCAACCTTAAAAGCAAGTGCACAAAGCGGTTCATTCGTGGCAGGCTTGCGCTCCACCGTCTTTTGGGTATGGGGATGAANGCCTTTTACTGGAGGTAAGTCCACCGGAGAAGGAAGGTAGTGAACCACCCCATCCAGCAGGGGCTGCACCCCTTTGTTCTTAAACGCGCTTCCGCAAAAAACGGGGACGATCTCGTTCGTCAACGTCGCTTTCCTGATCGCGGACTTGATTTCCTCAAGGGTTGGCTCCGTCTCGTCCAGCAGTTTTTCCAACAGGACATCGTCATACAACGAGAGCCGTTCGAGCATTTTGGCGCGTCGTTCCTTGGCGTTCTCGCCCAACTCTCCGCTCAATTGCATCGTCTCAAACGTCTCGCCCGTCTTGTCGTTTCCATAGCGGTAGGCGCATAGTTCAACCAGATCAACCATGCCCTCAAACTGATCCTCAGCCCCAAGCGGGATTTGCACNGGAATCGGAACGGCCCCCAGCCGATCTTCAATCGACTTCGCAGCCTTGTCGAAATNAGCGCCCATCCGGTCCATCTTGTTCACAAACGCGATGGTTGGTACTTGGTACCGACGGGCCTGCCGCCAAACCGTCTCGGTTTGAGGCTGCACTCCTGCGACTCCACAAAGCACCAGAACCGCACCATCCAGCACCCGGAGCGAACGCTCAACCTCAACCGTGAAGTCCACATGCCCAGGGGTGTCGATGATGTTCAGGGTGTAATCACGTTCACCGATTTTCCAAGGACANGTCGTNGCCGCCGAGGTGATCGTGATGCCGCGTTCCTGCTCCTGCTCCATCCAATCCATCGTCGCCGCACCGTCATTGACCTCTCCGATTTTGTAGATGCGCTTCGTGTAGTAGAGAATGCGCTCAGTCGTGGTAGTCTTGCCGGCATCAATGTGGGCCATGACGCCGATGTTCCTACGCTGTTCGAGAGTTGTTTTCACGACCGGGACGTTCGTAGCAGACNGATGAGATTCACGAGCACAGAATCACCAGCGGTAATGCGCAAAAGCCTTGTTGGCTTCGGCCATCTTGAAGATGTCCTCGCGTTTCTTGACCGAGGTTCCTCGGCTGTTGAAAGCATCCATCAACTCGTCGGCGAGCTTGGCTCGCATCGAACGTCCGCTACGGGCGTTGGCGTACTGGATCAACCAGCGGATCGACAANGATTGACTGCGGAGAGAGCGGACTTCCATCGGAACCTGATAGGTCGAGCCTCCAACACGGCGAGAGCGAACTTCCACGGCGGGCTTGACGTTCTCAATAGCTGCGTGAAACACCTCTAACGGCTTGGCCTCTTCCTCACGCTGCGAGATCAGGTCCAACGCACCGTAGAGGATTTTCTCGGCCGCGCCCTTCTTGCCATTGCGCATCAGGCAGTTGATGAACTTGCTCACCAGCACATCGTTGTGCTTGGGATCCGGGGGGATTTTGCGCTGTACCGCCTTGCGTCGTCTTGACATGTGGTCCTACTGGTTNTTCTTAGTTCCGTACTTGGAACGAGACTTCATGCGGTCCTTCACGCCCACCGTGTCGAGTGCGCCCCGGATGATGTGGTAGCGACACCCCGGCAGGTCTTTTATACGACCACCCCGGATCAACACCACCGAGTGTTCCTGAAGGTTGTGGCCAACGCCCGGAATATAGCTGATGACCTCAAGGCCGTTCGTGAGGCGCACCTTGGCGACCTTACGCAGGGCAGAGTTCGGTTTTTTCGGGGTGGAGGTGTACACGCGCACACACACTCCGCGTTTCTGCGGACACGCCTGCAAGGCCGGAGTGTCTTTCTTCACGGTCTTGCGCTTGCGTCCTTTACGGACGAGTTGATTCAGGGTTGGCATAATACGGTCAAACGCTGCTCGAAAATTGTTCTGCCTTTAACTAGGCAAACAGTAACTNTAACATCCTGATGGAGATCCGTCAACATAAAAACGAACCTATCTCTCAAACAACAATATTCACGAGTCGATTTGGGACCACGACCACCTTGCGGATCCTGCGCCCAGCAAGGTGTGGTTGGATTTTTTTCGACTCCAGTGCCATGCGTTCGACTTGCTCATTTTCCATTCCGGTCGGCACCTCAAGGCGGTCCCGGAGCTTACCGTTGACCTGCACGACAAGGGTGACGAGAGCATCGGCAGCAAGTGCCTCATCATGTTCAGGCCACGGNTGGGTATGGACACTGCCGCTGTCCGGGTGGCAACGCTGCCACAACTCCTCAGTGAGGTGTGGGGCCAGTGGCGCGAGCAACAGCAGTAAGGTCCGGAGCGCCTGCTCCCGCAGTTCGCCGCCAATCNGCTCTCCATCACTGCGCAACTGATTCCGGAAGGACATCAGCGCGGCAATGGCGGTGTTGAAGCGGAAGTGTTGGAGGTCGTCCGTGACTTTCTTGATCGTCTGGTGCAAGGTACGATAGACCTTCTGCTCGGCATCGGCCACTCCGGACGGTTCCGGGTTTTCCTGCAANNCCAGTGTCCACACCGATCGCAAGAAACGTGACGCGCCTTCAATCCCGTGCGGATTCCAAGGAACTCCCGCGTCCCAAGGTCCAAGGAACATTAGGTACACCCGCACCGTGTCCGAACCGTAACGCTGCACGAGGCCGTCCGGATTGACAACATTGCCCCGGCTTTTGGACATCTTCTCATGGTCCTCACCGAGGATCATGCCCTGGTTGAANAGCCGCGTGGCGGGTTCCCGGAAATCCAGCAGGCCCATGTCCGCAAGCACCTTGGTGTAGAAGCGGAAGTAGAGCAGATGCATGGTGGCATGTTCGATACCCCCGGTGTATTGATCCACCGGCCCCCACGCCTGCATCGTTTCCATGTCCCACGGCAGGGATGTTTTGGAAAGCGTCTCGCCCCGCTGCCAGTAAGGAGCGAGGTAACCATAGTAGTACCACGATGAGCAGATGAAGGTGTCCATCGTGTCAGTCTCGCGCTCGGCGGAACCTCCGCACTGCGGACAGGTGGTTTGCAGAAACCCCTGATGGTGCTTNAGCGGACTTTCTCCGGTCGGTTTGAATTGTGCGTCATCCGGAAGTTCCACGGGAAGCTGCTCGTAGGGCACAGGCTGCATCCCGCAGTCGTTGCAATACACCACCGGAATCGGTGTGCCCCACATACGCTGGCGGCTGATGAGCCAGTCGCGGATACGATAGTTGANCTGCCGCTCGCCAAAGCCTTCGCGCTCCATGTGGGTGGCCACGGTGTCAAAGCTCTCCGGCCAGCACAGCCCGTCGAATCCGGGGCTGTTGACCATCACNGAGCTGGNCTTGTCGGTGAGCGGGGCTTCTAGNGAGTCGCCATCGGGCACCGCTTGGCGTAGTGCTTCCGGAACGATCACTGTCGGCGTCGGCAGTCCATATTTCCGTGCAAAAGCGAAGTCGCGCTCGTCATGTGCGGGCACCGCCATGATCGCNCCCGTCCCGTAGGACGCCATCACATAATCGGCAATCCAGATTGGCACCTCAGCTCCATTCATTGGATTGATCGCGTAAGCTCCAGTGAAGACTCCGTCCTTTTCCTTGCCCTCNGTGGTGCGCTCGATCTCGTCCTTGCGAGCCGCCGCCTCGCAATACGCCTGCACCGCTTCCTGTTGTTCCAGAGTAGTNATCTGCTCGACGAGNGCGTGTTCCGGAGCCAGNACACAAAAGGTCATGCCGAACACCGTGTCCGGACGAGTGGTGAACACCCGGAACGCTTGCTCCTTGTANCCCACAACCTTCAGTGCAAACTCGACCCCCTCGCTACGGCCAATCCAGTTCGTCTGCATCGCCTTGACCTTCTCCGGCCACTCCAACCCGGAGAAATCCAGCAACTCCTCAACATAGTTGGTGATGCGCAGCTTCCACTGATTGAGGTCCTTTTTCACCACGGGATTCTCACAACGCTCGCAAAGCCGTTCCTCGCCCCACACCTGTTCGCGGGCGAGCGTGGTTTGACAGTGGTTGCAGAAGTCCACCGGTGCGTACTCCCGGTACGCCAGTCCCATTTCCAGCATCCGCAGGAAAAACCACTGGCTCCACTTGTAGTATTCCGGATCGCAGCTCACGACCTCGTTCTTCCATGCAAACATGTTCCCCATCGTCCGCAACTGTCCACGCATGCGCTCGATGTTCTGATACGTCCAAGTCTTCGGATGGATGTTGCGCTTGATCGCTGCATTCTCNGCCGGAAGCCCAAAGGCGTCAAAACCAATTGGAAAGAAGACCTCGTGGCCGCGCATTTTCATGAAGCGAGCGTAGGCGTCCGAGGGGGCCATCGCGTACCAATGCCCGATGTGCAGATCCCCGGAGGGGTAGGGCAGCATCGTCAGCATGTAGAACTTGGAGCGCCCTGGATTCATCTCCGGGTCAAACTGGCCGCTCTCCTCCCAATGCTGCTGCCACTTNGATTCGATCTCACTGGGGACGTACTCCTGCATGGCTCTGAAAACCTAGGGTTGGCGCAACCCACCATCACTTGGATTGCAGGAAAACAAACAGATNATTATGCGGGGATTTCCGGAGAAGGACAATCCAAAAGACGGGCTGGCCCCGGATNCGCAGCCGACCTAAGAGATAGGGAGAGCGATAACGGCGTTCAAGGTTTGCGGCGCGTGAGCCAGTGCGCAAACACATAGAGGCTTGCAGCCATCACGCCGAACGTGCTGAACAAGATTAACCTTTCAAGCATTGTCATGGTCTTCCTCGGATTCGTGAATTGCAAGTAGGCCAGTAACGTAGAGCAGGGTTGTCACGCCAGCCCCCCAACCCAAGATCAAAACGCTGAACCCTCCAGCAATGTTTGAAAAAATCGTGGCAAGGGCGCAGGGGTTGGCCATGTTGACCAACCCCTGTCCCAGTGTGCCTCCAAAACTCCGCTGCGCTTCAGTGCTGGAGGCTGTGCTGTTTGCTCAGACTCCACCCAGCGCGGCACGGACCGGAGCCATCGGGCTGACCGACCCAGCGCGGGCTTCCAGCCGATTGAGGCCGTTGATGAAGGCCATCGCACTGGCGACCACGATGTCGGTGTGCGCCCCACGGCCCGTCACCTGCTGACCGTTCTGCTCGACTCCAACGCTGACCTCGCCCTGCGCGTCGGTGCCGCCCGTGATCGCCTTGA
>PANO01000040.1 GCA_002707655.1 Deltaproteobacteria bacterium
CGGTTCCGAATCCCCATGAGGGGTTATGAGCCGGAGAGTTGCCCGTTTTCATCAAAACTAGGGGATGGTTCCGAATCCCCATGAGGGGTTATGAGCCGGAAATTTATTAACGTGAGTTTTGGATAAGGAGCAATCACGGCAACAGCGGGTTTTGTCCCGATGCCTTGGGACGCAAGCGATTGGGGGCGTTGTCGCGGGGGCGAAACCCCGCGCTACCAGCATTGGACTCACTGCTTGTGAGCTTTTTCAAAGAAAGGCCTGATCTTTTCCTCTCAAGCTACTGATTGATAAGGGTTTTCTAAGATTCTTATCCAAAACTCACGTTAATTACTCCCCCGGTAACCAACAGAGTAAACGGAGCGAGAAAGATCGAGGTTGGCGGGAACGTGACTCAAGCACGACCATCCGGAGGTGTGGACGGTTTGTGTTGTAACACGAAGCCGGAGTGTGGTACACCTACATTGAATCTGGTTGCTGGAACCCATCAATCTCGTATGCCTTACCACCTGCTTACCGTCCTTGTGCTGTCCACCCTCTTGAGCTGGGGAGCGGGACCTTTGTCCCTTGGGGCCACAATGGTCGTGGTGTGCGCCGTGGGCTGGCTCGTTTTTCAGGGGCCACGCCTGTGGTCCGCAGTAGAGGAACCTGTGAATGCAGACGGCAAGGTGGTGTCGTTGGAGGCCTTTCGCAAGCAGCGGGAGCGCGAACGCAGGGCACAAGAGGAAGGCTCTGGATTGCGAGAGGTGTTTGCATCACCCGTGCTGCACGAAGCCGACCTCACCGCCTCCTTGTTGCAGCACCACGGCATTGCGGTCCACGTTTTCAACCGTCACAACGCGAGCATGTTGCCGATGGGAGAGATGCTGGTCCAGGTGATGGTCTCACAAGCGGACTGGCCTCGTGCCCAGCGTTTGCTTGAGAGTAAACCCTCCGGAATGCCCCCCGAAGATTCCTCCACGGCTTGACGCCGCCAGATGCCAGCCCCGCCTCTGCACCATTTCTGCCTGTTCTATCGGGACAGCCGCTTGGATTCCGGCTGGATCACAGGGATGCAGAAGAACAAGCTCGTCGTCCAGCCGCTTCAGGGCAAGACGCAGTTCCTGCCGGAAGCTCGATTGCTACACACTTGGCCTCCAGCTGCCACCTTTGCGGACACCAACTCCGCCCTTGCTGAATTGCCCGATCAACTTGAAAAAGCGGAGTTTTTTCAACAGGCCCACGATCTGGAAACCATGCACGGCCTCTGCGAAGTGGGGGAGGAATACACGCTGGCCGAGTTGACGGAGACCTTCCTGACCGATCCGGAAGACGTGCTGGATCAGGTGGGACTGCTGCTGGCGCTGCAAACGGATGAACGCTGGTTTCGTTGCACTCGGAGTCAGGGTTACCTGCCACGTAGTGCCGAAGAGTTGGCCCAACTGGACGCCCAGCTTGCACGGGAACAAGCCCGCGCCGAAAAAGTCGCACAGATTCAAGAGTGGGTGCGGCAGTTGGAAGTGGGAGAGTGGACTCCGGAAACGCCTCGTAGCGAACAGCAGGAGGGTTGGCTGGCGCAACTCGTGCGACTGCTCTCCGAAGGTCGAGACGCTCCCCACTGGAAGGAATTTGCTCCGCTGCTCGGACTCGGCTTGATCCTTGATGTCCCAGAACAGCAACGGCTGCGGAGGCTGCTCGCGCTTGCAGGGCGTCCGGTTTCGGCAGGTAGGATGATCTTGCTGCAAGCCCAAGTGCGGGAACGCTTTTCCCAGCCCGTGCTGGAAGCCGCTTCCACGCTGCAAGATTTGCCGCTACCGGACCTCCCCACCCTACCGGAAGCGACCTCCACGGTCACCATTGATTCTGAGAAAACGCGGGATTATGACGATGCCTTCACGGTATTGGAATGGAGCCTCAACAGCCTAGTGTTGGTGGTTCACATCACCGATCTGGCCCACGCGATTGCTCCGGATTCGCCCCTTTTCATCGAAGCGGAGGCGCGGGCCTCCTCGGTTTACACCTTGGAAGCCACCCATCCGATGCTGCCTCCGGAACTGGCTGAGGACGCTTTTTCACTGCGGGCCGGAAGCGAACGGGCAGTGCTGTCCTACCGCATTCAACTTTTCCGCAACGGCAGTTGGCAGCTTCAGGAAATCGTGCCGCAGCGGGTGAGGATTGATGAAAACCTGAGCTATGCAGAAGCGGACGAACGCATTGCAATGGGGCAGGAATTTTGGGGTTTGCTCCACGAGTGTTGCGAAGGACTACTGGGCAAGCGTCTGGAAGACGGGGCGCTCAATCTGCGCAGAACCGAATTTGAGATCGACATCTCGAACCCGGAGGCGGTGGTCATCCAAGCCCTCAACCGCAACAGCCCGGCCAACCGCATCATCGAGGAATTGGCGGTGCTGGTGAATCGCGAAACCGCACGCTTCTTTCAGGAACGCAAGGTTCCGGGAATTTTCCGGACCCAAGCCCCCTATGAGGTGGTTGGCGAAGTGAAGGAAGGGGAGGAACTGGCCTTGGAACACCTCAGCTTGGAGGCGGCACGACTGACCACAATTCCGGGCTTGCACGCCGGACTTGCCTGCGAACCCTACATGCANGCGACNTCGCCGATNCGGCGCTTCCCNGATTTGNTCGCCCAACATCAACTACGGGCATTANTNCGTGAANNCGATCCTCCCTTTTCNACGGAAGNNCTGATGCGTTGGGCCGAGTTGTCGGAGGTGCGNCAGAAGGGNTATGCNCGGGCGGAGCGNGANGTGATCCGCTACTGGAAAACGCGCTACCTGTCCCAGCACCTTGGAGGAGTCTTCAAGGCGAAAATCCGACGGCAACTGCCCAATCAAGTCACGGAGTTTGAACTGGAGGCGATTGGCTACGTTTTCCGAACCTCTGGATTTGCCATCTGGGAAAAGGGCGAGCGGGTGCTCTTGCGGATCAATGCGGTGAGTGTGGAGCCGATCCGAGTCGAGGTGTCTGTTTGCGAACCCTCTCCGGATTTGGAGATTCACCAACTTGAGGTGGAAACTCCCTCCTAGCTTTGCAGGATTTCATCCACGGCAGGCGGGACGTAAACNAACTCATGGATGCTGATGGCCTTGCGACCCTTGTACGCACCCTGAAAACCNGTGAACTTAGGGACGCCGTTGGCCAACACGTTGATGGGGTATTGGGTTTCATGGTCCAAGTCGATCAAGTCACCCCGCTGGAGGTTGAGGAAATCGCTGACGGACATCTTCGTTGNCCCNANCTGTGCNATCAGTTCCACATACGTCTNGTNGAGGTTCTTCTTGAANCGGTTGCTCCAAGTGTTGTCCTTCTCGTCCTGCTCNCTTTGGAAACCCGCATTCANGCGNGTCCGGATCGGNTCGATCATCGANTAGGGCACNCAAATCGTGATCGACATCGGNGCGCGTCCAACCTCNACGTCAAAGGTCACAACGATGACGATTTCACTGTGGGGGACGATGGCGACAAACTGCGGGTTGATTTCGGAGCGGGTGTAGTTGATCTGCACNGGAAAGACCGGNCGCCAGGAGCTTTGCAAATCCTCCANCCCGCTGATCACCACGCGCTTGATCATGCGGTTTTCGATTTCGGTGAAATCCCGCCCCTCTGCCTTCACCTCCAGTTCTCCAGANCCTCCGAAAAAGAGATCNATNAGCGTGAAGACCAAGCGGGTCTCCAGCACCATGATCGCNTTNCCCCGCAGTGGGGTCATCCGGAANAGGTTCATGGANGAAGGNACCGGCAGCGTCTTGAGGAATTCTCCGAACTTGATGAGTTCGGTGGANCGNACGCTGATGTCCACCACCTTGCGCAGCGCGTTGGAAAGTGTGAGCCGGAAGAGTCGAACAAAGCGATCATGGATGATCTCCAGAGTTGGCATGCGTCCCCGGATGATGCGATCTTGCGCCGTCAGGTCAAAGGGCACGATCTCGGTAGGGTCGTACTCCTCATCTTCTTCTTCCTCAATGCCTAGGTCGTCGCTGGCGACTCCCTGAAGGAGCGCGTCAACCTCTTCTTGTGCTAGAACTGATGCCATCCTGTCTCGTTGATTATGGGGTTGTCAGAGCGTGATAGCCACACCCTCTGAACAAGGATGCAAGTTGCGTTCTAACCCGACTCAGCCTCGCTGGTTCACGGGAACGTAGTCCCGAATCGGGGAGCCGATGTAGAGCTGACGCGGGCGGGCGATTTTGGTGCGAGGGTCCTCGTGCATCTCCTTCCACTGGGCAATCCAGCCCGGAACCCGACCCAGCGCGAACATCACGGTGAACATGTTCGANGGAATCCCAAGCGCCCGGTANATGATGCCACTGTAGAAATCGACGTTGGGGTAGAGCTTGCGCTCCACAAAGTAAGGATCGGAGAGGGCGGCNNCTTCCAACTTGCGGGCGATATCAAGCAGCGGATCCTGCACACCGAGGGAACGGAGTACACGGTCGCAGGCGCCTTTGATGATTTTTGCTCGCGGGTCGTAGTTTTTGTAAACACGATGCCCNAAGCCCATTAAACGGAATCCGGAATCCGGGTCCTTGCCAAGTTTGATGAACTTGTCCACATCGCCACCGTCGCTCTGAATCTGCGCCAACATTTCCAGCACGGCTTGGTTGGCCCCACCATGCAACGGTCCCCAGAGTGCGAGGATACCGGAAGCGACCGAGGCGTAAACATTGGCCATCGAACTGCCAACAACGCGCACCGTCGAGGTACTGCAATTCTGCTCATGGTCTGCGTGGAGGATGAGCAGGAGTTCTAGGGCGCGAGCCACATCCGGATGAATCTCGTAAGACTCGGCAGGCACCGCGAACATCATGTTGAGAAAGTTCGGAACGTAGTCCAGAGAGTCTGTCGGATAGGTGAAGGGTTGGCCAATGGTTTTCTTGAAGGAGAACGCAGCGATTGTCCGGATCTTCGCCAGCAACCGAGCGGCGTTGATGTCCAGATTCTCCACGGATGCTTTTCCAGAGGCCTCCGAATAGTACGCTGAAAGCGAGGCCACCATTGCCGAGAGGATCACCATCGGGTGTGCCGATTTCGAAAATCCGCCAAAGACCTGCTTCAAGTCCTCGTGAATCAGCGAGTGCTGGGAGAGCAGTTCCGAAAAACTGGCAAGCTGCTCCTGCGTGGGCAGTTCCCCGTAAATCAACAGGTAGGAGACCTCGACAAAAGAGGAGTGCTCGGCAAGTTGCTCGATGGGATAGCCTCGGTAACGCAGAATGCCCTTTTCTCCATCGAGGAACGTGACCGCACTTGTGCAGGAGCCGGTGTTCATGAAGCCCGTGTCCAGCGTGATGTAACCGGTTTGGGCGCGGAGCTTGGAAATGTCAATGGCTTTTTCATTCTCGGTTCCCGTCAGCAGAGGAAGTTCAAGGGATTGATCCGGGAGTTGGAGGATGGCGGTTTCAGGCATGGCGAGTGGTCCGGAAGCGGGTTGNATGAATTTGCGNTGAAGCCACCNAGGTCAAAGNCNCNGGTGCCAGCGTTCGAGTTGGGCNAGCACAGCCTTTTGNGCNTGGAGGCGNTTTTCGGNCTGATCGAGGACGATAGAGTTCGCCCCCTCCAGCACCTCTTCCGTGATCTCCCGGCCACGTTCGGCAGGCAGGCAGTGCATCACCTTGACCCCCTGAGCGGCGCACTCTAACAGATTTTGGTTGATTTGGAAATCTTGGAGAAGTTGTCCGCGCTGACAAGCCTGCTCCTTCTCGCCCATGCTGGCCCAGACATCGGTGTAGAGGATTTGTGCATCGGCAACGGCTTCACGGGCATCGTGACAAACGCGCACCTGCGAGACTCCACAATCCTGAACGGCTTTCACCAAAGCAGCCTCGGGTTGGGTTTCCGGAGCTGTGCCAATCCGCAGATCGAGGGGAATTCGACAAGCGAGGTTGAGCCAGGAATTGACGACGTTGTTGCCGTCCCCAAGGTAGGCGATGCGCAGATTTTCAAGTGTCCCCACATGTTCTTGAATCGTGAGCACGTCTGCAAGGATTTGGCACGGATGGCTGAAGTCCGTGAGCATGTTCACCATCGGGACCTCGGCGTGTTCCGCAAGTGCCACCACCGTTTCATGCGAGGAAGTGCGAATGAGGATGCCATCCACATAGCGAGAAAGCACTTTGGCAACGTCCCGTACCGACTCCCGTTCACCAATCTTGAAATCCTGATCGGTCAGTATCATGGAGTGGCCCCCAAGTTGGTGAATGCCGACCTCGAAGGACACGCGGGTGCGTAGGGAGTTTTTGTGGAAGATCAGCGCGTAGCTGCGACCTTCAAGTAGTTTTGGACAAGCACCAGTTTTGGTTTTGCGCTTGAGATTGTGCGCAAGCTTGAGAGCATCGAAGATTTCGGCGCCGGACCAATCAAGCAGGGAAAGCAGATGGCGCGGCATGGGGATTCTTGAGCAAATTCATAACTATGTCAGAAACTGCCGGAGAGGGTCAAGGCAGAATTCCGGAACCGACTCGTGGCCCCATGCCCTGTCGCTGTTCAAGGATAGCGCGGCGGCTGTCCATCGAAAAAGGTGAGACGCTGTTCAGGTGGAAGTTTTCGTAGGAACGCGGGGCGAGGGTTTTCCAGATGTAGAAGGGAGCGAGAATCCCTACAATCACAAGCGACACGATCAGCAGCGCCTTGATCAGTCCGTGGAGGGTGGGATGCAACATCACTCACTCACTGGGCAAGGTGGTTTAGCACAGCATCCAGTGTTGGAATTTCCAGTACGGGGCTACCCGGAAGCCGTTCGGGAGGTTGCCCAAAACGGTTAACCCGAACCGCCTGAAACCCGAAGCTTGCCGCCCCGGCCACATCCCAAGCGTTTGAGGAGAAAAAGAGCACTTCCGGAGCCGACACTCCGAGTCGCTCCAACGCAAACTGATAAACTCGCGGATCGGGTTTGAAAACACCGATTTCTTCGACTGAAAGCACTGCGTCCAGCAGGTCCTCCAACTGGCTGTTGCGGACTCCGGAGGCGAGCATTTCCGCAGTGCCGTTGGAGAGGATCGCCGTGCCGTGTCCACGCTGCCGGAGTTGCTTCAGGGTGTCCGGCACCTCCGGATAGCAGGCGAGTTCATGGTAGGCTTGCAGGAGTTTTTCGCGCAGCTCCGGGTTCTCCACTCCGTGGGCGTCCAGCGCATAGTCCAGCCCGTCCTGCGTCACCTGCCAGAAGTTCACATAGCGTTGCATCAGGCTCCGGAGCCACGTGTATTCTAACTGCTTCGTGCGCCACGTCTGCGAGACCGCCCCGGCCTTTTCGCCCAGTTCGACTTGGTGGCGTCCCACCGCCGAATGCACGTCGAAGAGTGTGCCGTAGGCATCGAAGACACAGTATTTGGTGTTTAAAATTGTCATTGCATGTTTCTTTCACGATCCGTGTTCTGCATCCTCAAAGAGCAAGCGCTCGATTTGCAGTTTTCATCAGGGCGTACCGTTGAGGCGCCAATCGTATTCATATTCAATGTCCCCGTCAAATGCATCCAGCTGTTTCCGCAGTTCTGGGTTGGCGAATTGCTTGATGTGTGCCAATACCCCCGCTTCATTGCCTCCGAAATCCTCGTCAAACCAATCATAGATTGTCGAGAGGACCAGCTCGTCATCGTCTGCGAATCGAACCCCACGGGGATGATTGACGAAGGCTCTTGCTCCAGAATCGAGCAGGGTGGCAGTGTTTTCAGGAGTGAAGGCGACCTGTTCCAAATTTGGGCATCCGAGACTGGCGCAGCTGATCGCATAGTGCAACCTTGGGTCACGCCAGATCGGACGCAGAATCCGATGCTCAATGTCGTTCAGCGAGATGGGTTCGCCTTCGACTTGCAACAGCTTTTCATCCCACGGCCCAAAGCTGAAGAAACCAAAGCTGATGTCCTTGATCGATGCCACCGGATGATGGTCCAAAATCAAATCAATGGTGGCCGCGTTGTAAAGATTGATCCAGAAGGCCTGCTGTTCAGAGCGGGAGTATTGTGAAATTTGAGTCTTTTGAAGTTGTTGAAGGTAGGCTTTCAGGACTTGGTGGTCCTCAGCAGTGACCACTGCAAAACGAACTTTATGCACTCCTTCAGGTTGGTGCGGGACGAGGTACTTTTGGAGAAAACCGGTCCACGTTTCATGATCAACCTGCAACGTGCTGGTGGGGTTGTGCTGCTGCCAGCGCGGCCAGAGGTCGGACTTGGGGGCCGCCGTAGCCAAAAGTGGCACAACGACCAGAAGTAGGCTCAACAAGTTCTTGATTCTCATTCTATCTCCGCCTCCAAGTGTGAAACCGCTCCAGCCAGTTTAGCACATTTTTTGGCGCATTGTGCTTGCGCCAGACTCCCGCCGCGAATTTGTTCGCTTCGGCGAAAGTTGGATAAGAGTGGATGGTGCCAAGGATTTTTTTGAGGCCAATGTCGTGTTTCATGGCAAGGACGAATTCGGCCAGCAGGTCTCCGGCGTGGGCACCGCAGATGGTCGCACCGAGGATGCGGTCTTTCCTCGGTGGAGTCAGCACTTTGACGATTCCGTAGTCGCTGCGGTCGGTGATCGCCCGATCAAGGTCATCAATGCCGTAGCGCGTCACTTCATGCGGAACCCCTTGGGCCAGCGCCTCTTCCTCGCTGAGGCCGACGCGGGCCACCTCCGGATCGGTGTAGGTACACCACGGCACCACCGAGTAATCGACCGCGAATTTCTTGAGCGGCGAGAAGAGGGCGTTGACGGCAGCGTACCACGCNTGATGCCCCGCCATGTGGGTGAACTGATAGGGNCCGGCGACATCCCCGCAGGCGTAGAGGTTGGGGATGCTGGAGCGCAGGAAGCGGTCCACCTGAATCGTGCCGTTGGGGTTGAGGGCCACACCGAGTTCTTCCAGCCCAAACCCAGCGATGTTCGCTTTGCGCCCGGCGGCGACAAACAAATGGTCAGCTTCCAGCGTTTGTTCTGCACCATTTTGTTCGAAATGGANACTCGCGCCTTCCGGAGTTCGTTCGACACGTTGGATGCGAATGCTGTTATGGGTTGTGATGCCGTCACGCTCAAAAGTCCGGGAGACGAACTCCACCACATCTGCATCCTCACGGGGCATAATCTGGGAGTCGAGATTAAGGATTGTCACTTCTGAGCCTAGCCTCCGGAACGCTTGCGCCAACTCACACCCGATGGGACCGCCGCCGATCACTGCNAAGTGCTTTGGCTGCTTGCGGAGTTCCCAAAGATTGTCCGAATGGGAAAACGCTACCTCCTCCAGCCCCGGGATTGGTGGTACAAACGGACGCGCACCCGTGGAAACAACGATGTTCTTGGTGGTNAGCACCCGGCCATTGACCTCGATCTCATGTGGTGAACCGATGCGGGCCTCACCGAGGTGGCACTCCACCCCCAACTTCGTGAAGCGTTCCACGCTGTCGTGCGGAGCGATTTTAGCAATGATCTCTTGGATGCNCTCCATCACCTGCGGGAAGTCCACCTCATACTGCACATTCTTGAGNCCGAAAGCTTCATGCTTCTTGAGCAGTTGCACCACCTTGGCGCTCGCGATCAACGACTTGCTGGGAACGCAGCCCGTGTTGAGGCAGTCACCGCCCATGCGGTGCTTTTCGATCAGTGCCACCTTGGCCTTGATCGCTGCGCCAATGAGGGTCGTCACCAATCCGCNAGATCCGGCTCCGATGGCAATGAGGTTGTAGTCGTAGCGTGGCATGATTCAGTTGTTGGACGCGGGTGAGTCGGATTCCCGGTGGCGTTGGAGGACTGTCAGCAGTTTTTTCACTAGCAGCGGGAACACGCCGAGCAGNACGAAGGAGCCAAGTAGAGTGGGCGAGAGAATATCGCCGAGGGTTTCGAGCTTGCCCAGTTCCGACCCGGCGTTGACATACACAAGGGTTCCGGGCAGCATGCCAAGTTGGCTGACCCAGTAAAACATGAGGGGGTGGAGCGGCGTGAGACCCATGCCGAGATTGATTACGAAGAAGGGCACGGCGGGGACTAGCCGCAGAGTGAAGAGGTAGAGGCCACCTTCCTTCTCAATCCCGGAGTTGATGGTCTGGAGNTGTTCGCCAAAGCGCGACTGCACCCAGTCCCGGAACAGAAACCGTGCGAGCANCATGGCCAGCGTTGCGCCCATCGTGCTGGCGAAGGAGACGATCACGGTTCCGGCAAACAANCCGAACAACGCCCCCCCTGCCAGCGTTAGGATCACGGCCCCCGGAAGTGAGAGGGCGGCAGTGGCNACATAAATCAGGAAGTAGCTNCCCAGCACTAAGGCCGGGCTGGTTTCGTAAACCTGCCCGAATTGCTCGCGGGAGGTTTTGAGGTAATCAAGCGTCAGGTAGTGCTGGAGATCGAGCGCNAAAAACAGCGTCAGCAGGACTGCCGCCGCGGCGAGAACAAGGAGTTTTCCGGCGAGGTTGCGCATCTGAAANCTTGGGTGTTGTGGGACAAATGACTCTCGAAATTGAGTCGTGTCTCCTCCAGATTTCTTACAGCAGGGATTCNNGGGAAAGACCTGCTCGCTGGTGCGGCAGGTTATAAGGTGCGAGGTCNGGGCCTTTGGGCACAATGCGGTGCGGGTTGATGGAGTCGTGGCTGTAGTGGTAGTGCTGGCGGATGTGCCAGAAATCCACCGTGTTGCGGATGCCCGGATGCTGATAGAGGTCGCGGACGTAGCCGAAGAGGTTGGGAAAATCGACAATGCGGTTGCGGTTGCACTTGAAATGCCCGTGATAGACCGCGTCAAAGCGGATCAGCGTGGGGAAGAGCCGCCAGTCGGCCTCGGTCTGNGTGTTGCCACAGAGGTAGCGTTGTCCGGCAAGCCGCTCTTCCAGAAAGTCGAGGGTGTCAAAGAGTTCCGTGAACGCCTCNTCGTAAGCTTCCTGCTTTGTTGCAAAGCCGCAGCGATAGACCCCGTTGTTGAGCGTGGTGTAGATGCGCTCATTGAGGGGGGCAATCTCCTCCCGCAATGCTTCCGGGTAGAAATCCAGTGCATTGCCCGTGAGTTTGTTGAAGGCGGAGTTGAGCATCCGGATGATCTCGGAAGACTCGTTGCTGACGATGGTTTCGCGCAACGTGTCCCACAGCACTGGAACCGTCACCCGACCCGTGTATTCCAGACGAGCGCGGGTGTAGATTTGGTGAAGGCACTCNCTCCCGTAGAGTTCATCTGCCAGTGTGGGGTCGTCTTCTCGGAATTCCCAGCCGTTGCCAAGCATGTGGGGGTGGACCACCGAAACGGTGATGAGGTCTTCCAGTCCCTTGAGTTTTCGGAAAACGAGGGTGCGGTGCGCCCACGGACAGGCGAGGGAGACATAGAGGTGGTAGCGGTCGACTTCAGCCCGGAACCCGCCCTCGCCGCTGGGGCCTGGCGTGCCGTCTGGCGTGATCCAGTTGCGCAGTTGGGAATCCTCCCGCAGAAAACGGCCCCCGGATTTCGAGGTGTCGTACCACCGGTCTGTCCACACTCCATCAATCAAGCAGCCCATCTTAATCCTTCNGGTTCATGATTTTTTGAGATTGAGGCGACTTGCCACTGGNNTCCCCCATCGGCAAAACGGCTTGCAGCAGTCTCGTTTCCTGTCACCTTCACTGAAGAAATTACGAAAATTTGCGGATCGTTCGTAGCAAAGCAAGTTGATAAACTTGAAGGAACATGACTGTAAGCGGTCTTGCGAGTCAGCTTCCGGAGTGTTGCACCAATATTTGGNGCAACCTATGCGNGTCTGGGGGGGCATCTCTGNTGAATACGGCCTGAAGCTGGGTGCCTTCAGCGGCAAAAAGTTTCAGGGCGTGTCCAACTGGGACGGCAAGCTCTCTAGGCATCTTGCCGTCAGAATCGGTTCGAGGCAAGGGAAACCGTGCAACGAACGGATACGGATTTGGAACANAAGCGAGAGGAAATCCAACTCCCTTCGCCTGAGAGTGAAGGGCAACCCACACTCCGTTTCAACGAGGTTACTAGACCTTATCGCAAATAAGCGCGTGAGTCNGCGCGGAGTTTTNCCGTTTCGGTTTCGGGGTTCATGCCGCCTTGAGCCATGCCTCGATGGGNAAGTCGCTCCTGAG
>PANO01000041.1 GCA_002707655.1 Deltaproteobacteria bacterium
ATGGCGGGCGTTCGAGGACTTGCAGCAGCTCAAGGATCACGTCGCCCGGTTGATTTGTGAGACCACACCCGAGCGGGTGAGAAGCCTGACGCAGTTCCCGTTCTTCATGGTTGCCATCAATGGTTAATTACAACTCGTAAATGGTATTACGCATGGGAACCTCTTTGGGAAAAGGGTTAAGTCCGCAAATTCTTTTCGGATTGGNNNGAAGCAANCANGCGANAATTNTACCCCCCCCGAAAATTGTCAAGACTTTTTTNCAATAAACAGCATTTTTTTTTGCAGCACCCCCCTTCATCCATGGGAACTGATGCCCAAGTTGCTGAAATATTCGGNGACTATNCANTGGCAAAAAGCGTCGGGATTTCCCCGTTTNNGAGTTGACCCCAGCCGAAATTTCCGCTAGTTTGAAAGAAATGGGTCATTCCGGAGACCGTGGGCTGGTGTTTCGTCCAGCCCTGATTGGGCGGTGTTCCGGACACGACCCGCTTCCCAAAGGAGGGCACATGCGCATCTATCTGATTCTGCTCGCCGCACTACTGTTCGGCAGCACCTTGGTGTTGGCTCAAGAACCTCCCCAATCCGCCACGGCCTCTCCCTCGATCTACGACGAAGCCTACCTGAGCCTGTGGGCGAAGCGGCTCGCTTTCATGCAAGCCGCATCCACTCGCATTGGCCGATCTGGCGGGAAATACACCCCTGCCACAACTCCGGCGGGCAAGCGGATTCGCTCCTCCGATGCCATGTCCAAGGGGCAGGTGAATCCAAGTTTCATCGCCAAGGCTCGCACCCACCCCTCCCTGCTCCAAAGATGACTCCTGAATGCTGCGGACTCAAAACCGGCGCCGACTGAGTGTGTGTGGCGCCGCTCTGCTGCTCTGCTGGGGAACTTCAGCTTGGGCTGAGTGGGAAGCGATCAGCGGGTTCCGCAACTGTGTGCAGGACGCCCGCACTCTTTTCTTCCGGGCTTGCGGGCATGGCAACGGCGGGGTGCTGGGAACTCTCCGTTCGGAGGCGCTTCCGGAGCACCCTGTTTTCCTGATGTTCTCCCGGCAGGCACGTTACGGCTGGGTAGCGGAACTGCACTGGAACACGCTACTCCCACTGGCCGCTCAAGCTAAAATCACCTTCCGGACCGACAGTGGCGAATCCGTTGCACTTGTGGCAATCAATGGTCGCAACGATCTTGACGGCATTCTCCAATCAATCTCGACAGTCTTTTTCGTTCCGGAAGTGTTGCTGCAACAACTGGAGCGCACCACACAGTTTGGCCTGCTCTTGGAAGACGATCTGCAAAACCAACTCAGCGCAAAAGGCTTAACGTCCGGACTGGCTGAGGCCAGAAGCGCCTACCTCGCTCAGGGCGGAAACCGCATTCCAGCGGGTTGACCGCTGCTGTGTCTGCTTGCTCCTGATAGAATGCTTGCAATATGAGCGAAAAATTGTAGTAATGTCAAATTACAGTTGAGACTCTGACTCCAGAATTTGTCACGGACCCAAAACGATGATTCATGTCCAGAAACTGAGCAAGCGATTTGGTGCCATGCAGGCCGTCCACGAAATCTCCTTCAGCGTCGAGCACGGAGAGGTGCTGGGATTTCTGGGACCAAACGGTGCTGGAAAATCCACCACGATGAAGATGCTCACGGGCTTCCTCACCCCCAGCTCCGGGGATGCGACCGTGTGCGGACACAGCATCCTCAACGAACCGCTGAAGGCACAACTCAACATCGGCTACCTGCCGGAGAGCGCTCCTTCGTACAGCGAGATGCTTGTCGAGGAATTTTTGCAGTTCATCGGCGAAGTCCGGGGATTTTCCGGCAAGGATTTGGCGAAGCGTATAGCGTACGTCCTCGCCACCACCGGACTCACCGAGGTGCAGACGCAACTGATTGACACGCTCTCCAAGGGCTACCGCCAGCGCACTTGCCTTGCACAGGCGTTGCTACACGACCCGCCCGTGCTTGTTTTGGACGAACCGACCGATGGCCTTGATCCCAACCAGAAGCACGAGGTGCGCAACCTCATCCAACGCATGAGCGCTGACCGTACCATTCTCGTCTCCACCCACATCCTTGAGGAGGTGGAGGCGGTCTGCACACGGGCGTTGATCATCGCCTCCGGAAAGTTGGTGGGCTACGGCACTCCGGACGAGTTGCTGGAAAAATCGGAGTACCATAACGCCGTGACCCTCAGCGTCCGCGACGCCAATCCGGATCAGATGCAAGAGGAACTAGAACGGATCGACTCGGTTTCTCGTGTCGAGAAAATTCTTCCGGAATCCTCTGCTGGGCTTGCAAGTGTACGGGTTTTCCCGCAGTCCGGACGCACGATCACCTCCGAAGTTCAGGAGTACGTCTCCTCCCGCAAGCTGATTCCGGAGCAGTTTTATGTCGAACGCGGACGGCTGGACGAGGTGTTCCGCAAGCTCACCCAAGCTGCCGCCTGATTCCTAATTCCTGGAAAACCAATCATCCGAAATCCTGACGTGGTGGCGCCCCCGTTCACGAACAGCAAAGCCGTCCGCTGACCACTGACNACTGATCACTGAAAACTAGAAAACCCATGAACGGCCTCATTCCGATTCTCAAGCGCGAACTGCTGGCGTACTTCCGCTCGCCCGTCGCGTATGTGTTCATCGTCATCTTCTTGGTGGCCAACGCGGGCTGCACCTTTCTGCTCGGAAACTACTACGACTCTCAGCAGGCGAGCCTAGAGTTGTTCTTCCTCTTCCATCCGTGGCTCTACCTCTTCTTGATCCCGGCGGTGGGGATGCGGCTCTGGGCAGAGGAACGTCATTCCGGCACTGTGGAACTGTTGCTCACCCTGCCGGTGCGGCTGATCACAGCGGTGCTGGCCAAATTCCTGGCAGCGTGGGCGTTTATCGCGGTCGCACTGGTTCTCACGTTTCCGATGATCTTCACCGTGCACTACTTGGGCGAGCCGGACAACGGCCCCATTGTGGCGGGTTACCTCGGCAGTCTGCTGATGGCGGGTGCTTATCTGGCGGTGGCCAGTTGCACCTCGGCCCTCACAAAGAATCAGGTGATCAGCTTTATCCTCAGTGTCGTTATCTGCCTTGTTTTGGTGTTGCTCGGTTGGGGGGTGATGTCCGAAGTACTCAACACGATTCTGCCCGTCTGGCTCACCGATTTGATTGCGCAGTTCAGTTTCACCACCCATTTTGAAGCCCTGCGCCGTGGTGTGATTGACCTGCGAGATTTAGTGTATTTCCTCTCCGTCATCGGTTTCATGCTGCTCGTCAATGTGGTCGTGCTTGAATCCCGCAAAGCCTCTTGATTTGAATTAGGTGGTCAGTTTGCAGCACTCAGTGGTCAGCAAGTAACAACCGATAGCCAGTACCAAATCACCGAAAACTGAAAACCAATAACCGACAACCAACTAACCGACAACTAGCAATGACTTCTGGACACTGGTCCAAAACCGGCCTCACCCTCCTTCTGCTCGTGGTCTGCCTGATCGCGGTCAACGTGATCGCCTTCTTTCTCCCGGTGCGGCTTGACGTCACCGAGGATCGGCTCTACACCATCGCCAAGGGCACCCGCTCGGTGCTGGAGGGCCTGCAAGACCCCGTGCGCATCAAGTTCTATTTCTCTCGAAGCAGCGCGGAACTGACCCCGAACCTTAAGACCTACGCTCAGCGTGTGCAGGAATTGTTGGGAGAGATCGAGGTGGTTTCCGGCGGCAAGGTAACTTTGGAAGTGTTTGATCCCAAGCCGGATTCGGACGAGGAGGACTGGGCACAGAAATACGGCATCAGTCCCATAACGCTTCCTAGTGGCACTCCGGTGTATTTCGGAGCCGTGGTCATGGTGTTGGATCAGGAAGTCGCCTTGCCCTTCTTCGACCCTCGGCGGGAGCGTTTCCTCGAATACGACCTCACGCTGGCGATCCACAAGGCTTCGCTGACGCAGGCCGAAAAAGTTGGCATCCTCTCCGCCCTCAACTTGCAGGGTGGACCTCCGCTTATGCAAGGGCAACCGCCCTCGGAGAAATGGGCGTTCCTCACCGAATTGGAAAAGATCGTCAATGTCGAAATACTGGATGTTGGAGTCGAGGAAATTGCGGAAGACATCAGTGTGCTACTCGTGATCCATCCCAAGGGCTTTGCCGACCGCACTCGTTACGCGTTGGATCAGTATGTTTTGCACGGGGGGCGAATCATCCTGTTGCTAGACTCGAATTCCCGTGCGGATGCGATGAGTCCGATGAACCGCATGGGGCGACCACCCATCCTGCAAAGCCGCCTACCCGGATTGCTCGATGCGTGGAGCATCGGCTACGAACCGGAAGAGGTGGTCGGCGATTTTCAGTACGCCACGCAAGTCAACACGCAAGCGGGGGTGCTGCGCTTTCCGATCTGGCTTTCGCTCACCAGTGCTGCGCTGGTGCAGGATCACCCCCTCACCACACAGCTTGAAAGCCTGCTGTTTGTCGAGGGGGGCAGTGTGACAAAAGCCGAGGGCAGTAGCGCGGAAGTCACGCCTCTGCTGACCACGACCAAAGACAGCGGCACCCTCAATGCCACGTTCCTGCGTTCCATGCAGCCTCAGCAACTCATCCGCGATCTCAAACCGGACGAGCAGGAGCACATTCTGATGGCGCTTTTCACCGATACTTTCAAAACAGCGTTTCCGGAAGGGCGACCACCCAAAGAGCCAACGGAAGGCGAGGACACGGCTCCGGACACGCCGATGAAGCGCGAACACCTTGCTGAAGCCAAGCAACGCAACTCCATCCTCGTGATCACGGATACCGATTTCCTTTCGGATTCATTCTCGGTGCAGAAGCTAAGTTTCCTCGGAAAAACCATTGTCCAGCCCACCAACGACAACCTCAACCTCATGCTCAACGCAGTCGAGTACCTCTCCGGAAGCGAGGCGCTGATGAGCATTCGCTCGCGGGGGCAGTTCAGCCGCCCCTTCACCCGCCTGTTAGCGATGCAGCGTGACGCCCAAATCAAGTATCAGGCTGAGGAACAACTGCTACTCGCCAAGCTGGAGGAGGTGCAGAAGCGCCTCAGCAGCCTTCAGCAGCGCATTGGCAAGTCCGGGCGCAAGGAGGTGATTCTGCCTCCGGAGGTGCAGGAGGAGATCCGCAAGTTCCGGGATGAGGAACGTCAGACCCGTCGCAAGCTCCGCGAGGTGCGCAAGATTCTGCGGCAGGACATCGAATCGCTGGGCCACACGCTGTTTGTCCTCAACCTTGTGGCGATTCCATTCTTGGTTGGCGTGTTCGGCATCATCTCTTACCAACGGCGTATTCCCGGACGCCGTCGCGCTTGAGCCACCAACCAAATGTTNGCTTCGATGTTGACTTTTTTGGCGACATTTTAAATAGCAAGTAGAGTGCCATCCTCGGCAAGCTCCTTGCACAAGGTGCAGGATACCGCCGAGAGGCCCTTGAAGTCACCCCAATCCGCGAGTCCCCATGGCCATGCACATGAAGTTGCAGATGAAGCTGTCCCAGCAGCTCATCATGACCCCGCAACTTCAACAGGCGATCAAACTACTCCAGCTCTCCCGCACCGAACTGGAGGAACTGATCGACCAAACTCTCCAGGAAAACCCGGTCTTGGAGGAAGGCATGGACATCGACACCTATCCTTCCGAAGAAGACAACGCCCAAAACTCCACCGACGCTCCGGAAACCACGACCGACACCGAAGCCTTTGAAACGGCACGCGAGGAGAAGAAGGAAGAAAAAGATCAGGACGAAATCGACTGGCAACAGTATGTCGAGCAAATCGACCAGTTCGGAGGTTACTCCTACCGCAGCAGTGGCGGAGGGGGCGATGACGAACTGCCGTCACTGGAGGCCACGCTTGCGCAGGGTGAATCGCTCGCAGACAATTTGCGTTGGCAGTTGGATTTTGAAGTGCTGGACCAATTGGAGTACGAGGTTGGGGTCCATCTGATTGGCAACATCGAGGACGACGGTTATCTGGTCACGGCCATCCGGGAACTTCTACAGGCGCAGCCGGACCTCCACGAGCGCATCATGCAGCGTTGGAGCACGATTCCGTGGGAGGTCGAGGTTGCTCCCGAACGCTTTGGCTGGAAGTTCCTGCCAGAACGGGCGACGCAGGTACGACGCAGCCGCAAGCCCGAACCACCCGTGTTTGAAGAAGAAAACGATCCCGAAGAACCGGAACCGGAAGTGCTAGAGGTGCGGCATGAGGTTGGCTGCTTTGTGGAACATGTGCTGGAGTGCATCCAGACTTTCGAACCCAGTGGTGTTGGTGCGCGTAGCTTGCAGGAGTGTCTGCTCATCCAGCTTCGCCACGCCGAACAGGTGGACAGCCTCAGCTACCGCATCATCGAAGACGACATGGACCTCTTGGAGTCCAAGGACCTGCGCCGCATCGCCCGCCGTCAGAAGCAGGAGCTTGATGACGTGATCGAAGCGTACAAGCACATCATGTCCCTCGAACCCAAGCCCGGACGCTCCTTCGTCCCCACCTCTGCGCACAACTACATCATCCCAGACGTGTACATCTACCAGAACGCCGGGGAGTACAAGGTCGCCCTCAACGCCAACGGCATCCCGCGTCTGCGGATCAACCAGTACTACCGGGAGTTGTGTGACTCGATGGCCGAAGACGGCCAGCTCACCAAGGAGTACATTCAGGAGAAAATCAAAGCGGGGCAGTGGCTGATGAAGAGTATCGAACAGCGCCAGAAGACGATCTACCGCGTCACCAAGAGCATCCTCCGCTTTCAGGAGGAGTTCTTCGACCGGGGCATCCACTTCCTTAAACCGCTCGTCCTCAAGGATGTGGCAGAGAACATCGACGTCCACGAATCCACGGTCAGCCGTATCACCACCAACAAGTATGTCCACACCCCGCAGGGTATCTTCGAACTCAAGTACTTCTTCACCAGCGGTATTGAACAAGGCAGCGGCGAGGCGGTTTCGTCCAAGCGCATCAAGGATATGATCCAGCATTTGGTGCAGGGCGAGGACGTGAAAACACCCTTCACCGACCTCCAGATTGCCGAAATCCTCTACCATCGCAGCAACATCAAGGTTGCACGGCGCACCGTTGCGAAGTATCGTGAAGCATTGAATATTTTGCCCTCCAACAAGCGCAAGCAGTTGTTCTGAACTCTCTTCCACCCTCACCACAGCAAATCAAATGGGCATCGTTGGCCGTTTCATCAACGTCATCCGGGCTTACAGCAGTTCCTTTCTGGACAAAGCGGAGGATCCTGCAAAAATGCTCCAGCAGATGATCACCGATTTAGATGAGCAAAAACGTCAGGCCAAGCAGCAAATGACCGAAGCGCTTGCGCTGCAAAAACGCCTAGAGCGCGACACTGAGAAGGAACAAGCCGAAGCCGGGAAGTGGGAGCAGAAAGCCATTCTCGCCGTGCAAAACGGTAAGGACGATCTCGCCAAAGAAGCTCTGGTCCGCAAGAAGGAGTTCGAACGGCGGGCACTGGAGTTTGAAAAGCAGTTGGCCCACCACAAGCAGAACGCGGATGTGTTGCGCGACGGCTACCAGAAGCTTGAAGACAAGATCGACGAGATCAAGCGCAAGAAGGGACTCCTGCTTGCCAAACAGAAGCAGGCGGCAGCGCAGGANNAGATTTANCAGACGATNGAAGGCTTTGGNNANTCGACGGGGGCACTGGAGACCATCGAACGCATGGAGGACAAGATTGAGGATCAGCAGTCCCGCGCTGAGGCATATCAGGAAATCAGCATGGACACGGACAAGGACGCGCTGGAGCGCAGTTTTGCCGAACTTGAAGACTCGGATCCGGATTTGGACACCGAACTATTGGAACTGAAAAAACGAGCCGCCTTGCCCAGCCCGGAGGGAGATTCTGAGGGTGAGGGAAAGAAATAGGTTGATTTTTTGCGGACAGTGGTTTAAAAATGAATAGTTTTAGTTTTAACCTCAGACCCGGAACCACGAATCATATGCCCATTACGATCGAAGTCCGAGACAGCAACATTGGCAAGTCCATGATGCAACTCAAGCGTACCCTCATCCGCGAAGGTATCTTCAAGGAGCTCAAGAAGCGCAAATTCTACCTGAAGCCCTCGCGCGCCTTGCGCCTCAAGCGGGAGAACGCTGCCAAGCAGCGCAACAAGGACATCAAGCGCGAAGTGCGAGCGGCCATCAAAGCCGACTATTGAAGCACTCCTGACCGTCCGGAGGGTTCTCTGTCAGGCGTTACGAATCGACGCTTGCACCTCCCCCTCCTCCGGGAAGCGATCCAATTGCTTCTTTGAGAAAATCACGCTTCCATCCACGGTCACGTCAAAATCCCCACGCCCTCCGGGGATGAGTTCGGTGTCTGCCCCGAACGCCTGCTTGAGTTCCGCAGCCAGACCGGCTGCGCGTGGCTCGTAGTTTCAAACCACGCAGTATTCAATCTTCACCTGCATTGCACACTCCTATTTTGGGTTGGTGATGAGACTTCGGAAACCAACCTAAGCGGAATACCTTCCAGAATCAAGCGGAGTCGGAATGGATGAGTTGTGTATCCGAACTTCAAGAAGCCCATTGCAGGGTGAGCTTCTTGCCGGAATAGGCACACTCGATGAGGTAGAGGTTGATCAGGTTCTGGTAAGGAATCCCCGTCTCTTGGGCTAGGGCTTTGAAATACTGGTTTTCTCAGGCTTTCCGATCATCCCAAGAAAAAGCGCTCCCATTCATATTGCTTATGGCAATATCTTCAAGAGAAATTATTTCTCAAACGGAGTCGGAATGGACGACGGTGTGAATTTGGTTTCCAGCGTGGAGCGAGAGGGGTCAGGCGGGAGGTGCAGGGCGGGCAGGGTGCGAGTTGAGGTTCGCGGGGCGTGCAGGAAGAAGCTAGCAGCGCCCAAGGGGGCCAGCAGCAGGTGCAGCAGCAACTTGATGATTTGGAACAGGATCAGGATGAGGGGCCAAGGGGTGAGGGCCGTGATGATCCGGAAGGCCGCGAACATGGCGACTGCGAGGCACAGACCGATGCCGACAATGGGGCCGGTGGCATGTCCCAGCCAATAGGCGGTGATCTCGCCCAAATAGCCGTGGTGGTACCACAGCCAGTCGCTGTCGAACTCGGGTGCGTGTCGAGCTTGCACGAGTTCCGCCAGCACCGCCACCATCCATGTCAACAGTATGGCATAGTAGACTTTCCGGATCACTCCGGCCTTGAGGTTTCCGGCGGCCATTCTATTTAAAAAAGGCAGACGTGCCACAAGCCACGCAAGCAACACCGCACTGCTTCCAAACAGTTCGACAAGGGTTCCGCCGATCAAAGCTCCGCCCACACCGAGGGCGTTGTGGACGCCTCCGGAGGGTGAGAGTTGGTTGAAAAGAGTGGGATCGTGGAGGTGCGAGGTCAAGACCGAAACCGCGAGCAGAACGCCGAGGGTTGTGTAGCCCCAAGCCGTTGGTTCCAGCAGGGGAATCGAGCGTGGCTCGTTGTGCCAGTCAATTTCGTTGACGGCATCCACTAGGGGCATGGTCAGGCTCCTCGTTCGCGCAGCAGGTTGACCACCATCTCGGCCACGGACGGCAGCACAAACCCCCCAATGTTCTCACCGAGCAAGGCCAATTCCCGCGCCAACGAGGAACTGACTCCATAGTACTCCGGGCGTCCAAAGAGGCAAAAGGTCTCAATGGTGGCATCAATACCAAGATTGCCGAGTGCCTGCTGGTACTCGGCCTGAAAATCATCGGGATTGCGCAAGCCCTTGACGAGTGCAGTGGCCTCACACTTTTGGGCGTAGCGCACCGTTGCTCCAGAAAAGGTTTCCACAGTGACATTCTCCAGTCCGTGGTGCCGGATATACTCCATCATCATCGCCAAGCGCTCCTCCTGTGTGAAGAGGTACTGCTTCTTCGGGTTAACCGCCGCCGCCCAAAAAACATGGTCAAACTGACGGCTCACGCGGCAAACAATGTCCGCGTGTCCAAGGGTTGGCGGGTTGGCACTGGTGGGGTAAACGGCAATGCGGGATTGGGACATGGGTTATCCCTTGGCTTGAGTGATAAAATCATGCAACAGCGTCAACGCCTGCATGGGAGTCAGTTGATTGGGGTCGAGTCTGCGCAGTGCTGACAGCAGTGGATGTTCCTCTGGAAACAGCGACAACTGTGGACTCACAGGGACAATTCCAGGATCGCGCACCGCGGCTTCCGAAACTAGTGGAGAACTTGCCGTTTTCGCTAGTGCAGCGGCCAATTCCGGAACCCGATGCGCGACCGAGGACGCCTCCAGTTCGGTCATCACTGCCCGTGCCCGTTCAACCACAGAACGCGGCAACCCCGCTAACTTTGCAACTTGCACGCCGTAGCTGCGGTCGGCTTCACCCGGCACAACCTTGCGCATGAACACTAACTGCTCGCCCTCCTCGTGGATGCTGACGCTGAAATTTTCGACGCTGTTGAGTTCCTTGGCCAGTGCGGTCAATTCGTGATAGTGCGTTGCGCAGAGCGTGAGCGCCCCAAGCTGGTGGAGGTGTTCCACAATCGCCCACGCGATGCTGATGCCGTCAAAGGTGCTGGTGCCACGCCCAATTTCGTCAAGGATCACGAGACTACGCTCAGTGGCGTTGTGAAGGATCGCCGCCGCCTCGTTCATCTCCAGCATGAAGGTGCTTTGCCCCAAACTCAGATTATCCGAGGCCCCCACCCGTGTGAAAATGCGATCCGACAGCGACAACTCCGCCGAGTCCGCAGGCACAAAACTGCCGATCTGTGCCATCAGTACGTTGAGCGCAACCTGACGCATGTACGTTGATTTCCCAGCCATGTTGGGTCCGGTGATGAGCATGATCCGACGGGAATTCTCGTCCAATTCCAAATCGTTGGGAACAAACGGTTCGCCGAGGTCAATGCGCTCGATCACCGGATGGCGGCTCCCCTTGAGTTGCAAAATGCGGGGGGCGTCAAGTGTGTGGAGCGTGGGACGGACATAGCCTTGGTGCTCAGCGGCAGTGGCGAGTCCGGAAAGCACGTCTAGCTCAGCGACGAGTCGAGCGCTGGCCTGAATCCGGGGGGTTTCGGCAATGACCTCGGATTTGAGCGTCTGGAAAAGCTNGTATTCCAGTTCTCCGATACATTCTTCTGCCGTGAGGATTTTCTCCTCGAACTCTTTGAGTTCCGGGGTGATGTAGCGCTCGGCATTGACCAGCGTTTGCTTGCGGATGTAGTCCTCCGGAACCGAAGCCTTGTGGGCGTTGCTGGCTTCGAGGTAGTAGCCGAAGANCTTGTTGTAGCTAATTTTGAGGGAAGGGATACCTGTGCGCTCGCGCTCGCGCAGCAGCACTTCGTTGAGCACCTGCTTTGAGTTGTGGGCGAGGTCGCGCAGTTCGTCCAGTTCTGCAGAAACCCCTTCGCCAATGTAGCCGCCCTCTCGGAGCTTTGCAGAGGGGGTTTCCAGCAGCTTGGTTTGCAGGAGCGCAAGCAGGTCTGGCAGCGGATCGAAGTCCTCGGCCAACGAGCGCAGCTTGGCACACTGCAATTTGGCCAGCAAGTCCGGCAGGGTTTGTAGGTGTGTCAGCGATTCCCGCAACCCTACAAGGTCCGGAACCTCCACCACGGACAGGTTGATGCGCCCAAGGATGCGCGGCAAATCCTGCACCCCCTTGAGCCGGGTTTGCAGTTCTCCGCAGAGCAGGAGNTGCGATGCGAATTCCTCCACCGCACCCAGCCGGGCGTTCAGTGNCTCCACACCCAGCAGGGGAGTCCGGATCCACTGCCGCAGCAATCTGGCTCCCATCGGGGTGCAGGTGTGGTTCAGTACCGCAAAGAGCGTGTGGCGCTTGTTGCCGGACTGCGTTTCAAAGAGTTCCAAGTTCCGGACGGTCGCCTCGTCGAGCAGCATCGTCTGCTCAAAGACATGCGGCTTGACCGAGGTGAAGTGGGCAAGGCTGCACTTCTGAGTGTCTTTCAGATAAGCAAGCAAACCACCAGCGGCGGCGGTTCCGAGTGTAAGAGGCTCGATCCCGAAACCTGCGAGGTTGTGCGTCTGAAAATGCGTTTGCAAGCACTTCCGGGCGGCGTCCTGATCAAAGAGGTAGGGATCGACGAATTGGAAGCGTTGCGAGGGGGGGTGTTCGATTTCGTGACCGTTGAGCAGGGAAAGGTCATGGGGGGCAAGCAGTTGCGAAACCCGCTGGGTGAGGGGTTCGAGAAACGCGGTTTCCGCTGCGGAACGGCTTTGCGCGAGCAGGATTTCCTGNGGGTCGAGTTGAGCGAGGAAGTCGTAGAGCTTTGGGAGTTCGTCCTGCGCGAACTCGGCGATCTCGAACTCTCCAGTCGAGAGGTCTGCAAACGCGGCCCCGAGCCGCCGCGCCCGCAGGTCGATCGTGAGCGCGAGCAGGTAGTGGTTGCGGTCGGGGTCAATGAGCTGCGGGGAGACGGTGGTTCCAGGGGTGACGATGCGGACTACCTCCCGCGTCACCAGCCCCTTGGCCTCCGCCGCATCCTCGGTCTGGTCGCAGAGCGCAACCTTGTAGCCAGCAGCGGTGAGCTTGTTGAGGTACTGCTCGTAAGCCTTGTAGGGCACCCCGCACATGGGCACTGCATGTTCGCTGCGCTTGTCCCGCGAGGTGAGTGCGATTTGTAGCACCCGCGCTCCCACCACGGCATCCTCGCCGAACATCTCGTAGAAATCCCCCATGCGGAAGAAGACGAGTTTGTCCGGATGCTCCCGCTTGACGGCGTTGAACTGCCGCATCATTGGGGTGTCCACCTGTGGGATGGCCATGGTGGAGAGGATTTCGTCAGGCGGAGTTAAAGAGCGGGTCCGGCGTCAATGGTCTCCCGGCTCGAACCCTCCTCGAATTTCCGGAAGTTCTTCTGGAACATGCCGGCTAGTTTCCGTGCAGACTTGTCGTAGGCAGCGGAATCGGCCCAGACTGCGCGCGGCTGAAGAATTTTGCTTGGCACTCCGGGACACGCGGTAGGCACCTCAAACCCAAAAAGGGGATCACGGGTGGTATTCGTGTCCTTGAGCGAGCCATCCAAGATGGCATCAACGATGGCGCGAGTGTGCTTGAGTGACATACGCTTTCCCGTGCCGTAACCCCCGCCGCTCCAGCCGGTGTTGACCAGCCAGACGGTGGAGCCGTGCTGGCGGATGCGCTCGGCGAGCAGTTCCGCGTATTTGCTGGGGTGCCAGACCATAAACGCCGCGCCAAAGCACGCGGAGAAGGTCGCCTGCGGCTCGGTCACGCCCATCTCGGTTCCGGCGACCTTGGCAGTGTAGCCGCTGATGAAGTGGTACATCGCCTGTGAGGGAGAGAGTCTGCTCACTGGCGGTAAAACTCCAAAAGCGTCACAGGTCAGAAAAAGGATGTTCTGCGGATGCCCGCCGACACAGGGGATTTCTGCATTCGGGATGAAATCAATGGGGTAGGAGGCGCGGGTGTTTTCCGTGAGAGAGGTGTCATCGTAATCAACCACGTGGGTGTCCTCGTCATAGACGACATTTTCCAGCACTGTCCCAAAGCGAATCGCCCGGAAGATGTCCGGCTCCTTTTCCTCGGAGAGGTTGATACACTTCGCGTAGCAGCCGCCTTCGATGTTGAAAACCCCTTTGTCCGTCCAGCAGTGTTCGTCGTCACCGATAAGTTTGCGCTTGGGATCAGCGGAAAGCGTGGTCTTGCCGGTTCCGGAGAGTCCAAAGAAAAGCGCGACATCACCCTCGGCTCCCAAATTCACGGAACTGTGCATCGAAAGGATGCCCCGCTTGGGCATGATGTAGTTCATGATCGAGAAGACCCCCTTCTTCATCTCACCCGCGTATTCAGTGCCGAGGATAACAAACTCGCGGCGCTCGAAGCTGAGATCAACACTAGTGGAGGAAGTCATGCGGGAGGTCATGCGGTTCGCCGGGAAGCGTCCTGCGTTGAAGATCACATAATCTGGATCACTGAAATCAGACAGTTCCGCAGGACTGGGGCGCATCAGCATGTTGTGCATGAAAAGCGCGTGGTAGGGCCGCGTGGTGATCACCCGGACCTTGAGGCGGTAGCGCGGGTCCCAGCCTGCAAAACCGTCCACCACATAAACCCGCTCCTGCAAGTTGAGGTAGTCGATGGCGCGGGTGCGGTTGATCAGGAAGGTATGATCATCCAGCGGGATGTTGATGTCGCCCCACCAGATGTCCGGTTTGCTGGCCTCACCCTCGACGATACGCTTGTCTTTGGGGCTGCGTCCCGTCTTCGCGTAGGACTTGACGATCAGTGCGCCTTGGTCCGAAACAGCGGCATCGGGTTCGTAGCGCAGTGCCTCGGCGTAGAGCTTTGCGGGAACGGCGTTACGGATGAGGATTTGGGTGATGATGCCATAGGCGTCAAGGGTGAATGCTGCTTGGGACATAATCCTGTGTTGAAAAGTGAGGTTGAGAAAAAACTCAGTTAACCCCTGGCTCGTTATCTGCGGTGATTGACAGCAACTCCTCTGGAGTTGTCAGTCCCCGCAAGACCTTGCTCGTGCCATCCCTGCGCAAAGTTATCATACCATCTTTCAGTGCGCAGCGCTGAATGAAATTTGCGTCGCTTGACTCCATGACGGCGGCTTTTACCTTGTCGGTCATGACGAGCAGTTCATGAACCCCCAGCCTGCCGCGATAACCCGTTTCCCGGCAATGCTCGCAACCCTGACCCGTGAAGAAACTCCCTCCAGTTTTCCGGACTCGATCCTCACTGACTCCCAATTCCCGGATTTGTTCCGGATGTGGGGAGTAGCTTTTGCGGCACTGCGGGCAGACCCGGCGGATCAGTCGCTGAGCGAGCACTCCAAGGATGGTTGAAGAAATCAGAAAGGGCTCGATGCCCATGTCAATCAGCCGCGTGATGGTCGCGGCGGCGCTGTTCGTGTGGATCGTGCTGAAGACAAGGTGACCCGTGAGTGCGGCCTGCATGGCAATCTGCGCGGTTTCGGTGTCCCGCATTTCCCCAACCATGATCACGTCCGGATCCTGCCGTAACACGGAACGCAGGGCTTTGGCAAAGCTGAGGCCGATACGCTGATTGATCTCGATTTGGCTGTAACCGGCGATCTTGTACTCGACCGGATCCTCGATCGTCACCACATTCCGGATCTGGTGGTCAATTTCGGCGAGAGCGGCATAGAGCGTGGTGGTCTTGCCGCTTCCCGTCGGACCCGTGACGAGAATGATCCCGCCGGGTTTTTTGAGCATTTTCCGGAAGGGTTTGAGAACGGGAGCGGCTAATCCAAGTTGATCTAGGGAGAGAAACTGCTCGCTTTGGTAGAGCAAGCGCATCACCACCTTCTCGCCGTGGACCGTCGGGATGGTGGACACCCGGATGTCGATTCGCTTCCCTGCGATTAGCACCATCGTGCGCCCGTCTTGCGGCAACGCCTTCTGGGCAATGTCGAGCCGGGACATGACCTTGATCCGGTTGACCACCGTGACATGGACCTGCTTAGGAAAACTCGTGACGGGATGCAGCATGCCGTCAAGTCGATAGCGGACGAGGGTTGCGGATGGCGAGGGGTCAATGTGAACATCACTTGCCTCCTCCTTGGTCGCCTGCCAAAGCAGGTTGTTGACCAGCCGTTTCACCGGTTCTTCATCGGTATTTTCCAGCAAATCCTGTGGTTCCTCCACACCAAGGATGTTCTCAAAGCCCTCCTCACCTTCCAACTGCTCAACGGTGTTGTCCGCGAACGAACTGCTCTGGTCGTAGGAGCGATTGATGAGGTCCAGCACCGCCTGACGGCTGGCCAATACAGGCTGGACATGGCATTGATACTGCCGCCCAAGGTCGTTGAGCGGTTGGGTGTTGGAGGGATCATCCAGCGCGACTTCGAGCGTTTGGCCGACTTGCTGGATGGGGAAGAAATTCAGGCGCTTGGCGTAGCGGATCGGGATGTGTTGTGTAAACACCAGGTTGACCGGAACGTCCTCGAAGTTCCCCCGAAAGTCAAGATCGAGATGCTCGGCGAGGGCATGGAGGTATTCGGATTCCGTGGCGACCTTATGCCGCAACAGCAGTTCCTTGAGTTGAGCCATGTCGTCGCTAGCGGCGAGCAGTTGCTCGTGCAGTGCCTCAAGCTGTTCCGGGGCAATCGCCTTCCGGGACTGAAGCATCTCAACGACAGGGTGGTAGTCGGACATCAGGTGATGTTACAACAGAAAGGCACACAAGCGGCGTTAGCCCTTGGCACACTCGTGGTCATCTGGTATGCTCCCATTTGCATTTGAATTCGACACCTCATCCATTTCCTGCAACCAAGAACCATTCCACCCGAGTCCTTCCTTTGAATTTGCCCTTGCAGGAAGCCCCTGCCCAAGCATCCACGCCGCTGTTTCCACAAGCGCCAAGCAAGGTCAACAGCAGTGCAAATTCCTTGACTTGGGCCAAACCGACGCAGTTTTTGGATTTAATCTCTGCAGAGATGGCCGCGTTGGAGGGGCTGATCCGGGAGCACGCCCAGACAGAAATCCCGCTGCTTAACTCGGTCTCGTCCCACCTCCTTGAAGCCGGAGGCAAGCGTTTGCGTCCGGCGATGGTCCTCCTGGGGGCCTCGCTGTTCCGCCCTCCGGACGAGCGAGTGATGCAGGCCGCGCTTGTGGTCGAGTATCTGCACACCGCAACATTACTGCACGACGATGTGGTCGATGGCGGAGAAACGCGTCGGGGCCGCAAAGCACCCCGGATGCTCTGGGGTGACGAGGCCAGTGTGCTGTCCGGAGACTACCTCTTCTCGTTGGCGTTTCACACGCTCACGCAGATGCGGCGATCCGATGTGTTGGAATTGATGTCAAACACAACCACCAAGATGGCGTGTGGCGAATTGCAGCAACTCACTCGGAACTTTCTGGACACGAGCGAAGCCGCGTACTACGAGATCATCGACCGCAAAACCGCCTGTCTGTTCGGAGCGGCCATCAAGATGGGAGCACTGCTGTCTGGGGCATCTCCGGAAGCAGCCCAAAATCTTTACGATTACGGGGCTGCGCTCGGCATGGCGTTCCAAGTCGTGGACGACGCACTGGATTACGGCGACACGCAGCAAACCGGCAAACCGGCGGGTACGGACCTGCAAGAGCGTAAGATCACGCTGCCCCTCAGCCATCTGCTTCACCAAGGCTCCTCAGCAGCACAAACCGCAGTGCAGTCCATCCTCAACGGACACGTCATTTCGGATCGTCATGTGACCCAAGTGATCGGATTGATGCAGGACTTCGGCTCGATTCCCTACACGCTTGGAGCCGCGCAGCGTTTTGCCGATGAAGCGCAAACCAGCCTCGTCTCCCTGCCGGATTCACCAACCAGGAAACTGCTCTCAGAACTGACCGAGTTCGTGGTCAACCGCACCACCTGATCCGTTTCACAAACCCTCGCTGCTGGCTCCCTGACTTGCAGCGGTGGAGTGACGTTTGAACAACTCGTTCCAGCGCTCGGCCCGACGTTGCGCCTCCCGGAGCGAAGTCACGACTTCCTCCACCTTGAGTGGTTTCTCGAAATAATCGTAGGCCCCTCCCTTCATGCACTGGATCACGTTCGGAAGGTTGCTGTGCGCGGTCATGATGTAAATCTGCATTAGTGAGTTCATTTCCTTGATTTGCTGGAGCAGCTCGATTCCGGTCATCTCTTCCATCATGATGTCCGAGATCACAACTTGGAAAAAACTACGCTCCAGCGTACTGAGGGCTTCTTCAGCACTGCGGGCGGTGCTGACGTGATAGCCAAGCTTGCTCAGGGTGCGTTGCAGCACCATGCGGATGTTCTCGTCGTCGTCCACAACAAGGACACTGAGGGCCGAAGGAGAGGGAGATTTAAGCATATTTCGATCAGGCGGCGTGAGATTGGACTGGAGTGTTCAGTGAATGGAGAAAACTCACTCGATCTGTGGCGGTCATGGCTGCGTTGCCAACAAGGACGGCATCACAAGGCACCGAAGCAAGCACGGCAGTGTCCGCAGGTGTGCTGACACTGCTGGCGCTGATCAGCAGCTTGCCAGGTTGCTGTTTCCACTTTCGGAGGTCAGCGTGGTGGTTCCAGTAGTCCACCGTGACCTGCGGGGAGCCTTGCATGTAAGTCTTTGTGGGATTTTCCGGGAGGGCGGCGATAGCGCGGTTGTTGACCATGAGAAGATCCGGATTCACCGCAAGTACTCTGGGCACTTCTGATTCCAACGAACCCTCAACCACGCAATCCAGACCGATGTTGCGTGCCTCCTCAAGGATGGAACGCAATTCCTCCTCCGTGAAGTAATAGGCGAGGATCAGCGCGGCACTCGCACCCCGGATGCGGCCCTCCAACAACTGATAAGGCGAGAAGATGAACTCCTTGTGCAGCAAGGGCAAGTCCGTGAGTGTGGATGCAGTTGCCAGCGATTCCAGCGAGCCGCCAAAATACTGCTCGTCAGTCAGCACAGAGATCGCAGCGGCCCCTCCGGATTCGTAGTCGCGGATGACGGATTCAAGCTTGAGTTCCGAGACGTTCTCACGTCCGGGAGCACGGGCCTTGATCTCGGCGATGATCGCAGGTGAATTTCCGGAGTTATGGATCAGTGCCGTGGAAAGCGAATTCGGAATGGGCAGTCCGGAGATTTTTTCACGAAGTTCTTCCTCGGAAATCTGTAAACCTCGTCGGGCACACTCTTCTGCCTTGAGGTCTTTCATCTTGTCGAGGAAGGTTTTCATATCCTGAAATGTTCTAAAAAATCCAAGGGATCAACCTAGGGGATTTAGAGAAAATTCGCAACATGCCTATCCTTGTACTCTGCATTGTGTTGGGGGCTGCCCTCACGCATGCGACGTGGAATCTTTTCTTGAAACAGACAGGCGACCGCATGGCGATGATGTGCGTGATGCACACCGTCACCGGAATGCTCGCCTTGGCGGCGATGCCGTGGATTGGAGGCATCATCGCCCCCGAATCGTGGCCGCTACTGCTGACGTCCGTTGTCATCCACGGCGGTTATTACCTCTTTCTCATTCGTTCCTACACCCACGGAGATCTGGGATTCACCTACCCCATTGCCCGGGGAATGGCCCCGCTACTGGTGGGGGGCGCCTCGATCTTGCTCTTGGACGACCCGGTTACCCAACTCCAACTGCTGGCCTTTGGCTTGACCGCTGTGGGGATCCTCACGCTGGGATTGCGGAATCCCACCTCACTCCGTAAACATCCTCAAGCCTTGCTCTATGCGCTGGGAACCGGGGTGTTCATTGGTTCGTATACGGTGGTGGATGGCATGGGCGTGCGGCTTTCCGGAAACGTCTGGGCCTACATGAGTTGGCTCTTCACTCTGGAAATGCTCCTGATGCTGGTTGCCACAACGTATCGATTCCGGAGAGAAACGGCCCGTGTGCTGATCGGAACGGGCAGCAAAGGGCTTTGGGCTGGGATTTTCTCGGGGTATGCTTACGGGGCCGTGATGTGGGCCATGAACGAAGCCCCCATCATGTTGGTCTCAGCCTTGCGAGAAACCAGCGTGGTGATGGCCTCGCTGCTGGCGGTGGTGGTGCTGAAGGAACGCTTCGACCCCTTCCGTCTGCTGGCCGTAGCTTGCGTGACAGCAGGGGTCGTGTTGCTGAAGCTCTGAGGGGCGTGTCAGACCACGTCGCTGCCGCCACCGCCGCCGGCGATGACGATCGTACCTTCCTCTTCGAGCTTCTTAACCACCTTGATGATCTTCTGCTGCGCAGCTTCCACGTCCGCAACCCGCACCGGCCCCAAGTTCTCCAAATCGTCCCGCACCATCTCCCCCTGCTTGGAGGACATCGAGGTGAAGATGAGTTCCTTCACCGCATCGCTGGCGGTCTTGAGCGCTAGCGTGAGGTCCGGAATATCGACGTCCTTGAGAACCGTCTGCATCTGTTTGGCGTCAATGGCCGAGAGGTCCTCGAAGGTGAACATGAGTTCGCGGATTTGCTCTGCCAAGTCCGGGTTCTGTTCCTCGATGGTCGAGAGGATGCGCGTCTCGGTGGCCTTGTCCACGGCGTTGAGGATTTCGGCAACGGGCGTGACCCCGCCAACTTTTGTGACCATGCTGCTTGCACTCTTCATTTCTTCGAACAGTACGTCGTTCATCTCCGACACCACTCCGGGTGGGATGCTGTCAATCACCGCCATGCGATACATGACATCTGCTTGCAGGTTTTCCGGAAGGCTGCGGAGGACGGTCGAGGACTGTTCGATGTTGTTGAGGTAGGCAAGCACCAGCGCAATTGTCTGCGGATGCTCGCCCCGAATGTAGTTGGAGATCATCACCGGATCCACATAGCGCAGGGCATCGAGTCCGCCTTCCTCCTGTCCGGAACGCAGGTTGCCTTCCAGTTCCTTCGCCTTGTCCGCACCCAGCGCCTTGCTGAGGGCGTTCTTGACGAAATCCGGAGAGGCGTTAATGTTGACGCCTTCCTCCTGCATCACAGAGTTGCGGTAGAACTCTTCCAGCACGATGTCGAGCTCTTCCGGCGCGACATCGGTGAAGCGGGTCATGTAGTAGCCAACCTGCTGGATTTCCGATTCTTCGAGGTTCTTCATCACCTCGGCAGCACCGTCCTCGCCAAGGGCGAGCAGCAGAATAGCGGCCTTCTTCGGGCCAGTCAGTTTGCCAACACTCATGAGCTAACCTGCAAAAAATTCCGGTGGTATTTAGAAACGAGCCTCCGTGTGCCTTATGATCTCCTCATCCCACAGGGATGGCCAAAGCATAATGGTGTGTTCTCCAAAGAGCAAGGACAATTGCTTTCCTCTTGGAAAACAAAGCACGAGCCATGCCTCCCTGCTGGACTTCAACGGCAAAATCCCGTAACTTGAAGGGATTGTAAACCGTCTGAATTTTCATGCGCTGGTCCGAATTTCCCCGTCCGATTGTCTGTCTCGCCCCGATGGATGGGGTGACGAACTCTGCCTACCGTCAGGTGGTGCGCCGCCTCAATCCAGAGGTGGTGTTGTTCAGCGAGTTCACCAGCGTTGATGGTCTTGTCCGCAGCGCACACGTCCGGCAGCGGCTCGACCACGAACCCTGCGAGCACCCGCTCTTCATGCAACTTTTCGGTAACGATCCGGAAACCTTTGCCGAGGCCTCACGCATGGTGGTGGATCACGGTATGCTGGGGGTGGATATCAACATGGGTTGCCCCGCAAAGAAAATCGTCCACTCGCAGCATGGCAGTGCCCTCATGCGCGAACCGGACCTTGCCTGCCGGATCATCGAGGCGGTGCGTGAAGCCAGCGGGCTGGAGGTGTCGGTGAAAACACGACTCGGGTGGTCAGACGCATCTGAACTGATCCCCTTCGCCAAGCGGTTAGAATCTGCCGGAGCGTCTCTGCTAACGATTCACGGGCGCACTTACCGCCAAGCCTTCAAGGGCGAGGCTGGCTGGGACCCAATCTACGAGTTGAAAAAGCATATCGCCATTCCGTTGCTTGGCAATGGCGATGTAGCCAATCATGTCGACGGCCTGCGAAAACTCCGGAATCTGGATGGGTTTATGATTGGACGAGCGGCAATTGGCGATCCCTGGGTGTTCCGGCATTTCGCTAAAACTTCACCACCCGCACTGTTCGAGCGCATTGATGTCGCGCTGGATCACTACCATCTCCTGCGCAAACTTCGTCCCGAACGGGCAGCCGTGCCGGAATTTCGTAAGTACCTCGGTAGTTACCTTTCCGGATTCCGCCGTGCGAAGGAATGGCGGATGCGACTCATGCAGTGCAAAACGGAAACGGCATTCCTTGCCGAAATGACAACTTTGCGCAAGTACGCGGAGCCGCTTCCGGATTCCCTGCCGCTCGCCAGCTAGTCCTCTTCCCGGATGGCCTCCAGCCGCGTCTCCACGACCTCCCAGCGGGGAGTCGGACCGTCAAGAAATTGCAACTTCAACGTCGCAGTGTGTCCGGAATCTTCGTTCGGAGGACCAATGCGCAGCCGCACCTCGGAGAGGCCGCTTGCTGAGCGGAGGTCGAGGCTGAGTTCCGGTTCGTTGAGTTCGGGATAGCGGGCCAGCAAAGCCTCGGTGTCCGGGTGGGTGTGGAGGTGTTGGGCGGTGGTTTGGTAGGCAGCGGTTTTGCGGAGGGTGAAGTCCTGCAACAGCAGCGCAGCCCCGAAGAATCCGAAGAGGACCGTGTTCGCCAGCAGGATGCGCAGCATGGGGCGTAGCGCCTGCGGGTTTTCGATGACCACCGTGTTCGCCCAGCGATCTCCAAGCCGCTGCCCTAAGCCACTACCTCGCTGCAAATCCCACAGCATTATCATTCCCTCCAGCGGAAACACCGCGAACGGCACTCCGCGCAACAGCCCGCGTCTCGTGTCGAGCGGCGTCAGAATCGCGTCCCGACTTCGTGCGGATAAGCCGAGCAGCAGCTTTCCAGGACTGACCCCACGCACCGCATCTCGCAGCACTAGCATCCCGAACAGTCCTGCGTAAAAGGGCAGCAGTTCGATCCACGTTTGCTCACGGCGCACGAGATCCCAGTGTTCCTCCCGGAAGATTTGTTGCAGAGTGTTGCTGATCAGCAGGGCGATGATGAAATCGAAGATCAGTGCAAACAGCCGCTTGCCGGGCGAGGCCACTTGGAGTTTGGGAAGTTCCTGCTCCGTTCCCTTTGCAGATTGGGGCATGCTCAACTCAAGTGGGTGAATGCTCGGAAATGCAGGGATTCCGGAAGAGAAACTGCCGAATCGCTTCGGCAACCGACTCCGGATTGTCGAGGTGCAGATGATGCCCCCCGTTCAGTTCGACATGCTCCAGCGCGGACACCAGCGCGATGCGGGAGTGAATCAGGTCAAGCCACTCGGCCAACACGCTTTGCTTGCCCGTGATGAGCAATGTGGGCATCCGCAGATTTGCTAGAAATGCACACACTTGTGCTTCAGTGAGGTAAACACGGGAGCGCACTTTGAGCCGGGGATCGGTGCGCCAAGTGAAGCGCTCGCCTTCCGGGCGAAGATTGCGCTGCACGAGGGCGTGCACTGATGATTCCGCCATGTCGCTCACTGCGTGTCGTGCCACCACCGCCACCTGTTCCGAAACGTACTGCGGCATCCGTTTTTTGGGAAAAGCCTGCCACAACTCGACGGACTCCCTCAGGATGTCCGGGGCTTCCTCCGCCGGTTTGGCAAGCGGTCCCAGTCCTTCGATGAGCAGAAGCCGTGTGATGCGTTCCGGAAACGTTCCCGCTGTGATCGTGCTGAGGCCCGCGCCCATCGAATGCCCCAGCAGTGCGAATTTTTCCCAACCGAAATAATCCGCAACCTCAAAGAGTTCGGAAACCATGTCGAGAAAATGGTACACCGCGCCCGGAGGACGATGGTCGGAATGACCGTGTCCGGGGAGGTCAAGTGCCACCAATCGGCAATCCGGCAGTAACGGAGCGAGGTGATCAAAGGAAGCTGCGTTGTCAAGCCAGCCGTGGCAAGCGATCACTGGAGGGGCATCCTCCGGACCCCAGACTCGTGCTGTGAGCTTGAGATGCTGGAGGGGAATGGTGAGTTCGGTTGGCGTGTTCAAGGGTTGGGCGTGGAGAGGTGATTCAAGAAACTCCGGACAGTGCTTTCGAAGGCTTCCGGTTGTTCTACGTGGAGCCAGTGTCCGGCATTTTTCAGGGTAACGAG
>PANO01000042.1 GCA_002707655.1 Deltaproteobacteria bacterium
CTTGAAAAGATGAGTGGAACTCAAAATCGGCTGGCTTTAGTTTAGTCTGATATCCCTCTGCGTAACATCAGTTATGAATATTTTTTACACATGTTGTGATATTGAGATTTCAACATCAAATTAAAGAGCTTTTAGAAAAAGAGTTGATCCAGATTTAAACTGCATGATTTCGGCTCAGTTTCTGTCCAGTGGATGCCGGAAGTGTTCCGGAGAAAATTCTTCGCTTCCAGATATATTAGCATAACCCAAATCAACCCACTCCATCGGATAGCCATGGTTGAAACGACTGACGTTCACCAGTCGTTCGTGGTGTTCATGCGACAAGTTCCATTCAGAAACATGGAGGGAGTCCCTTAACTGTTCCACTGTCCGTGGACCAATGATCACTGAGGTAACGCGCCGGTCAAACAGTAACCAGGCAAGGGAAAGTTGAGAAAGTTTTTTATTCGTTTCATTTGAGATTTTATCAAGTTCGTCAATTACGTTAAAGGCATCATCACTAAAGTAACGAGGGATATCTATTTCCTTACGATATGAAATTCGTGACCCCTCAGGTGGCTCTTGGTCCCTTTTAAAACGTCCGCTCAAAAAACCGCCAGCCAATGGGCTCCAGCAGAGCAATCCTAGCCCTTGATCCGCACAAGCCGGTAGTATTTCACGTTCTATATCTCGTCTCACTAAGTTGTAAAGATGTTGGCCACTGATGAAACGCTCTAACCCGTAACGTTCTGCAAGTGCGTTTGCCTTGACGATCTGCCATCCGTAATAGTTGCTACAGCCAATATAACGCACCTTACCTTGTCGAACGAGATCATCAAGTGCTCTCAGCGTTTCCTCCATCGGCGTGAACCAGTCCGGACCATGAACTTGATAAAGATCGATGTAGTCCGTTTTCAGTCGTCTCAGACTGTTTTCAACTGCCTCTAGAATATATCTTCGTGAAAGTCCTTTAGAGTTGGGACTTTCCCCCATACGGAACCAGCACTTGGTAGCGATCACCAGATCTTCACGCTGGTGATCTTGTAGAGCTAGTCCAAGCATCTCTTCTGCAATTCCATGGCTGTAGACATCTGCAGTATCGATAAAATTACCGCCGGATTCGATGAATCCTCCAAGTATTTTTCCGGCAGCCTGCTGGTCGCAACCCCAGTCCTTCATCCCAAAACTCATAGTACCCAAGCATATCCTTGATACAAGCAATCCGGAACGGCCCAAATAACGATAATTCATCTGTATTTCTTAGCCTTCATTGAGTTAGTTTTGAAAAATTTCATACGAATTTACTCCCTTTCTCATCACGTTCAGCAAGTCTTTTAAGAATGAGAATTGAATAAATCAATGCTCTGGGCAAGTGGAAAGGATCCTTTACTGGAAGATCCTTTAAATACGGCCTCATTGGAGTACCGTCACGGTTCAAATTGTGAAACCATTCTCCGTGCTCTTGGTTTGGAAAGTGTGTAAACGTGTATTCATGCACTTTCCAGTACCAGTCCAGCGCCCATTCAGCATGGGTGATTTCATACACTTGCAGCAACGCAAGCAGACTTTCGGTGTGCGGCCACCAGATTTTCGCGTCGGGCATGTGCCAGGCGGCATTGCCCTTGTCGGTGTGGCACGCCAGCCGTATTCCACCAAAATCCACATCCCAGCCCAGTTCCAAATGCCAACGTATGGTTTCCATCGCAAGCTCGAGTCGTCCAGAAAAGCCGTGATGGCTGTAGATGCGTGCCATGAACCACATGCTTTCGATAACGTGCCCAGGCACAATCGTTTTGCCTACATCACTGTCATCGAGTTCTCCTCCGGGACGAACGAATTCGTAGAGCCGTCTGTCTTCCGGTTTGAGATGCTGCGTCATCACTCGTTCCGACAGTTCTAAAGCCCGGCCCAAAATACCCTGACTCCCAGACAGATCGCCAAGGTCATGGAAAACCAGAGCAAAGAGCATCAACGGGCCATGCGCTTGGTACCCCATCGGGATCGGATGCGGTTGCGTCCGTAAATTTGCATGATCATCGAGTTGAGGACTCACCTTCATGAACGACTCCAAGGCCACCTCCAAAGCCTCGGAATTTCCAGTTGCCTTGGCGTATTCTGTTAAACCGTAGATGCAAAAACCATCGACGTAGATGCTCTGCGGCGGCTTGTCCGGAGTGCCATCGGCATGCAAACTGAAGAACCAGTCGCCGTCCTGAGTACGGCCCCGATCGATCAGCAACTCGGCAATCGGTGCAGCCAGTTCGAGCCACCTTGGATCGCCGTCGAGGTCGTTTTGTACAGCGAACTAAACATCCACAACGCCCGGCCTTGCGACCATAAGAATTTTTCCGNCGAAACTGGGCTTCCATCATCATTCACACAGTTGTTGAACCCCCCATGCTCATGATCTACGCAATGTTCCAACCAGAAAGGCAGAATTTGCTGCTTCAGGTGGTTATCAAAAAACTGCAACAATTCATGAAATTCCAGCCGTTCTATGGTTTTGGANTTCATGCNGTTGGTAGTGAGTTTGAATTTTTCAAACTCAATGCACTNCGATCNTCCTGTGCCCCCATCCATCCCACATCGGAATGCTCATCAAAACGCTTGGNGCCTATTTCTTTGATTGCCGCATCCGGAACCTTCTGAANCGGGGTATAGCACGGGTGATGGGATTCCTTGTAAGGATTGTTTCGAGCTGCGTTATAGCAGCAAATCAATGACCAGCGCGAATTTGGAGATCGGTTTTGATTGGAACGATGGAGCAGATTGCAATGAAAGAATAAGGCATCGCCGGGTTTCATTTCCACATAGACCCGATCAAAAATCTTCATGGCTTCCTCGACACGCTCCATGTCAGCGCCAGCTTGGTCTCCTGTTTGCTGGTGATCAAGTCGTCCCAAATGATGTGATTGCCGCAAGACTTGTAAGCACCCGTTTTCCCGGGTGGCCGGATCGACTGCGATCATCACGCTGGCCAGAAGTGGTTGCAGGCATCCGTTTTGATACCAGTAGCCATAGTCCTGATGCCACTCCCATGCTCCCCCGATTTCCGGATCCTTCAAAATCATTTTGGAGTGGTAGTGATAAACCTCGCCATCCAGCAACACTTCCATGCTGTTGACAATGCGATGGCATCTGGCAAACATGCCGTAGATGGTATCTCCCGGATGATTCCAAAGCGACAGCCGAACNGTACCGCCCTGAGAATCCNTTTTTCTTCGGCTCCTTCGTTCAAGTTCGTGATCCTGCTTGGCGGCACTGCTGAGCAGACCGATCTCCTCCTGATCAAACAGCTTATTGATCAACAGAAATCCATCTCTCTGGTACGCTTTGCTCTGTTCCTGATTGAACATCAGCGAAAATTGGTGGAATCAGTTTGAAACACGATCAATCAACGAAGTATTCTCCATGTTCAGTGCGGACACGTTCCAAATCCTGGAATACGGTGTTCAGGTGCCTCCGCATAGCCTCGACCGCCTGTGCTTCCTCGCGGGTGATGATCGCATCAAGCACTGCCGTATGCTCCTCGGCAATCGCCAGACGGCGATCACGATACGGTAGGGAAAGACGGCGAACCCGATCCATGTGAGCTTTGGCGCTGTTGGTCATTTTCCAGAGTCGATCCCGGAACCGGAATTCTGCGATTGAGCGATGAAACTGCTCGTCCAAATCGAACAGCTCATCAAAATCCTCCCATTCCAGGGCCTGTTTGTACTTTTCAACCAAACGTCTGGTTTTTGTCTGCCACTCGGGCGTACCATGTCGTGCCGCGTAGCCCACTGTTGCCATTTCCAGTGCCACCCGGATGAACTGGCTCTCGTGGACAGCCTCGATACTGATGCGCGAAACATAAGTGCCTGCTTGAGGAAAGATTTCGACCAATCCATCCTCCTGAAGGCGTAAAAGAGCTTCCCGGATTGGAGTCCGAGAGATCGAAAGAATATCGCACAACTCTCGCTCTTTCAGTACCTGTCCGGGGGGCAACTTGCTGAAGATGATGGCATTCTGCAACAAGGTATGGGCCTGGTCCACCATCGACTTGCGACGGTCGATGGTGAAGTCCCCCAGCAAGGAATCTGAAGTGGCTGAACCTGCGTCTGTCATGGGTTATTGCTTCTAAACTGCAAGTTTTTGTCTTGTAATATACTACAGATTACTTTAATGTCAACTACTAAATGCGCCGGGTTGCGCAGCATGAGTTCCCTGCTTCTTGAGGTCTGGTGAGTTTGCCTACTGTGCGGGCGAAGGGCAGGAGGTGCGGAGTGTCCGGAATCATATTCTCTGGAGTGTGGGAACGATTTCTTGAAATTGCATTAGCCCTGCTGATCAAGCTCTTCCAGATTGTTAAACGCCCAGCGGAAGGTGGCTGAAGTAACCTCCGCNATTTCTTCATCTCTCCTTGAGAACGCGGAGCGATCTCACGCTCCGCGTTCATCTAGGCTCCCAATGCAAAGACGACAATGACTTTGAAAATCACCGAAGCACGAGTGATCGTCACCTGCCCCGGTCGCAATTTTGTGACTTTGAAAATCCTAACCAATGAAGGAATCTACGGACTGGGAGACGCGACCCTGAACGGTCGTGAACTGGCGGTGGCGAGTTACTTACAGGATCACATCGTCCCCTGTCTGATTGGACGCGACCCCCACCAAATTGAAGACATCTGGCAATACATTTACCGTGGAGCCTATTGGCGACGAGGGCCGGTGACCATGACGGCGATTGCCGCTGTGGACACCGCACTCTGGGACATCAAGGCCAAGGCGGCGAACCTGCCGCTCTATCAACTGCTCGGAGGGCGTAGCCGCACGGGGGTGATGGTCTATGGCCACGCCAATGGCAAAGACATTGAAGAGACAACCGAGGAAGTGGGCAAATATCTTGATCTCGGCTACAAAGCAATTCGTGCGCAAAGTGGCGTTCCGGGGTTGTCCAGCATCTACGGGGTCTCTGGAGACAAGCTTTTCTACGAACCCGCAGATGCCGAACTTCCCTCCGAAAATATCTGGTCCACTCCGAAGTATCTCGACCATGTTCCCAAACTGTTTGAGAAGTTGCGGGACACTTACGGCTGGGAGCCGCATTTGCTGCACGATGTCCACCACCGCCTCACTCCCATCGAAGCGGCACGCTTGGGGAAAGCCCTAGAGCCGTTCCGAATGTTCTGGCTGGAGGACGCGGTGCCTGCAGAAAATCAAGCAGGATTTCGACTGATTCGACAGCACACCACCACCCCCCTTGCCCTAGGGGAGGTGTTCAACACGATTTGGGATTGCAAACAACTGCTTGAGGAGCAACTGATCGATTACATCCGGACAACCGTGGTTCATGCTGGGGGCATCACTCACCTGCGACGCATCGCCGACTTGGCGGCTCTCCACCACGTCCGCACAGGCAGTCACGGAGCCACGGACCTTTCACCCGTGTGCATGGGCGCGGCACTCCACTTTGACCTCTGGGTGCCGAATTTCGGGATTCAGGAATACATGCGGCACACTGAGGAAACCGATGCGGTGTTCCCGCANTCCTACTACTTCAAGGACGGATTCTTACACCCCGGAGAGGTTGCGGGGCACGGAGTTGATTTCAACGAAACACTTGCGGCTAAATACCCTTACCAACGAGCCTATCTTCCAGTGAACCGCTTGGAAGACGGNACGATGTGGAACTGGTGAGGAGGAGCCGACCAGCAGTTCTACTGGTGGGGTTTATTTCGAGAAGTACTCTGGATTGCGTTCAATCATGGGATCGAGAAATGTGTAGATCATGCCCAGATGCTCGCGCATGAGGGCTTCGACTCCTGCAACATCNCCCTGCCGCATGAGTTTCACCAACCTCTGATGATGGTCGGTGATCATGCTGAGTTGTTCAATCCAAGGGTAGGCNAGTCGCACGACGCGGTCCATGTGCGCCTTGGCGTTCTTGGTGATCTTCCACACTTGTGAGGTGTGTTTGAACTCGGCGATGGTCTTGTGAAACTGCTCGTCCAGCNGCCAGAGCTGTTTCCAGTCCTCCTGCTTCACGCACTTGAGTTGCTGCTCCAGCAAGTCCTCCAGCGCCTCCGAGAGTNCCGGGGTGAAGTTACGCACCGCCCAGCGCACTGATCCCAACTCCAAAGACTCACGGATGAACTGACTTTCCTCCAGATCCCTCACGCAGATACGGGAGACGTAGGTTCCGGCTTGTGGGAGAATGCTCACAANCCCCTCATCCGACAGCCGCAGAAACGCTTCGCGCACGGGGGTGCGTGANATTTGTAGCTGCTGGTAAATCGCACGTTCCTTGAGGGGTTGTCCGGGTTTGAACCAGAGTGAAACGATGGCCTCGTGTAGCTGATCATACACCTGCGGCATGATGCGCCGTGTGCGGTCAATCTTGGCGGTGTCTGGAAGTGTGAACCCGTAGCTCATGCGAATTTTCGTTCAGCTTCTCAATCCAAGATGGCTTCAAGTGCGTTCAACAATTGGTCGATTTCTGTGACCGTGTTGTAGTGGACAGGGCCAACCCGAACGACACCGCCTTTGTCTGCAAGCCCCATTGTCCGCACAGCTTCCACGGCATAGTTGTGCCCGTCCCAGACGAAGATGTTTTGCAGGGCAAGNGCTTCCGCGATTTTCTGGGGTGCCTGGTTTTCAGCCGTAAAGGAAACCGTGGGCACTCGCCGGTCCATGTCTGCCGGAGCCGTCAGACCCCGGACAACCACGCCGGGGAAGCGCTGCAAGCCCGTGATCAGCCGGGAACTGAGTTCCTGCTCATACTGCTGCAGCGCCTGCATGGCAGCGTGGAGTTGGAGTCGCCGACCGGAAAATCTAGGAAAATCGCTTTGGAACTCCGTGCCCATTGTTGCCCCCAACCACGCGAGGTAGTCAATCGTACCCAAAGTGGCAGCCTGCCCCTCGTGGGATTGCGTTCCGGTCTCAAAATTTCCGGGAGCAACCTCGTCTGCCGGACGGACCTTGTACGCCTCCAGCTGATTCAGCAACTCCAACCGCCCCCACAGCACCCCTTGGTGCGGTCCGAAAAACTTGTAGGGTGAGCAGACCAGAAAATCGCAACCCAAGTCCTGCACATCCGTCGGGCCATGCGGGACGTACTGCACGGCATCCACATACACCAATCCTCCGGACGCCTGCACCTTTTGGGTGATCGTCTTCACGTCATTGATGGTGCCTGTGCAATTGCTGGCGTAGTTGATCGCAGCGAGCTTGACATCTCCGGACGACAACAGACCGTCCAAGTCCTCCATGCGGTACTCATAGCTTTCCGGATCAAACTCCAGCCAGCGCACGGTCAGGTCCAAATCCTCGGCGAGCTTGAGCCACGGGCCGATGTTGCCGTCGTGGTCCATCCGCGTGAGCAGCAGGGCATCGCCTTTTTGCAAGCGCCGTCCAATGGCCCGCGACACCGAAAAGGTCAGCGTGGTCATGTTGGGGCCAAAGACAATTTCGTCCGCAGAGGGCGCGTTGAGCAGATCGGCCATGCCGAGGTGTGCGTCGTCCAAGATCGCATCAGAATCCACCGAGGTCCGGAATGCTCCACCGTGGTTGGCATTGGCGTGAACGAGGGAGTGGTTCATGCGGTCCAACATCTGCTGTGGAACCTGAGTTCCCCCCGGATTGTCAAAGTAAATGCGGGGGCATCCTTTGTCCGTGAGTGCGAGCGCAGGAAATTGCTGGCGGATCAGTTCAAGATCAAGGGGCATTGTTTTCATAGAGTTCATTGTTGATTTGCGATGACAGTTGATGGGTTGAGTTTCCTCGCTGTTTGCCGTTTACACAAGTGGAAACCCGGACATGTTTGGGAGTTCTCTGGATTCCAAGCCTCTCTTACACTTTGCTGAGAAAGGCCAGTGCCTTTTCGTGGAGACTTTGACCTCCGGATGCCAGCACTCGCCCAGACCAAGATAGGGTGATCGGGGCCCCATCCCAGTCCGTTATCACGCCACCCGCACCCTCGATGACTGCGGCGCATGCAAAGATGTCAAATGGATCGAGTCCAGCATCAACAGCAAGGTCTGTGCGTCCTGAAGCCAGCATCGCATAGGCGTAGCAACTGCCACCATACTGGGCGTATTGAACCTGTTTGCGCAGGGCGTGAAACCGCTTGCTTTCTTGATAGTCCATAAAATCGGGATTGCTGTTGGTCAGGAATGCATCGGTCAGATTGCTGCTACGCCTCGTCTGTACTTCCCGGCCATTCAGAAGTGCCCTCACCCCGGAAACCCCGATCCAGCGTTGATCGGTGGCCGGATGGTCAATGATTCCCAAGTAGGGATTCCCATCGCGGGCAAGTCCAATCAATGTCCCAAACACGGGAATCCCTGCAACGAATGCTGCAGTTCCATCTATTGGATCTAGCACCCAAACATAGTCTTGGTCAATATCCCGGTTTCCGTACTCCTCTCCTAACACGCCATGATTTGGATAAGCGGAATCAATCATTTCGCGCAACCGCGCTTCAATTGCAAGGTCTGTCTCGGTGACAAAGCTCTTATCCGGCTTGATCTGCACCTTGGGATTACGTTGCATTGCCTCCAGACAGATGTGCCTCCCAACTTCGGCCAGTGATTCGGCAAACGTCAACAACTGTGTCGTTTCTGCATCTATTCGTGTTTCCATTTCGTGTTCAATGACTGAGGATTTGGCTCAGGAAGAGTTTTGTGCGATCACTCTCCGGGTGGGCGAAGAAATCATCGGGAACCGCACTTTCAACGACCTCACCCTCATCCATGAAAACCATCAGATCGGCAACCGAGCGAGCGAAGCCCATTTCGTGAGTGACGCAGATCATCGTCATGCCCTCCTTGGCGAGTTCAACCATCACGTCCAGAACTTCTGCGATCATCTCAGGATCAAGTGCAGAGGTTGGTTCGTCAAACAACATGACTTGGGGGTTCATACAAAGCGCCCTAGCGATTGCGACCCGTTGCTGCTGCCCTCCTGAAAGCTGGATTGGGTACTTCTCTGCCTGTTCTGGAATATGCACCCGATCCAGATATGTCATGGCAATTTTTCGAGCCTCAGCCTTTGTCGCTTTGCGCACAAGCTTGGGTGCCAGCATGAGATTCTCAACCACTTTCAGATGGGGGAAAAGGTTGAACTGCTGGAAGACCATGCCGATTTCGCTGCGGACGGCATCGATGTTCTTCAGGGAATCATTCAGTTCAATTCCAGCCACAACGACTCGACCTCTGTCATGCTTTTCCAACCTGTTGATGCAATGGAGCATGGTTGACTTGCCTGACCCTGAAGGTCCGCAGACAACCACTTTCTGACCTTGCCTGACCTCCAGATTCACGTTTTTCAGAGCCTGAAATTCCCCAAAGAACTTGTCAACCTTTTGTAACTGGATAATAGGAATGCTTTGCTTCTCAATCATTTATCCCTTTCATCGTGGCATGTGACGGCTGTAGCGGCGCTCTGCCAATGCAACGCCAAACTGGATAAACCAAGCGATGAACAGGTAAACGATCGCCGCTGAGAGGAAGATCTCGTAGGGGGCGAAAGTTTGCGCCATGATTGTACGTGCTACGCCGGTGATGTCGAACATGGTAATGGTGCTCGCCAAAGCGGTTGACTTCATGAGGCTGACCGTTTCGTTTCCGAAAGCTGGCAGGGCAAGTCTTATGGCGATTGGAGTCGTGATGTGGATGAAACGTTGCGACTTTGAAAGGCCAAGGGCTGTTGCCGCTCTGAGCAGTCCTGCATCTACTCCCTGAATGCCTCCACGCAGGATTTCTGCGGTGTATGCCCCAACGTTTAGGGAGAACGCAATGATTGCACACCAAAAAGGATCTCGGAGAGCAATCCACATGAAGCTGTCGCGCACGGCCTGAAACTGAGCAAGCCCGTAGTAGATGAGGAATATCTGCACCAGCATCGGCGTACCGCGAAAGATGTAGATATAAACGATGGCTGGCCAACTGAGCAATGGAATTTTACTGATACGCATCAAAGCGGTGCAGACCGCCAAAGTTGTGCCAATGATGGACGCGAGAACCAAAAGTTGTAAAGTGAGACCAACGCCCGCCGCCATCTTCGGCACACTTTCAANGATCAATGCGANATCAAACTCCATTATGTGCTCTCCAAATGNCGATTGGCATTTCTTTCCAGCATTCTCACGATGGCCATGATGACAGTTGTGAAAACCAGATAGATGATTGCAACGACCATGTACATGGTGAAGGGCTGCATCGTGACACTGGTTGCGATTTCGGCGGTGTAAAGTATTTCCTCAACTCCAATGACTGAAATCAATGCGGTATCCTTCATCATTGAAAGCATGTGGTTGCCGAAACCGGGCAACGCTAAACGCCACATCTGTGGCAGGCGCACATAAAAAAAAGTGTGCGTGGCGGACATTCCCAACGACCGTGCGGCCTTGATCTGACCAGGATCAACTCCTTGAAAGGCACCACGAAATGTTTCGGTCGCGTAGGCACCAATGATCAGGCTGATTGCGAAAGATCCAGCCCAAAAAGGAGGGATATCAACAAACTTGATCTCGGGATTGATCAGCTTTGCAATGGCCGTCAATGTGATTGCCGAGCCAAAATAAATGATGAGGAGGACAAGAAGTTCCGGCACTGCACGGAACACGGTGGTGTAAGCCGTAGCGAGTATGCGCAAGACGGGGATGTTTGAAAGTTTTGCTGCTGCTCCCAACAAACCCAAAATTACGGTCATGGTCAGGCCGACCATGAAAATCTGCAGAACGACTAACGCGCCCCAGAGGAACTCGTCAAGCCAACCAACCACTACATACATTGTGCTGAGCCAGATTCGTTACAAAAAAGGGGAGAGCCGACGGGCGACTCTCCCCTAAACTCCATGCTGTGCTGAGATTGGAGCTTAATCGAGAGGATGGATTGTAAAGGGGAAGATTTTCTTCGCAAACCGCTCAAGGGAACCGTCCTTGGCCATGGATTTGAGGGCAACATCAAGTCGTGACAGCAAGGCATCATTGCCCTTGCGCAACCCAATACCTACACCAATGCCAAAATATTCCTCCTCGGCAAGCTGCGGGCCCACCACTTCATAACCTGCCCCGTCGGGCTTGCTCAAAAAGCGGAGAAATGCCTTCATCGGGTTTGTCATGATTGCATCTACCCGACCGGCCTTGAGGTCCAGATACATTGCTTCGTTGGAATCATAATAGGCGATGTCTGCGTTGGGCACCTTGGCTTGGATCCAGTTATCGTAAGTCGTTGCCCGTTCGATGCCGATTCGCACCCCATTGAACCCATTGCGGTTTACAGAGTCATCCGCATTGAATAATTTGAGGTTTTTGGACTTGGCACCGATGAACTGTCCGATGGACACGCGATATGGGAAGGAGAAGTCAATCTTCTTCTTACGTTTGTTCGTGATGGACATGGACGCAACAATGAGATCAAACTTGTTCGCCAACAGAGCGGGGATCATGCCGTCCCATTTTTGACAGACAAAGTTGATCTTTGCACCAATGCGCACAGCAACCTCCTTGGCAACATCAACATCGTAGCCCTGTAGTTGTCCACTGGAGTCTCGGTAGTTGAATGGGTGATAGGTACACTCCGTGCCAACACGAAGCGTTTCCGCCGAGGCAAGACTTGCCATCATAAAGCTCAGCACAATGCCTGAGACCACTACATTCATGAATATTTTCATGAGCTTCTCCTTATGTTCTTCAGTTCATTCAAAGAAACCAGCAGCCCGAACCGCTGGTCTTGGTTATGTCAACAACCCGTCATAGATCAGATTGATTGACCTCTGCAAGATATTGAATCCNGACAACTGACATCTAGCAAGCTGAATTATCNGGCTCATGTGAAATCTTGTGATGGAGAGGTGCCCTAATAGGCGTGGCAACAGAGTCTTCTTGCCCTGTTTCCCCACAGTCTGGTCGGGATTCAGTTCCAACAGAAAACTGATTGGATGAGTGCAAGAGCCTGATTTATGCCCTCAATGAAAGGCGCGGTTCCTCGAGTCCACAAACGCCAGGTTCAAAGACAACCAGCTTTCCTGCATGGGGTTGGTTGGGTTCCAGTGGAGTGGAACTTCCGGCGGCAATGCTGGTGACATAAAGCTGATCCAGCTTTGCTCCGCCAAAACCCGGACAGCTTGGCTTCTGGAAGGGCACGGCAAGCGAGCGATCCCACCGGCCATCCGGAGCAAAGCGATCCAGCCGCCAACCGTCGATCACCGCCAGCCAGTAGTAGCCCTCAGCGTCCACACACGCCCCGTCCGGACGCCCCGGTTCATCGAGGTATTGCGCGAAAACCTGCCGATCGAGCAAGGCTCCATCCTCCGGATTCAGACGGCATTGCCAGACGGTGCGGGCGTGGGTGTCCGCGAAGTAGAAGGTTTCGTCGTCCGGTGCAAAGGCGAGTCCGTTCCCCACTCCCACCGGACCCAACACGAACTCCGGGGATCGGCCCTCTTGCCAACGGAAAAGGCTTCCGTGCTGCTCTCCGGGAATCGTTGGATCGGCCATCGAGGAAATCCAGAGCCGCTGCTGGCGATCCACTTTGGAATCGTTGAGCCGCACTTTGGTGCTCGCCTCCGGTTCAATCTGGACGAGTGGTTGCAAAGTTCCGGCATCGAAATCGAACTTGGCGAGGGCGCGATCCTGTGCGATCACCAAGCCTCCGTCCGTGCGCAAGGCGAGCATTCCGGGCTTGCCGGGAACATTTCGGGTTTCCACGGTTCCGGAGGAAGGATCGAGCCGCAGGATTTGGCGACCCTTGATGTCCACCCAGTAAAGCCGTTGGGCGCGTTCGTCCCAAACTGGGCATTCGCCCAATTGGTTTGGAACCTCGTGAACGATTTCGTAATTGAGTTGCTCAGGTCCAGCGGCCATCAATCGTCAGGATTTGCGAGGTGATCGTTCNCTTGCTCTCNAAGGGAGGAANTTNGCTGGAATNCCATGACAGATTCAGACTCGGATCACNGGAAGGGGTTGGGGAGCAAAAGGNAGGCTGAAGGAACTAGGGCCAGCAAAACACAGCCCCAAAAGCGGAATGCAGGGATCTTGAGGACCTCCAAAGGGGAGGATTCGGACTCCTCGACTCCTGGCAGAGGTTCGGTAAGGTGCTGGTAATCGTTGAGGCTTCCCCAAATGCGCGACGACATGGCTTCTATCTCGTTACAGTTGTGTCCCTAGCCAGCAAGGTAGACCAGCAGGCCCAAGATGACAATGTGAAACGAAAGCCAATCCATTTTTTTTGCTCAGGCCAAGACATTGATGACGACCACCTCAAGAGTTCCTTTTGAGAAGCAGGGCGCTGGGCTCGGAACCCAATGGGCGGATGCCCCTTGCGATCTTGTTACAACTGGGTACGGATATCCCAGAGTTCTGGGAAGAAGCGGTGCTCCGTGATGCCCTTGAGCCAACCGACTCCGGTGGACCCTCCGGTTCCCGGTTTGAGTCCAAGAATCCTCTGCACCGAAACAAAATGTCGCCAGCGGTACTGCGAGAAGAGGTCGGCGATTTCGGTCAAATCCTCGCCGAAGCGATAAAGCTCGTTCTCCGGAACGGGGTTGCCGTAAATCTCCAGCCATGCTTTTTGGACGGACGGGTGGGATTGGTGCGGGAGGGTCCAGTCCCGCTCCAGCAATTCCTCAGCGATGGCATAGCCTTTTCGGTCCAGCATCCGGATGNCCTCGTCGTAAAGGCTGGGTTCCTCGAACGCTTTTTTGATGGCGGGATAAACATGCGGGACGTTGCGGTGTGCCTGTTCCATCGCCTTGGACTTGTTACCCAAGATGAACTCAACGTGTCGGTACATGAAGGAAAGCTGCCCTGACGCCGAGCCGAGATGGTTCCGGAACTCGCTGAAACCATGCGCCGTGATGGTGGAAAGCACATCCCAGATGTCCCCGATGTAGCGAAAGATTTTCTTTGTNCGGTCCAGAATCACAAAGGCACGGGGCAAGTCATCCCGGATGATGCAGAGCCGGGCGTTGTGCAGCTCGAAATGCACCATCTTGAAGAGCAGTTCCTTGCACTGTCCGGAAAGGATGAAGCACATTTCGTCGTAACCCTCGCTGCGGGGATGCTGGAGGCTGAGTAGCAGGTCAATACTTTCATAATTGATGTACGGGTTGCTCGTGCCCTCAAAGTCAATACGGGGTTGCCCTCCGGTTTCCTTGACCGTGCTCTCTCGTGTCTCGTCGGTGGTGTAGTTCATCGGCCTACGGTGCGGGCTGCCCTCCCCCCCGGAGGGATTGACGATTTCTGGAATCTCAAACGAAAGCGGCTTGCTAGACATGGTTCAGTGCTGGATGGAGTTTAAGGTACAGCAACCAGCGAGAGCAGCCGTTGGATGGCCGTTTCCACGGTGATTCCGGAGGATTCAGCTTCATAACTGAGCAACAAGCGGTGACGCAGCACATCCGGGGCAATGTCCTGAATGTCCTCTGGCGTNACAAAATCCCGTCCCTGCAACCACGCCCGCACCCGTGCNCAACGGTCCAGTGCCAAGGTCGCCCGTGGACTCGCCCCCCAGTTGAGCCAGCCCGCCAACTCTGGATCATAGCGTTCCGGGTCGCGGGTCGCCTGCACCAATTCCACGATGTAGCCCTCCAGTGGTTCTGCAAGGTGCTGGTTNAAGATCTCCTGCCGCGCCTCAAGCACGTCTTGGGCTGGAATGCACTCATGCGNTGAAACCTGTGCGGTGCGCTCGCTGCCGTCCCGTGCTTCCTGTCGGGCAAGCCTCAGAATGCGCTGTTCGTCTTCACGAGGGGGATAGCCGACCGTCACTTTCATTAAAAAACGATCCAACTGCGCTTCCGGAAGCGNGTAGGTGCCTTCCTGTTCGATAGGATTCTGGGTTGCCATCACCAAAAACAAAGCAGGCAGCGGATAAGTCCGGCGTCCAATCGTCACTTGCCGCTCGGCCATGGCTTCCAGCAGAGCGGACTGGACCTTGGCCGGAGCACGGTTGATCTCATCCACCAGNACCAGATTGTGGAAAATCGGCCCCGGCTGAAACACGAAACTGTGATCCTCTGGACGAAAGACATCGGTTCCAGTGACATCGGAAGGCAGCAAATCCGGAGTGAATTGAATGCGGTGAAATTCGCCTTCAANGCGGTCGCCAAGGGCCTTCACAGCCCGAGTTTTCGCAAGTCCGGGCAACCCTTCCACCAGCAAATGGCCGTCGGACAACAGCGCGATCAACAGCCGTTCCACAAGCTGGGGCTGTCCTAGGATGCTGGCCTGGAGGTTGTGCTGAAGCTGAGTGAAGGTGTCGTGAAGAGGCAACTGCATGAGGGACGCAGACATGGGGTCGGGGTTGGCTAACACATGCCAGCAACCCCGAANTTCAGGAAGCTTAGACCTCGTGGAAGGCTTTCAGGAGCGGAGCCCGTGAAGGGTGCCGGAGTCGCTGAATGGCCTTGGCCTCGATCTGGCGGATGCGCTCGCGGGTGACATCAAAATCAAGNCCGATTTCCTCCAGCGTCGCCTCCTTGTTCCCGTCAATGCCGAAGCGTTTCTGGATCACGCGCTCCTCCCGATCCGTGAGNGNCCCCAAAGTGCNGCGCAGAATGTGNTCCAGATTGTGCCGCGTGGTGACTTCGTCCGGTTTGCGAATCTTGTCATCCGCGATAAAGTCCCGGAGGTGCGAGTCGTCATCATCACCGATCGGAGTGTCCAACGAGACCGGGTCACGAGCGATTCGCAATGCTTCCTTGACCTTGTCGAGCGGCATCTTGAGATGCTCTTCCAACTCGNCCGGAGTCGGTTCGCGNCCATGCTCCTGTGTGGTAGTCCGCCAGATTTGCGAGAGTTTGTTGATGGTCTCGATCATGTGGACTGGAATCCGGATCGTGCGAGCCTGATCAATGATCGCCCGCGTGATCGACTGTCGAATCCACCACGTCGCATAGGTCGAGAACTTGAAGCCTCGGCGGTATTCAAACTTCTCCACCGCCCGCATCAAACCAAGATTTCCCTCCTGAATGAGATCGAGGAACTGGAGTCCGCGGTTGATGTGCTTTTTTGCAATGCTGATCACGAGTCGCAGGTTGGCCCGCGTGAGTCGGTTCTTGGCGTCGTTGACCCGGTTTTGGGCAGCCTTCAGCCGCTGCACTGTGCCGTTGAACACCTCTTCCTCAACTCCGGTCTGCACCAGATGCAGTTCGGTACGGTGACGATAGAGTCCGGTTTTCTCTAAATTCCGCCGTGCCGTCCTGAACAAGGAATTTGTTTCCTTTGCGATTTTTTTCTCGGCGTACAACTTCTTCCTAGGCGTGTCGGTCTGGCTCAACTTCTCAAAGAGCTTTTGAGCATCCTCACACGTCATGTTCAGCGCCTTCTCAAAACGGAGGGCACGGGATTGGGCGAGTTGCACCTGCCGATACTGATCCAGCAGCAGTTTGCCCATCGACAACAACTGCTGGGAACTGAAGCTGATCTGCTTCAGTTCATCGCACAACACTGTCTGCTTCTTGACGATGTCGGACTTGATCCCCTTATTGCGAGCGCCAATCAGGCCCTTGTAGGCCTTCTCCATCCGGGACAAACCCTTCACGAGGGTCTTTGACGCAGTTTCCTCGTCCTCAATGAGGTTGTCATTGTGGTCAATACCGGCGATCAAACTGCGTGCGCGGGTTTCGCCTTTCTTCAACTCGCTCTTGAGCAAGACAAGGTAGTCCATCACCAGCGGGGATTCGGCAAACACCTCAATCAAGGCATCGTTCCCCTGCTCGATTTCCTGAGCGACTTCCAACTCCTGCTTGCGGCTCAAGAGCTTGTAGCGGCCCATCTTGCGGAGATACACCTGCACTGGGTCGTCATTGGGATACTCCAGTTCTCCGTAGTCAGGACCCGTCGGGCTATCCATGCGGAACCTCGGGTCGTACTCCCCCCGATGGCCGCCGCCATCGCCGGATCCCATCGAGAAGCCTGACCCATTGGCACGGGAAGAGCGTTTGTTGGTAGTGGTTCGATCAGTCATATTGTCTAGTCTCATATCGTCACGACCCCAGCAATTTGGGTTCGTTGACATCTCCAAATCATGCTTGCAAAGCTGTTACGGTACCTACTATAATCTCAAGTTTATCAAAAATGGTCAACCCCCTGAATGTCGATTTGTTGAAATCAATGTGTTTCAATGCGACTTCTGCGGCGTTTTTTCGGGTTCTGCACGGCTTGCAACCTGCCTGTCAGCGATTAAAATGCAGGGTTTGACTGAACCCCCCTCAAACAAGGAGACCAAATGTCAGATCTGAAAATTCAAGTGAACGCCAAGGGGCCGCTGCTGATCAAGGGCGGCGCAACCCTAGTGCATGAGGATGGGACCGAAGAGAAGAAGGAGGGAACGATTGCGCTCTGCCGCTGCGGGCTTTCCGAAAAGAAGCCCTTCTGTGATGGTGCCCACCGCAACTGCACGACCCTGTGACGAAGGCTCCGCTCCCGCCCAACTGGCTGGAGCACCTCTCCCACGCCCGGAACCTGCAACTCACAGCAGGAGCGGATACGGTGTGGGCCTACCTTGAAGCCCTGCGCAAGTCACAACCGAACCCGGAAGCGGCCCAAGTCTGGGTGGATCGTATTGCTGACGCACTAGAGCAAGCCGATCCGGAAGCGAGCATGGGCCACACCGTCTAGGGTTGAAAGTCTTCCCAGTTTGACCACAAAGTTTCGTCCCGGATGTCCAGTTCTTGTGCCGTGAAGGTGGCTTCTGGTGCCTTCAGCAGCAACCACCCCAGAAAGCAGGCAACTCGTTCCGGAGGTTCCAGTTCCCCATCCGCCTTGAAGGCCCGGAATTTTTCCACAAGGGGGAAGGCGGTTTCATCAAAATCCCGGATGGCCTCCTGCATCGGGGTGTCCACCACGCCCGGACGCACACTCCCCACCAGAACACTCCGCGCCTGCAACTCGTTGCGCCAGCACTGGTAGCCCATGTGCAGCGCAGCCTTGGACATGCAGTACGCCGCCCAGCCCTGAATCGCAGTGTGCGCCGCCCCCGATGAAATGTGCAGGATCCGGGAGCCGGACTCGAGCCGTGGGAGCAATGCTTGGGTCAGAAAAAGCGGACCTTCCAGATTGATCGCCTGATGCTCGCGCCACGCTTCCAAAGACATTTCGGCCAGCGGCCCGGCGGGTTCCAGCACCGCCGCGTTGTGGACCAGCAAGTTCAGGACTGCTCCAGAAACGGCCTCGGCAATCGCAAGGCGTCCTGCTTCCGTGCCCACGTCTGCGGAAACCGCAACAACGGCATCGGGATGGCTGGCACGCAGCGACTCCAGCGGCTGCGGACGCCGCCCCACCGCAATCACTTGAAGCCCGGCTTCAATCAGAAATTCACTCAGGGCGCGGCCAATGCCGGTGCCTGCGCCTGTGATCAGTGCGGTCTTTTTCATTTGTCCTCGTAGTCAAGAGTGCCTTGCATCGCCAAGGTGCCCTGCGGATGCGCCACCCAGAGTTGCAAGTGGCGGTCGGCCTCACGACCGCACACCAAAAACGGCCCGGTGCAAAACACCGGATTCAGTGCCCGGAACTTGAACCTCTGGAAGCGGGTGTTCGGCTTCATCCTCACC
>PANO01000043.1 GCA_002707655.1 Deltaproteobacteria bacterium
TCTGGCTCTGTGTGAGATCATGACAATTTTGGTGGCCCATCAAATCATCGGTGCTCCGAATCTCAAACACTTTTATCAGAAAATCATTTGGCAGTACCAGCGCCGGGAATTTCCCGGTTTAATCAGCTACTCCTGCTTCATCGGAATCGCTGCCATCGCAGTGGTTCCGTATTTGCGGTTCCGCATGGAAATGAGCCGACACACTGGATTGTATGTGATTGATTCGGCTCCCTTGAGAGTCTGCATGAACTTGCGGATTCCCCGTCATCAAGTCTTCAAGGGTCTTGCGGGCCGGGAAACAAACTCATGGACACCCGCGCCACTCCCGGAACATCCATGAACATTTCGGCTCAGGGTGAACGCACGTTTGGGCGTGAAGTTCTTGCGAGAGAACTGGCCAAGCGGGCAGTCTCGCTTTATGCTCGTGCTGAATTACTCTATGGTCCACTGGTTTGAGAAGAATCCAGCATCCTCAACCCCTCCCCAGACGTATTTTCGCACGGAGTCGTTGAAGATAATATAATCCGGGGTGCTTGAACCCGAATAAAGTGGAAGAAAGTAGAGGGACAGCAGTTCCGAGCGTGGCGTGGTCCCGGCAAACAACGCGATCAGCTTGTCCGGATTCAGGGGATTGGGATGGAGCAGGACAATGGCCTTGTCCCCTGTGTGGGTTCTGCCTTGAAACTGAAGTTGGCCCTTTCCTACGGTCATTGGCAGTCGCCCCAGAATTCGGTTTGTAAGCGCATTGGATTGTCCCGATCCCAGCAGGACAAGATTGAAGTCCCGAATGATGGTTTCGTCCACGTCCACGTCCCTTAGAATTCGGGTCCTGCCGTTGGCAACGCGCCAGAACTTCGCGGCAATCAACCGCGCCCCATGGAGCAGGTCGTCGGTCGTCTGTTTAGTTCCCCTTGTGCCATAGACAATCACAAAAGGACTGAAAAACACGGATTTCAGTGAGTTCGCGGACTTGGCGTTTGCGAGGCTTTTCCCCTCTCGTGCCAATTTCAATCGTCTTTGTCCCGTCTTCAGATCGAACTTATGGGACCCGCCGTTCCAGACAACGGTGATATTGTCAAAGTCAATGAGCTGCCGGTCGGCATTGATCTCCAAGGCATCAATGTTCTTCGTTTCCAACACAATTGAGTTCCCGTCCACATTAGCCTCAACTGTGGTGTCACGCATCACCTGAGTTTGCTTGAGCACTTTGACCCAGTAGTACTGGTCATTGACGGTCAGGTCGTAAAGCCGGACCTTGAGGGTCTTGGGAAACCGTTGCAGCCGTTGCCGCTTCAGGAACTGCATGATCTCGTCATTTTCCACGACATCCGCGCCCTTCCCCTTCACAAGCGGTTCCCTCCACCAGTGCGGCTTCCCTGCAATCTCCCTGTACAGCACCTTGAACCCGAGTTGGTTGAGGATTTCCTGATAGAGGCGTGGATGCGTGGGGGGCACCACCTTGTCCTTTTCACCATGGGTTACGATGATTGGGAGATGCTGTGCGTTAGGCAGAAAGTAGAGGTTATTGCTGTCCAGCATCGCCCGCTGCCGAGACAATAGGAGGTTTGGATCCGTGAGCATCCTGCTTTTTTGAAAAGTGAAGGGTGAGTAAATTTGGAAGTTGGTCCAGCCTGCCAGGGGTGCGATAGCGGCAAACAACGAAGGATAGTGCAAGCCGATGTGCCAAACCCCCTGCCCGCCCATCGAGTGTCCCGTCAAGTAGAAGCGTTCTTGATCAACATTGTAGCGTTGCTTCACCTGCTCCATCACCTCCAGAAAATCCAGCCTTCCCCAATCCTGCCAATCGGAGCCGAAGGGTCTGCGATTGGTGGGAAAAACCAGGAACGCCCATTCCTTGGAAGAGTATTGATCCGACATCCATTCTGCTTCAACCCCCGCACCGTGGAGAGAGAAAATGACGGGGTATTGTTTGGAAGGATCATGCTTGGTGGGGTGGAACACTGAGAAATACTGTACCGAATTGTCGATTTCGGAAAGAAAGGTGATTTTTCGTGCCTCCTTCGTTGATTTGACACTTAGGTTGACGGGTTTTCTGGCAAGTTCATCTTCAGAGCGGAAAAGTTGAACCTGAAGCGAATGGGATTTGTTGTCTGAAGGAAGCGTGACGTTTTTATTGGCGACTAGCTGTATTGGAACCTTGACCACGCTGAAAGGTGCAACAGGGCGAACAGGAGTGCTTGAGGCTTTGAAGGCATGGGTTGCTCCCGTTGCAATACTAAGATTGTCCAGCCAGTTTTCAGTGGTGTTGAGAAATGCAACCCCAATCAAAATGTCTTGAACGAGTTGTGTTGCCAACAGGTCAGGAACCGTGAAATCGTCAAGCAGGACTGCCTGTTCCTGCAAGGGAGTCATGCGGAAGGTGAAAGAGTGATCCAGCTTGCCTGCGACTTTTAGCAGAATCCGATTAACCCCCTGCCTGAGAAGAATCGGTGTGTGATTGAAGGTTTTTGAATAGGGTTCTCCCAGATATCCTTTGCCGTTGAGAACGAATACGGGAACCTTCTTACTCCAAACGAGAGCCCGGGTGTCCCGTTCAACTTTAACTTCGCTGTAGGCGTAGCTGACATTCAGGAGTCCAATGGACCCGAACCTTTCATAGATGGAGTCCCAGTCAATCCTCTCGTGCTTGAGGGTGATTTCCTCAGTCTGGCCCTTTATTTCCCGCCACTGAAGGGTTCCATTTGGAGTGAGTGGGGAATAAAACAACTGATCTTTCGATGGCACGATGCGCTTTTCTCCACCGAAAGCGAGGAGGTGATCAATTCCACCATCTCGAGGGGCTGCCAGAAATGGCCCGAGCACCATCCAGTTAGGGATACTGATTGGCTCCGCTCCCCATGCTGGTGCGTGGATTCCTGTGATCAGGCAGACGATGAGAAGGATCGGTTTCATTCCGTTGTAATCGGTGGTTGGAGAGAACTTTGGGAGGTGAAATCTCGAAATTTAGGTAATGCGAACCCGTTTGCAACCGTGAGCAGTCCCACACAGACGCTGCAACCGTATCCAAAACAGCTTCGCCTCATCATTCAATCCCGTGACACACTTGACACTGAAGTAAATGAGCTGGAGTTGGGATCGTGTGAAGTTCAGAAACTTGTCTGGATCCAAAGAAACCGGAATCCGCCCCTCGCCATTCCGGCTGGCCTGTCCCGCAGGGCAAAGGTTGCGAATCATCCATTAATTGCTCCCCTGTTCATCTAGCTTTCGTCAGTAGTCGAAGTTCAGCCCAGCCGATCTCGCCACTGCTCAAGTCGTGGCCATGTCGGCGATTTTAATCCATCTAGCGAGCCTTTTGACATGAACCCACCAGCAAGGTCAACCATTTTCCGTTGCGCAGCGGTGATTCTGAGCATTCAAATCTGGCTGGCCCTTGGTTTGCATTTCCAAAAAAACAGGATGAATTTATTCTAGACCGGTAAATAACTGGTGAATAAATCAGGCACGAAGGTTTTCATTGATAAGACAAAATTAATCACTTATTTTAAGATGAATATGATAAAAATATTTTTTCTCTCATTTATATTTTTATTGATATTTATACCAAACATTAGCGCATCATCTTTTAAAATTCTTGCCTCCTTTCCTAGGCAGCTTTCTGATATGATTAGTTTTTCCGACACAAATAAAGAAAAGGAAACTGAGGAGTCAAAAACACTTCCTGGTTACGGGGCTAGGCTCACCTTGGGTTTTATCGGAATTGGTGTTGCGCAAAGTTCCATAGTTGATAATGTAACTAAAGGAAGTATCGCCAACGGCGACAGAACTGTAACTCGAAGAAAAAGACAAGGTACAACAACTGAGTTGTCATTATCATTATGGTTTTTGACCTTTGGAAGCGGCAAAGTAACAAACGGATTATACGAATATGGTGATGATAAAACAAATTACTCGTCAGGAACCACTAAGTTTATTGAATTCGATTACTCACTTGATANAAAAGGGGCTCCTGATGTAGTACTTGGTCTCCGCGAGTGGAGCCTAGGTTCAAGCAGCAATGGAATAACTTGGAAAGAANTTTATNNTGGCGCTAGTTTNGNTTTTTAGTATTCTTTTTAACTTTTTNTGATAAGATGAAAAAANGACAAAACTGAAAAGCTTAAAATAGTTGTTTATTTTCACACCCCCACGTACCATTATTTCCCTATTCTCTTCTCCTGCAAATTTCCTCGACTTCTACCTCGACACATGCATAAGCTACTGTCGTTTTGACAAATGCAATAAAGTCAATTAAAAACCTGATATTATTGATGGTTTACATCCCAATAAAATGCACCGACTTCATTAGTGATTCCTGCATCAAACAGCTCGATTATTTCACATTTCTGACGCGCTGCCAGTCGGCTCTCTCGTTGCTACATCTTGGCCGCTGTAACTCTCTTTGAGAGTCTGAGTTGCTTCAGTCCCTTAAATTATTCTTGAATGTCAAAGTGATCCACACTCAAGGATTCAGCATTTTGGGATGTTTCAAACCCAAGGTCAACAAGAAACCGATGCAAGTAAAGACCATGAGCATCATGAAGGCATTGTCGTAGCTTTGGTAGAGATCATAGATCCTTCCGGTGGCTATCGGCCCAACGGTACCTCCGAGCGCTCCAAAAAAGAGGACGGTGCCAAAAAGTATTCCATGAGATCGGGTGCCAAAATAATGGGCCACCGAAGGGGAGGCGACGGCAAAGAAACCTCCGTGGCTAATTCCGTAGATCAGAGCGAATACGAACAGAAGCGACGAGTCTTCCGTATGCAGTATCAGCATCAGTCCCAGAAGCAACAGTGAAAAACAAATCCAAAGAGATTTTTGGGGTCCGATGCGGTCAAATAAAGAACCAAGCACCAGCCTTCCGATGATGCTACAGCCACCGATGGTGGAAAGCACTGTCACCGCCACTGTCGGATCCAGCCCGAGGTCAATGCCGTGGGGAACAATGTGGCTGATGACCGACACCAGGCAAAACAAATCGGCGAACTTTGCAAGGCAAAGAATCCAGAAGGAACGAGTTTTCCAGGCTTCTTCGAAACTGAGCGAGGCACTTTCCGGGGCTGGCCCCCTGTTGTTTGAATGAGGTTCAGACAAGGGAAGGGTCTGCATCCCCTCCGGATCCCTCCTCATCAACTGGGAGGCCAAGACTATACCGACCATCGCAAACAGTCCCATCAACAGGCAGGCAATTCTCCAACCGTAGGTTATCACTAGAAAACTGGCGGCGATTGGACCAATCACCTGCCCCAGTCCCGCTCCAGATTTGACGATGCCCGTCATCAGTCCCCGGAAACGGATGAACCAGCGGTTGACGGTGGAAAGGGTGGCCACGTCGTGCGAGGCCAGCCCAAGCCCCCCCATCACCCCAAAAAACAGGTATAGCTCCCAAAGGCTGTTCATCTGGTACATGAGCATGAAGCCCACGCCGTAAAGCACCCCCGTCAGTGTCAGCAACAGCCTCGGTCCTGCGACGTCGTTTACCCGTCCCAAAAAAATCCCTAACGTTCCCATCATCAGCATCATCAGGGAAGGCGCCCCGGCAATGGCTGCACGCGACCAGCCGAATTCTGATTCAAGTTCCTTGAACAGCACCCCGTAGGCAAACATGCAGGAGAGAAACATCATCTGGATGCTGCTGCTCGCCCCAACGATCAGATAGCCGTAAAAAAAACCTTGTCTCGTCGCCTGCTGGTCCATTCCTTCTGTGGTGAAAGGTGATCGTTGACGCTCCTGCCAAAAAACGGATGTCGCTGAAGGTCCATCGTTTTCGTGTCTGATCCCCCACAGCTTGCTGCGTTCAGAACAACGAGGAAGGTTCCCCTGAAGGGAGAAGCATTCAGGAGTCAGTATTCAGGAGTCGGGCTATCCCATTCTGACTTCTGGCTCCTGTATTCCGGGTTCCTAGTGCCCCATCGCTTGCGGCAGGGTTGTTCATTCAGTCTTAAGAAAAAAAGAGGAGTCTCAGCCCTTTTGCAGATTTATCACCAGAAACGTCAAGACGATGGCAGAGGTCAACGTGAGCTTTGGTCTTCACTCGGGATCAAGCCGACTCATCGTCAATCCCCAGAATGGAACCTCCNGCTTCCGTTGGGGNATCTCGCACCGGCCAGCGTCCGGAACGCACCTGCGTCAGGAACTGATCAACGGCATGGTTGAATTCGTCNGGAGATTCTAGGTTAATGGTGTGTCCNGCGTTCGGCAGTGTGACCAAGGCAGAACTGCGNATCAGGCGTTTCATGAAAACTCCTGGCAGCAAACAAGGTTCGTCTTCNTCTCCAGTCAGAATNAGGGTCGGTAACGTGAGCTTCCGCAACTGCACTTCAAGGTCATACAAGGAAGGCCGCCGCGCCTGCACACCACGCATCGTCAGAACCGAGCCTCGGATCGAATGCTCCGCGAGTTGGTTCCTAAACTCCCGCCATCCGCGGGGGTCTTTGTTNTTGAACTGGATGCGGGTNGGACCTTCGGCGTACTTGTCCGCAAAGGCATCGCTGGAGAATTTCTCAATGAAATTCGCAGTGACCTCGGCCTCGGCNCGGAACTGTTCCTGCTTGTCCTTCTCGGCTCCGTACCCGCAGCCTGCAACCACCAGCGAGAGGGCGCGATCCGGATGGTGCAGCCCGAAGTGCAGGGTGGCGAATCCGCCCATTGACAGACCGCAGATGTGGGCTTTTTTGAAACCGCAGTGATCCANAACTGCGAGAATATCCAACCTTGCGCGGTCTTGCGAGTATTGCGACACATCCTCTGGCACATCCGAGGGNGGGTAACCACGGGCGGCATAGCTGAGGCNGTGGTAGNGTCGTCCAAAATGCCGCATCTGTGGTTCCCAACTGCGGTGGTCTCCTGCATACTCGTGGACGAACACGAGCGGTTCTCCGGCACCCGTGGTCTCGTAATAAAGCTGGATACCATCATCGGTGGTGGCGTAAGGCATGATTGCGATCCTTCAAGGAAGTTTAATAGACTCTATCGATAATAGAACCATCATGGCATAATGTTGGGACTACCNCCAATGGAGAGACTCCCATGATCCTCCGCACAGTCAATNAGGTGGGACATTAACCACCATTACGGATAGACGACATGACTGCAACANAATCTCGAACCGGGGCACAGATCCTTGTGGATCAACTGCGGATTCACGGATCNGACCTNGCCTTTTGCGTNCCGGGCGAGAGCTTTTTAGCGGTGCTGGACGCACTCTATGACGCGCGGGAGGAAATCCGCCTGATCACTTGTCGGCACGAGGCGAACGCGGCGAACATGGCGGAGGCGCACGGCAAGCTCACGGGGCGTCCGGGCATTTGCCTCGTCACGCGAGGTCCAGGTGCAGCACATGCGAGCGTGGGGCTGCACACGGCGTTTCAGGATTCCACGCCACTGCTCCTTTTCATTGGACAGGTGCAGCGTGAAGCCTTGGGACGCGAGGCGTTTCAGGAAATGGATTACCGTCACTTCTTTTCTGAAATGAGCAAGTGGGTCTGTGAGATTCACGATGCCGCCCGCATTCCGGAACTGCTGAGCCANGCGTTNCACGTNGCCACCACCGGNCGTCCNGGACCNGTGGTCNTCNCCNTGCCACAGGANATGCTGNTGGACNNNTGNGANGTTNCGGATGCCNGNTNNTANCANGTNCCGCAGNCGGCGCCCACCNCAGANAANNTTGNGCGCATNNCGGANTTGCTGCAAACGTCCCGGAAGCCGCTGGTGGTGGTCGGGGGGAGCCGCTGGAGCGAGCAGGTTCGCGCCCACACGGAAACGTTTGCCGCGCAGTGGAACCTTCCGGTGATCACGTCATTTCGGTGTCAGGATCACTTTGACAATTACCATCCGAAGTACGCCGGAGAACTCGGAATTTCCTGCAATCCCAAGCTGGCGGCGCGAGTGCAGGACGCTGATTTGCTGCTGGTGCTGGGGGCGCGACTAGGAGAGACGACCACGAGCGGCTACTCCCTCGTCAAGATTCCCGTGCCGCAGCAGACGCTGATTCATGCCCACTCCGGGGCCGAAGAACTGGGCCGGGTTTATCAGGGCGATTTGCTCATCAACTCCGCAATGGAGCCACTGACGCAGGCACTGGCAGGCTTGCCGACTCCGGAAACCGTGGCGTGGTCGGACTGGACCAAGGCGGCACGAGACGATTACCTTGCGTACCTGAAACCGTTTCCAGTGTCCGGTGATCTCAATTTTGGCGCAGTGCTGACGCATCTCCGAGAAACGCTTCCTGATGCAATTGTCACCAACGGGGCGGGCCTCCACACCGCATGGGGGCATCGTTTCTGGCGCTTCAAAAACTTCCCCAGCCAACTTGGCCCCACCAGCGGCGCGATGGCCTATGGCTTTCCTGCCGCGATTTCGGCAAAGCTGCTGTATCCGCAACGTGAAGTCGTCTGCCTGGCGGGCGATGGTTGTTTTCTGATGGCGGGATCGGAACTGGCGACGGCGGTGCAATACGGCGTGAATCTGATTATGCTTGTGGTCAACAACGGCATGTTCGGCACCATCCGGGTGCACCAGGAACGTGACTTTCCGGGGCGTGTGCATGGCACCAGCATTCAGAACCCGGACTTTGCTGCCTACGCCCGTGCCTTCGGTGCGCACGGTGAGCAAATCCGACGCACCGAGGAATTCCCGGAAGCCCTGGAGCGCGCCCGACGTGCCAACAAGCCCGCGCTCATTGAACTGCTCGTGGATCCGGAATCCACCAGCATGAAGGCGTCGCTCTCCCAAATCCGGCAAAACGCTCTGGAACGGCAGAGGACGGCCTGACGTTTCTAGGAATTGGCTTGTGGTTCGTACAGGCCTCCCGTTAAGTTGAGCCGGACTTGAAACTCCGAAACTCCGAAACTCCGAAACTCCGAAACTCCGAAACTAAAAAAATGGACCTCAAGATTGATTACAGCAGCAAGCCACTTGCAGACGAAAAACTGGATGCCCTCGTGGTCTTTGTCGCGGGAAATACCGACCTGCGGGGCAACGGCCTGAATGGCCTACCTCGGGTGTTGAAGAAACCGATTGCCTCCGCAATAGACCTTGGCGTGTTTTCCGGAAAGCAGGGCACGAAGCACCACTTGGTGACGGGAGATGCAACGTGGAAACAGGCGCTGCTGATCGGCTTGGGTCCCTTGGACAAACTCGATNGCGAACGACTGCGCCGAGCCGCCGGCAAGATCGGGCAGAGCTTGTCCTGCCTGAAGGCTGACACCATTGGGGTTCTTGTCACGCCGACCTTGCGGAAATCTGGAAAGCTACCGCTGGGAACGGTGCTGGCGGAAGGTATTCAGTTGGGCGCATATGAGTTCAAGGAGTACAAGACGCAAGACGAGGACTCCCCGAAAAAATCGGCAAAAATTNGCATTTNCGATCCCCACAAGCTCACAGACCGCAAGTCTGTGAAGGCGGGCGCGGTCCTCGCGGAGGCCACGAATTCTGCNCGCACGCTGGGCAACACCCCGCCGAACGACCTCCGGCCTCAGCAGGTTGCTGAACATGCTCAAGCACTCGCCAAGCAGCACAAGCTCAAGTGCAAGGTCTTGGAAGAAAAGGACATGCAGAAACTCGGAATGGGAATGCTGCTCGGCGTGAGCAAGGGTTCGGAAGAACCAGCCAAGCTGATCGTTTTGGAATACCGCCCTGCGGGAGCGAAGCAAACGGTTGCGCTGGTCGGCAAGGGCATCACCTTCGATTCCGGAGGCATCTCACTCAAGCCGGGCAAGAGCATGGACGAGATGAAGTACGATATGTGCGGTTCGGCAGCGGTGCTGGGTGCGATGAGCGCGGTCGCTCAACTCAAGCCCAAGGTCAATGTGATCGGCGTCGTTGCAACTTCCGAAAACATGCCCAGCGGCACCGCGCAGCGTCCGGGAGACATCGTGACCGCGTACAACGGCAAACGGGTGGAAATCCTCAACACCGACGCCGAAGGNCGGCTGGTGCTTGGCGATGCCNTGGCCTACACGGTGGACAAGCTCAANCCGGACGCGATCATTGACCTTGCAACCCTGACCGGCGCCTGCGTCGTCGCGCTTGGGCATTACATCGCAGGGGCGATCACCAACAACGAGGACTTGATGCGGCAATTGCAGAGCGCGGCCCAGCGCACAGGCGAACGGGTCTGGGAACTGCCAAACGATCCGGATTACAGCGAGGCGCTCAAAGGCGCNCACGGTGACCTCCAGAACATCGCCGATGGTGGAGCCGGAACCATCATCGGCGGGATTTTTCTTGAACACTTTGTGGGCGACACCCCTTGGGTNCACCTCGACATCGCGGGAGTCGCATGGGGCGTGAAGAGCATCGACTACCACCCCTCCAAGAGTGCCACCGGGTTTGGCGTCCGGCTGCTGCTCGACCTGCTTCAGCAGTGGCGACCGCTCAAGAGCTAGACAAGGAGTCAGAATTCAGGAATCAGGAGCGTGGGGAATTGGGATTCGAGTTCCCGGTCTTCTTGGGGTAAGTTTTGTGGGATGACGACAGAGGCAATTCTACATTGAGCCGTTCCCCTGCTGCATTCTGACTTCTGACTCCTGAATTCTTCCCACCAGAACCATGACGAAGACCCGCGATCCGCAGTACCACCGGCTCGTCAAGAAGCTCATCAACACCGAGCGCACCCAAGTGCTCAAGAGCTTGCTGGACACCCTCTCTCCAAATGAGGTTACGAGCATCCTACNCCACCTCAACCTCAAGCAGCAACTTGCGATTCTGGACCTGTTGGACCAAGAGCAGGTGCCCTTGGTCCTGAAGGAACTTCAGGATTCCTCCACGGTGCTGGAGGAAATCGTGGGGCAGTTCAGTGCNGAACAACTCACCGACATTGTCGAGGGCATGAAGCAGGATGACGCCGCAGATTTGGTGTCGATCCTCGATGAATCACAGGTTGATGCAGTGCTGGAAAACTTGCCGGCCAAAAGTCGTGAGGAACTGACAACTCTGCTTCAGTACGATGAGGAAAGTGCCGGGGGCTTGATGACCCCGCATATTGTCTCCATCGTCAAGGACGAGACCGTGAGCGAGGCCGTCCAGGAGATTCAGAGTTACATCATGCGGCAGGGGTTTCAGATGTTCTACACCGCGTATGTGGTGGACGAGTATCGGCACCTCATTGGCACCGTCACCGTCACGGAACTGCTGCTTGCGGATCGCCAAACGAAGATCGCCGACCTGATGAATCCGGACGTGGTCGCGGTGGACGAGGATTTGGATCAGGAGGAGGTGGCCCGGATTGCCAAGGAGTACGATCTCGTCGTCGTGCCGGTCATTGACAAGCACCTCAAGCTGATTGGACGCATCACCATTGATGATCTTGTGAATGTGATGGAGGAGGAGCACTACGAGGATATTGGGCACATCACGGGAACCGGTACAGAAGAGGTCACGGAACCCTCGGTGCTGCGGGCTTCGCGGGATCGCCTGCCGTGGTTGGTACTCGGCTTGCTCGGCGGGTTTCTAACGGCTATTGTGATGAATTCCTACGAGAGTGCCATACTCCAGATTCCGGAAGTCGCCTACTTCATCCCACTGATTGCTGCGATTGGCGGGAGCATCGGCATCCAGTCCTCCTCGATTGTGGTCCGGGGTTTGGCCACAGGAGCGATTCAGACCACCGATTTACTGGTGCGGCTCTGGAAGGAACTGCGGGTGGGCTTCCTGAATGGAGTCGTCTGTGCAGCCTTGCTGGTGCTGATGACCTTCTACCTCACTGAAAACTTGCAGATGGCGATCACCACCGGATTGGCGCTGGTCGTGGTGGTCTGCTTTGCGGCAATGGTCGGTTGCTCGGTCCCCATCCTGCTCAAACGCCTCAACATTGACCCGGCCCTTGCGGTCGGCCCCTTCATCACCACCACCAACGACATTGTCGGCATCGCCATCTACTTGGCGATCACCTTCAACGCTCCCTTTCAGACGCTCTCGGTCTAAGCGACCGTCCTCCACATCTCCACAAAACAACATCCTTTTTCAGGGTCGTTTCCAACCAACATGAAGGCAACGTCCGCACCTGCTGGCAGCAGGTGTTGCAATAGCTACTGGCTATCGGGGGTACAACAACTGCGGCTATCCTTTATTGTTCCAATCCGTTAGTAAAAACTATGAACTTTCAGTCCAAGACTTTTAGTAAAATTCTCAGGCATGTGCCTTGCTTGATGACAGGCTCGTCTTTTTGGACGAGGATTTGAGTTATCAAGCAAGGGGCATGAATGAGACGTTACCGCAAGGGATCGCACAGCACTCATGACTTGAAAGTCCATCTGGTCTGGTGCACGAAATATCGCCACAAGGCCCTTCAGCAGGATGTGGCGTGTCGTATTCGAGACTTGCTTCGCCAAATCTGTGAGGCCAATGACATTCAGATTGTCAAAGGCCATGTGAGCAAGGATCACATTCATCTCTATGTTTCCTATCCTCCCAAACTATCCGTCAGTGAGATGATCAAGCGTCTGAAAGGTCGGTCTTCCAAAATGATCCAGGCTGAATTTCCGGAAGTGGGAGCAAAGTTTTGGGGCCGACACTTCTGGGGGATTGGCTATGCAGCCTTCAGTTCGGGAACGGTCACTGATCAGACGATCCAGGAATACTTGGAGCACCACATTGACAAGGATGATGGTTTTACCGTTGATGGTGAATGACTTTGAGTCATCAATCACAGACTTCAAGTCTGTAGCTTTCAATGGGCTTGAGCCTAGATTCTGACTTTCAGTCAGGGAATCATGCTATGGACTTGCAGTCCATAGTGGTTGACTTTCCATTCTACTGGTAAAAACCTTCGCCTTCAGGCGGAACCGCTTTAGCCTCCTCCTCAATCGTGTTATGATGGCACTTGGGAAGGAGA
>PANO01000044.1 GCA_002707655.1 Deltaproteobacteria bacterium
TCAGTTCCCGTGGTGAAGCTCCACGTCTGGTTGTCGCCGAGACTTGTGCCTGCCGAGTTTTGGATTTGTCCGGACAGCTGGATGCTGTGCTGGGTGCTGTAGCTGAGGGAAACTGCGGGATCAAGGATTAACTGTGTGCTGCTGACCGTGAGGTTGCCGCTGAGAGCGGTTCCGTTATCGAGCAATTGCAGGGTTTGGTTGTCAACTCCAGAAGAACTCAGGGAGCCACTGAACGTGACGGTGATGTTATCGGAAACGGAAACGCCTGTGGCNTTGTCGGCAGGATAAACNGAACTCACCGTGAATGCGGATGATGNCGTGCTNGTTTCCTCGAACTCCTCCTTCTNGGANTCCGCACATCCCGTACTCATCACGANCAACNCGGTTGTTCCNAAAACCANACATGATNTGNACACNCCTCCTCCAATTCNNCAANGGGGATNCCGGNATNGGNGTTNNTNCTCGGTGANTGGNTGNNGTGCGGTTTATCTCAAAATGTCAGGAAATCCGCAAGTTTTTTCGGCTCAACCGTTTGACTGGAAACAGGATATTCATAAGCATCTCCACCTTAAAAATAGCGTTGTGTGTAGGGAAAATCAAGAAGCAACGGTTATCACCGACAAGGNGCTACAGTCAAGCACGATGACTCCCGGTTCTGAGTTTTGGCTGCGGATTGGCGCAAATCCTCACGGATGTTTTTTGAATCCGGTGATCTGTGGCGAGGGAAGGAGCGTTTCTTTAAACAACATCCTGATACAATAAACCCGGCGGTTTCCGCGTCCTCGTAGTGGATTCCATACGCNAAGTGCCGTATANTGGAANTTTCAACACTTCTTCCAAGCCACACGGTGATTCTACAGATCGAGCAACTGTCCAAATCCTTCCCGCACCCCGGTTCCAAGGAACCCGTCCACGTCCTCTCCAAGCTCAACCTTGCGGTCGGTGACGGCGAGACCGCTGCCATNGTCGGCCAGTCCGGAAGCGGGAAATCCACCCTGCTTTCGTTGATGGCGGGACTTGACCGTCCCACTGAGGGCACCCTGCGCTTGCGCGGCGAGAACNTTCCGGAGCTGTCTGAGGAAGCCCTCACCCGCTTNCGGGCCAAGAATATCGGCATCGTCTTCCAGCAGTTTCACCTGATGGCGCACCTGACCGCGCTGGAAAACGTGGCCTTGCCGCTGGAAATGGCGCGGTCCCGCAATGCGCAATCCCGAGCCANGACCGCACTGGAGCAGGTGGGGCTGTCGCACCGCGAGACTCACTTCCCCCACCAACTCAGTGGCGGGGAATGCCAGCGCGTGGCGATTGCGCGGGCGCTGGTGATCGAACCCGCCCTGCTCTTGGCCGACGAACCGACGGGCAATCTCGATCAGCAGACGGGCGAGCAGGTTTCGGACTTGCTGTTCGATTTGGTTTCCGAGCAGGGCATGACGCTGGTGCTGGTCACACACAATCAGGAGTTGGCCCGGCGCTGCACCCGACAGCACACCCTTCAGGCCGGGGCACTGCATTGAACGCCCCCCTGCCGCGACCCCAGCAGTCCGGATCGTTGCCGCCGCGCTGGACGCTCTGGCCCAAGCTNGCCGTCNGGGAACTGCGCAACAACCTGCGTTTCAGCGTCTTTTTTGTCGTCAACCTTGCCCTTGGACTGGCGGGNTTCATCGCGCTCGACTCCTTTCAGGTTTCGCTGGACCGCCACCTCGCCCGCAACTCCAAGGCGATTCTGACCGCCGACCTCTCGCTCTCCTCGAACACGCCGTTTGAGTCTGAAGTCCTCGACCGGCTGCGAACCTTGCTCCCGGAAGACCACCGTGAAACTCGGCGCGTCGCTTTCTTCACAATGGTCGCCGGGGCTGACCGTTCCCGGCTCGTGCAGCTCATTGCCGTGGACGAGGGCTTTCCGTTCTACGGCGGACTGCGGCTTGCCCACAAGGGAGTCGCCGATGCCGATTGGGTGCGGCGGGAATTGCTCGAAGGCGGAAAGCTCTGGGCGTATCCGGAACTGCTGAATGCGCTGGGCTTGGAAGTGGGAGAGCAACTCCAGATTGGAGACCGCGAGTTCGAGATTGCTGCTGCGATCACGGAGGACGCGAGCAGCGCGTTCAACTCCTTTGGAGTCGCGCCACGGGTGTACATCGGACTCTCACAAGTGGAGAGTACGGGACTGCTCACGACCAAGAGCCGTATCAGGTTTCAGCGACTCTACTGGCTTCCGGAAGACACAGATTTGGAGCACCTCTCGCAGCAACTTCAGCAGGAAATCCGGAACCTTTCCGGGGAAACATCAAGGATTCGGGTGCAGACGCACGACGGCGCGAGCGAAAATCTAGGGCGCGTGTTGGGCTACCTCAACGACTACCTTGGGCTGATCGCGTTGATCGCACTCTTCCTCGCCAGCATTGGTGCGGCCTATCTTTTCCGGAGNTACCTGCGGCAGCGCTTCCGGGAGATGGCGATTCTGATGAGCTTGGGGGCGCAGCGTTCCGAAACCGTGCAGGTGGTGCTGTGGCAGCTTGGCCTGCTCGGCACGGCTGCGGCGCTGGTGGCGATTGTCGGGGCAGTGCTGATTTTGCCTGCGCTGCCGTGGTTGCTTGCGGAATTTCTCCCGCCCGGATTCGAGACCTCGTTCAACCTCCGGAACCTTGGGCTGGCGTTCGTGATGGGATCGCTGGGGAGCATCGCGTTCTGTCTGCCTGTGTTGACGCGGCTCCAATTGGTGCAGCCACTTTCGCTGTTCCACGAACACCTTGGGCTCCGGAGTGTGGGTGGACGCTGGCGTTTCCGGGACGTGGGGGCGTATCTCCCGCTGATTTTCGTGTATTGGGGATTGGCGGTGTGGCAGGCACAATCGTGGATCGTCGGCAGTGCGTTCATCGGCATGCTTTTCGGCAGCATCCTCGTGCTGGGACTGTTGGGGTGGGGGCTGCTGTCGCTGCTCCAGCTTGCCGGGCCAAGCTTTGGCACGATGGGGCGGTTGGCGTTCCGCAACCTCTCTCGGAATCGTCTGGGGTCAATCTCCTGTTTTCTGGCGATTGCAGTGGGCACACTGCTCATCAACCTAGTGCCGCAAATTCACAACGGTTTGCAGGAGGAGGTCGCTCGTCCAGAAGGAGTGAAAGTGCCCAGCCTCTTCTTGTTTGACATCCAACCCGAACAAGTGGACCCCGTGCAAGGGATGCTCGCACAGCACGGCACGGCACTCGACCACCTTTCTCCGCTTGTGCGGGCGCGGCTGGAGGCGGTCAACGGCACTCCGTTCCGCACCGAATTGGACGGGCAGGTGCTGACCCGCGAGCAGGAAGGCGACCGCAGATTCCGGTCTCGTGGAATCAACCTCTCGTACCGCACCGCGCTTTCCAATTCAGAGCGCATCGTTTCCGGGCGTCCGCTGGCCGCGTCCTACGATCCGCTTTCTTCAGAACCTCCAGAGCTTTCGCTAGAAGAACGCTTTGCCTCACGGCTGGGGTTGCGGCTGGGGGATCTCCTCACATTTGATGTGCTGGGCGTTCCGGTGGAAGGGCGCGTGGTCAACTTTCGTCAGGTGAAGTGGAACAGCTTTCAGCCCAACTTCTTCATCCTCTTCCAACCCGGAGTGCTGGAGGAAGCCCCGGCGAGCTTCTTGGGTTCCATCAGCAGGTTGGACGACCAGCAGCGGCTCACGATCCAGAACATAGTGGTGCAGGAGTTTCCAAACGTCTCGGTGATTGATGTCACTCGGATCGTCACCCGCATCCTCCAGATCAGCGACCAGATGAGTTTGGCGATTCGGATGATGGCGTGGCTTTCCATTCTTGTCGGGCTGGTGGTGGTTTATTCGATTGCGCGGCATGAGGTGCAGACGCGCCAATGGGAACTGAACCTGCTCAAGGTTTTGGGTGCGCGGTTTCAGGACGTGCGCACGCTCGTCCTGCTGGAGTTCGGATTGCTTGGGTTTTTCGCGGCGCTCTTTGGGCTGCTGCTGAGTTTGGCGATGTCCTACGCGCTGGCGTGGCAGTTCTTCGGGCGGCTTTGGATGCTTGCGTGGGAGGTGAGCGTCGCCAGCGTCATCGGNGTTTCGCTGCTGAGCATGGGGGTNGCCCTGCTGGCNGCCTCCGGAACGCTGCGGCAAAAACCCTTGGCNTTGCTGCGGGCGGTNTGAGCGGGGAACTTTTGGAGTGGCGTGGAGTGTGCATTTCCGCGAGGGCAAGCACGTTCCCGTTTCCAAATGATTCGCATGAAAAGAATTCTCCCGCTGNTGCTCGTTTTGCTGGTCGCNTTNGCCACACTGGCCGAAGCGCAAGGTCGGAAGAAGAAAAAATGGCGTGGNTCCTTCCAGCGCTTCATCACNACNGTCAACTACNCCTACGTAACGACAACGAACNGTNNCGGNACNGAGNTNNCNGNNTCAANCTCGGCGTCCATCCAAAGCACCGCCGTTGGTCTTGAGTGGATCTTCACTCCCTTCTTCACCGTGGAGACCGTCCTCGGCATCAGTCCGGGACGCAGCTACTTCACCCTCACGGATTCGAGCAGCCGCAAGATCGGAGATGTTGCGCAGGATGCCGGACCTGGATTTCTGATCGGCGGGAACTGGTACTGGAAGGAGGCGACCGAGGCTAAGTTCAACATGAACATCGGGCTGCTGACTGGAAATTTCAGCCTCAAGAACTCCTACAATGATGGAGGACGGGACACCGACGGTAGCTACACCAATACCGTCTATAACTCCAGCCAGAGTTCCAACTACAGCATTAACGTGCAGATGCTGAAGTTCGGCACAGAGTACGGAGGCGAGGAAGCCGGCTTCAAGTTCGAATTTGCGATCTCGACCTCCGGTGTCACGAATTCCACCAGCCTTGGCACAAACAGGGCCACGGGCTCCCGTCAGCAGTATGAAACCATCACCGTTGGTGGTGGTCCCATCCTCTCCGTGTTCACTCGTTTCTGAGGAACCTTGCGCTGTTGAAGCGGGGCCACCTCCGATTCGTGCTGACCCTCCCGCCATTTTCTGTTAGTATCCCATAAAACTCTCGGTCTCCGGGGCAAACTGCACTTTCATGATACGAGTATGTTGACCCGCTTTCTTCTGCTGCTTCCTTTGTTGTTGGTGCTGGCGGCACCACTGTCTGCCCAGTCGTCAGTGGCCACCACCACCATCGCCACCATGCGCACCGTTTCGGGGTTTGTGGAGGTCCGGCAAAAATCCACGCAGAAAAGCGTTTCCGGGCGCAACGGACGTTTGCTCGGATTGGGAGATGTCATCAAGACCGGAACCGGAGCCAAGGCCACGATTGTCTTCCGAGATGGTTCGCGGGTCCGTTTGTTTGCGGAAACCGAGTTCACCATCGAATCCGGTGGGGAGCAGAAAACCAAGGCGCGGACCTTCAAGCTGGGGCTGGGGCTGAAAAAAGGCACCTTGCACGGAAGGCTCAAGCGGCAGTTTCAGCAGGTGAGCATCCGCACCCCGACCGCCGTGGTGGCGGTGCGCGGAACCGTGCTGCTGGTGAAGCAGTCTGGAGAACTCACCACCGTTCACCTCACCGAAGGGAAAATTGAGGTTTCCAATGCCGCGTCCACGGTCGAGTTGAGTCCGGGGCAGTGGCTCCCGGAGTTCCGGCGCATGGATGATCTTGCAGAAAAACGAGCACCGTTGCCCTACAAACTCTTCTTGCGCACCGAGCAGTACGAGGTGGATCTCTTTGCCAAGAAACCCCTCCGGCTCTTCCTCTCCATCGAATTGGGAAATTCCCATAACCGTCGCTCTTTGGCGCGTCCGGGACCGGTCTTACTGGAAAGCAATTTCGCGGGAGTAGTACTGCCCCAGCGTGTAAACCTCAACGAACGCGGGTCAGTGCGGGTGCCGTTCACTCTCAAGCCTTTGCCCAGAGGGGCGCAGCCGTTCGACGGACTCATCCTGATCACTGCGATGATGGATGCGCCCGGATTCGAGGATGTTGGTGCAGGAACACTGTTGCTTAAGTCCACCCCCACTGGCAAGCCGCAGCGTTTCCTGATCGATCCTCGCACGGATGCGATCCGTCCTAAAGAATAGCCAGTTTCTTCAGCCTTGGAAACCTCTCATGATCCGTGTATTTGGACTGTTGGTTTTGGTGATGGCAGTGTCGGTGCCTGCCTTGGGGCTTGGCCCTGTGATCGTGCGGCTGCTTCCGGACCCCGGAGGGTTGCCGCCCGACACCTACTATCAGGATCGCAACCTGCGCTACACGGGGCCACTCAAGAAAGGGGTAGCTGAGGGTAAGGGACTGCTTTTCTGGGACAGTGGACAGATCGCCTACGAAGGCGGATTCAAATCCGGTCGGCCCGAGGGGAAAGGCGTGCAGTTTGATGTCAATGGTTTCCGAATTTATGCGGGCGAGTTTCAGCGGGGAAAGTACCACGGCACCGGAACCCTCTATTCGAAAGACGCGCAGTTTGTCCTCTACGAGGGAGGATTTGAGAACGGACAGCCCTCCCCATGACAAGTCCGGAAAATTGCTCTATGATGGAAGAGGGGGACTCGTCTATTCTAGAATGGTTGACCCCTCCGGAAGCTGCCGAACGCTGGGTGACACTCAAAGCAGCCGCCACGCTGGACGGCAAGATCGCCACCAAGACCGGAGAATCGCAATGGATCACCAGTCCCAACGCCCGCAAGTTGGGCCACTGGCTGCGGAACACGCATGACGCGATACTCGTTGGCATCAACACGGTGCTGGCGGATAACCCAGCACTGACCACACGGGGGATTCCGGAAGGTCGCCATCCGGTGCGGGTGGTGCTGGATTCCTACGGAAGGCTGCCGGAAAACAGCCGATTGCTGGCGGAAGATGGGGTTTCGGTGTTTGTGGCTACAGGGCGCGATGCCCAGAATGATGGATTCTGCGAACGTCCGCATGTGACGGTGCTACAGGCAACCACGGTACGCCCGGAGCTGTCTTGGGTATTGGATCAGCTTGCGGAACGTGGCCACCGGAAGGTGCTGATTGAGGGAGGCAGTCAGCTTCATGCCAGTGCTTTGGTGGCGAACCTGCCGAACCGACTCGTGCTCTTCCTCGCCCCCAAGGTGATTGGCGGGCAGGCCGCACTCGGGTGGTGTGGTGAGTGGGGCGCCGAAGGACTTGCGGACACGACTCGCTGGAGCATCCGGACGCACCAGTCCGTTGGAGAGGATCTGATGATCGTTGCAGACTATTTGACGTAAAGGCAAGGTGATAGAAATTCATGAGGGACTGATTCTTTTTGGGATGGCATTCGTGGTGTATGGGACCGTGTATCTCATTACCATGCGGGGACACAAACGCAAGGGGCTATGAAAGCACTGGAACCGAGATTTGACGCCATCGCAGACGCCATTGATACGATCCGTCGGGGAGAGCTGATCGTGATGGTGGACGACGAGGACCGCGAAAACGAGGGCGACCTGATTTGTGCAGCGGAGAAGGTCACTCCGGAGATCATCAATTTCATGGCCAAGCACGCTCGCGGACTCATCTGCATGCCGATTGACGCAGAGCGCGTTCAGCAACTCCACCTGCCGCTGATGGTCTCGGAAAACACTTCTGGGCACGGCACGAACTTCACGGTCACGATTGAAGCGGCAACGGGAGTGACGACGGGAATTTCCGCACAAGACCGCGCCCGCACCATTCAGGCCGCCATGGCCCCAGATGCACGGCCCAGCGACCTGCGGCGTCCGGGGCATATCTTTCCTCTGCTCGCCCAAATCGGCGGTGTACTGCGACGTGCCGGGCATACGGAAGCGGCGGTGGACCTTGCCCGCTTGGCGGGGCTGCGTCCGGGAGGAGTGGTTTGCGAGATCATGAACGAAGACGGTACGATGGCGCGCTACCCGGAACTCCGGNAATTCGCGGACACCCACAAGCTGCCACTGGTCACGATTGCGGATTTCATCGAGTACCGTAAGCGCACCGAAACCTTGGTCGAGAAGAGAGCCGAGGCTGCGCTGCCAACCGAGCATGGGGAATTCCGGGTCATCGGCTTTCAAAGCACCCTTGACGACAGCGACTATGTCGCCCTCGTCAAGGGCACTTGGGAGCCGGACGAGCCTGTGCTGGTCCGGGTGCATTCCGAATGCCTCACCGGGGATGTCTTTGGCTCCTATCGCTGCGACTGCGGGCCACAGTTGGAAGCGGCGATGCGGATGATCGAACAGGAGGGCAAGGGGGTGATCCTTTACCTCCCGCAGGAAGGCCGAGGCATCGGCCTCATCAACAAGTTACTGGCCTATCATCTTCAGGATGAAGGCGCCGACACGGTTGAAGCCAACAGCCGCCTCGGTTTCAAAGATGACCTCCGCGACTATGGCATGGGGGCGCAGATGCTCTACCTGCTCGGCATCCGGAGGATGCGTCTGCTGACCAACAATCCACGCAAGATCGTCGGGGTGCAAGGGCACGGTCTGGAAGTGGTCGAGCGGGTTTCGCTGCAAGTGGAATCCAACCCCAAGAACGAGTCGTACCTGCAAGTGAAGAAGTCTAAACTCGGACACCTTCTCAACATCTAGCCTTCCTNAAAAACAAAACATGANCCATAACTTACCCGCTTGGGTGGAGGCACTGAAGCATCCGGAAGCGTATCCGCAAACTCCGAAATCCGTAGGTTTGACGGAAACCCACACGTCGTATCTATTTCGAGCCGACGAACTCCTCTACAAGGTCAAGAAGCCCGGGAACGAGTACCCCANCCCCTCGATCAAGGAGGTGTTTTGCCGTGAAGAAGCCCGGNTGCTTCAGCAATTCAATCACGCATTCCCGGCCCGGGTGGTACCCGTTCACGAAACCTCCGGGGGTTTCCAGTTGGAGGGCGAGGGTTCACCCGTCGAGTATGCGTTGGAGATACCCTTTTTGAGAGAGTCCGGATTCCTGAATGTTCGGCTGGACAAGGAAAAGGCCGGAGTTGCGGATTTGGAGCGGATCGGGGCGCAGCTTGCTGAAACTCACGCGAGTCTCGCGGTCAAGGACAAGGACAAGGTCGCCAATTCGGCGCGTCCGGAAGCCTTCCGAGCCTTGTGTGAGGATTTTCTCTACCAACTCAAGCGTTACTTTGATGCGTCGCTGACACAGCCGATTCTGGATATGATCCGGCATCCGCTGGAGAAGTTTCTGGACGNCAATGGGGCGATNCTCGTGCGACGACTCCGCAAGGGTCGAGTCGTTGGAGGGCACGGGGCGTTCTTGCCCGAACACCTCCACCTCAANGGTGAGACCATCACCGTTGCGAGTCCGCAAGAAGTGCATCGCAAGTATGCCGTGCTTGATGTCGCAAACGACGTAGCAGCCCTGAGTGTGGAGTTGATGCGCCGCAACCGGAACGACCTCAGAACGGTTTTCCTGCAACGCTACATTGACACCTCCAAAGATCGGGAACTGAACCGATTATTGCCGCTTTACGAAACTTTCCAAGCGCTCAAACAAGGAGTGAACTCCTGCGAAATGAAGGTGGCACTTCAGGACGATGCTTTGGGAGAGTTGGGCATGGATTATTTCCAACTCGCNGTGCGCCGCTCCCGCGACCTTTCCCACGTCTGAACCGGAGGCAAGCTTGGACAATGGCGGACTCTCCCTTGGACTCATGGGTGGGTGGTCGCATCCAACGTGTTTCACAGCGCGGGACCAACGCCATTCGGCTTGACCTCTTCCATCCGCAAGCCCCTTTGCCCTCCCGTCGCTCGCGCTGGTTGATCTCAGCAACCCCGGAAGCCTCGGGCATCCACCCCAGCAGCGAACCGCATCAAAACGCTCCCAATCCGCCCATCTTCTGTCTGTGGCTACGNACTCGCATCTTGAACGGACGAGTGGCTCAGTGGGCACAACTGCATCCTCGTGTTCAGGAAGTGACGATTGACCAGCTCAAGGATGAGCGGGTGCAGCGTTTCCACCTCGTTCATGAAGACAACGGCTCCGACAGCAACCTGCTCCTGCTTGACGAGGAACGACACCTGCTGATTGCGCTCCGGAATCCCAATCAGTCTGGNCGCTCGCTTGCCAAAGGCAAACCCTACACCCANCCCANCCACTGGCACCGATCACGNCCAGAAGCTAGAGAACAATCGGAAGCGGCTCAAACTCATGGGCAACAAGCGGTGTGGCAACAGCACCTCAAACGACTGTGCAAGCAACTGCACCGTAGACTCCAGCACTTGGAGGTTGACCAAACCAGCTTGAGCGATGCTCATCGTTTCCGTCGTTGGGGAGATTTGCTCAAATCGAAGTTGCACGAACTCCAGCCGGGACAAGCAGAAATCATTGTGTTGGAGTACTCTGAAAACGAACTCGCCGAGGTGTGCATTCCACTCAACCCACAGGAATCCCCCCAGCAGAACCTGAAAGTGTTGTACCGCCGGGCCGAAAAGCTGGAGCGTTCCAGACCTCATGTTAAACGACGGATCACGGAAACTCAGAGCCAGTTGGAGAGCTTGAGTNTGGCACTGGAGCAGCTTGCCGGACTCCGGGATGATNTGGCAGNGGCGGCATGGGAATCACGCCTGCCGCTATGGATGCAGGCGANGCGACCTCGTGAAGTCAACAAAACCTCCAGCAAGAGGACCAAAGTCTCCGGACCCCTGATCCGCATCAGCTCGGACGGGTTGGAAATCTGGGTGGGGCGCAACGCCCGCGAAAACGAGACTGTGACCTTCCGCTGGGCCAAGGGCAACGACTGGTGGCTTCACGCTCAGGGGGTGGGCGGAGCGCATGTGGTGATCCGGAATTTTGGGGGAGACCTACCCACACGAACACTGGAAGAAGCGGCACAACTGGCGACGTACTTCAGTAAACTCCGGAAGGCCGGACGCGCCGAAGTCGATTACACCCGGCGCAAACACGTCCGCAGGGTGCGTGGCGGACCAGCCGGGCTGGTGCATTTTTCGCAGAACCGAACCTTGCAGGTCCGACTCAATTCCGAGTTGGTGAACCGCCTGCTCGCCCGCACGACCGTTTAGTCTGATGTCCATCGAAGTGCAGGTACAGCCCACGCCATTCTTCGACAAGCTCAGGACGAGCGGGATTGGGTCAAATGAAGAAAGGAGGCTGTTTTGCTCTACCTGAAAGCCTTACACATCATCGGCGTTGTGGTCTGGTTTGCGGGGCTGTTCTACCTCGGACGCCTCTTTGTTTATCACCAAGAGGCGCAGTCCAAACCGGAGCCAGAGTGCAGCATTCTAAGCGCGCAATTCGCACTCATGGAGCGGCGCTTGTGGTACGCCATCACGTGGCCCGGACTCTGCATCACGGTCATCTTCGGAAGCGTCCTTTTGCACTTTTGGGGTTTTCCGGACTGGCTGCACGCAAAACTGGGGCTGGTGGCGCTGCTCATCGGCTATCACCTCTGGTGCGGGCGGCTCCGGGCGCAACTCGCGGAAGGCACCTGCACTTGGAACTCGCGCCGGTTCCGTTTGTTCAACGAGGTGCCCTCGTTGCTGCTCATCGCAATTGTGTTTGTGGTGGTCCTCAAGGATGCGGTCTCGTGGCCGTGGTTGCTCCTCGTGTTGGCGGGGATCGGGGGCATCATCGGGATCACCGTCTGGGTTGTTGCTGCAAGGAAGCAGGCTAATTCAGGGACATAAAACACTTTAAATTCCAAACCTCCACCATGCGAATTCAACACATTTTCTTGACGCTGCTTGTGGTCTCCTTACTGGGGGGCTGCGGAATGCTCAATTTCAACTCTCAGAGCAATGAATCGGTTGCCTTTGAGCAGGGCCTCCATGCTTACGAGGCAGACGATTACGCGCTTGCGGCCCGCAAATTCCGTAAGATCCCGACCGATTCCGACCTCTACCCGCAAGCCCTCAAGGTCATCCGCAAGATTCCCTACAAGCGGGGTAAGCAGGCGTATGAGCAGAAAGACTACGAACTCGCTGTTCGTGAGTTAGAAAAGGTGAACTCGGACTTTCCAGAATATGCCGAAGCACAGGAGATGCTGCTACGTTCAGAGTATGTGCTGCTGCATCGTCGCTACCAGCGCAGTTCCGGCAAGGAGCGCATGGAGACGCTGGGCAAGTTGGTCGAACGCTCGGTGAAGTTGGAGGACTCGGAGTTGCTGATCTCCAGCGTCAATGACATTGGTGAAGAACTGGACGCCTCTCGTGATCCGGAGCAAACCAAGGTGTTGCTCGGCATGATGGAACAAACGCTCGCCTCCAAGGACCCAGTGCTGATGGATCGAGCGCTCAAGCACCTGCTGATGCGCTTTGACCGTCTCAACAACCAAGCGGCTGTGCGCCCGCAAATGTTCCAGATGATTGGCTCGATTAAGCTGGCGATGATGTGAGGAGGGGTGGAACTTCATGCTGGGAGCGCCGTAACAGCCACAGACTCAGCAGCGCCATCCCACCAATTTGAGCGTAGGCCAGCACTTCGTGGTTGAGCGAGAGCCAGAGATCGTAGGTTCCGTGCAGCAGGAAGGCGACCAGCCACGCTCCCAAAACTGACCACATTTCCCGATAATGATCCGGAACTGCGCCGTCTTCTCGGTACAAGCGCAGGGCGGATTTTCCCAGTAGATACCCCATCGGCATCGACATGAACGCATGAGCAGGCAGGGTGATGATGGTCCGGGTGATCAGTACGGCAGGACCGTACTGGTCTAGGTAGAAAGCATTTTCGATGGTGGCAAATCCCAAGGCGACCGCTCCGGCCTGCACCATCCCCTCAGCGGGGTTCCGGAGTCGTCCAAAGACGTAGGAGAGCAGTAGCAGAACGACGAGCTTGGCAAACTCCTCGTTGGCCCCAATCAGCAGCCAGAATCCTGAGCGTGACAGTGACCAGTCCCATCCAAGGATTCCAAAGTCTGCCGGCGCTCCGGGCCAGAAGCGAGTGTATTTCTCCACCAAGTGGTTGAGCAGCAACGCCAGCAGGCCGCAGAGATTCCCGCCGAGGAACAGACGTAGCAAGAGGCGAAACTGCGGGCGCTGGTTGCGATTCCAGTGGAGCAGCGCCCAGATCCACGCGAGTCCGGGAGCAACCACCATCGCGGTTATCGGGAGCCACATGTTTTCTGATGGTTGCGGTTGTGATCTGAGCGTGGCATAGTTATTACAACAATGTTTTCCTTAGCGTTCACTTACGCTAACACGCTCTCAAGTCGACAGCAAGCTCATGGAATGCACACCCCTTTCAACTCAAATCGACCATAACGAACTGGAAAGCATCACCCGCCGGATTGCCGCTGGGCGTTATTTTCGGCAGCTTGACGAACAGGTTTTGGAGCAAATGCTCCGGCGTGGAGAGTTGGTGAGGTGCAATCCGGAAGAGGTGATCTTTCAGGAAGGCGATGAGCAGGCGGCGCGTATGGGAGTGTTGCTTGAAGGTTCACTCGCGGTCACATCGCAGGAGTCCTTTCTTATGCGGCTGGACCAGACAGGGGACGTGATCGGTGAGATGTCGGTGCTGCGTCCGGGACCACACTCAGCGAGTGTAGTTGCCGAAGTCGAGAGCTGGCTCGTGATGTTCCCCAACGAACTCTTCACGGCTCCGGAACACTCGGCAGAAGTCTCGGCAATTTATCTGGTTTTCGCGCACATCCTTGCCGAAAAGCTGCGCATCACCACCGCGCAAACCCGCCTCCAGCACGGCAACCGGGCTAGTGATGAGGTTCAGCCGCCCAAGATTGGGGTGGTGGATTCCAATCCGGAATCGCTGGAGCAACTACTGGCATTGGTGCAAGACGTCTGGCCGCGGGGACAAGTTTCTGAAATTTCCAAGGAAAAGCTACTGGAGGGCGACCTCACCCAGCGCTTTGACCTCATTCTCGTGGACCCCCTAGACGGGGAGTCCGATGCCGAGGTGGTGCCTGCTATCGAAGGCTGTGTGCTTGCCTCTGAAATGATTCTGGCCGTCAGCCGCTATTGCACGGAAGAGGGCAACCGGGAACAACTCGCCAATCTGGGCGTGACCTCGTTTCTGTCGAAACCGTTTTCGGAATTCGACTGCCGACACCTGCTCTCGCAACTGCGGGTCTCCTACTACCGCCAGCGCGAGTTGGAGCAAGTCGAACATGCTGCTGACACCGACCGCCTCACCGGACTTGCCAACCGCCGCAAGCTCGACGAATTCATCGAAGCACTGGTCACTCTCTATCCGGAACGTCAGGAGCCGTTCTCCCTGATCATCGCCGACGTGGACAACTTCAAGCACTACAACGACACCCACGGGCACCAGATGGGGGATGTGGTGCTGGCCACGGTCTCCTCGGTGTTCAAGACCCGGGTGCGGCGTGGCGACCTCGCCGCCCGCTTCGGAGGTGAGGAGTTTGTGATGATGCTGCCCAAGTGCAACAAGGCCAACGCCCTCCGGATCGGCGAAAAGCTCAGGAAGGCGATTGCGGACGAGGACATCCCCTATCAGGAACAGCAGCCGCTCGGCAACCTCACCGCCACCTTCGGGGTCGCCACCTTTCCGGAAGATGCAGAGTCCATCGAGCATCTTCTCAAGCAGGCGGACGACTGCCTCTACCAGGGCAAGGAGTCGGGCCGCAACGTTGTCATCGGTGCTAATCCGATCTAACCCTGCGTTTTTGCCAAAAAAGCTTGTGTTCTGGCGCGGGTTCCGGCTTAATGAATAGTTTACTTGTAATGTGCACCGGAATCCGGGCACCGTTTGGAGAGAAGTGATGAAAACGCGATTTGTTCGCAAGGAAGACATGGAGAACGGGACGCATCTGCGCCAGTGGTGGATTGTGGACGCTTCCGGAAAGACTCTGGGCAAGATCGCCACCCGCATTGCTACTGTGTTGCGAGGCAAGCATAAGGTCATTTACGCCCCGCATGTGGACACCGGTGACTTTGTGGTCGTGGTCAATGCCGACAAGGTGGAAGTGACCGGCAACAAGGAAACCGACAAGATGTACTACCACCACACGGGCTATCCGGGGGGGTTGAAGGAGTACCGTCTCAAGGATCTCCGTGCCCGCAAGCCTGAGGCGATCATTCAGCGGGCTGTCAAGGGCATGATGGCCAAGAACGCCCTCAACCGTCACATGCTCTCGCGCCTCAAAGTGTACACCGGCGCAGAGCATCCGCACCAGGCTCAGCAGCCCCAGCCCCTTTCGATTTGACGGACACCAAAACATGACGACTTTCATTCAATACTACG
>PANO01000045.1 GCA_002707655.1 Deltaproteobacteria bacterium
CAGCAGGTCGATGTCCACCACCGTCTTGAAGCCGTTGGCGCTGAGCTTTTCCGCAGGCGCTATGAAATTTCCCGCCGCCCCACAGACCAGCACGTCCACCGAACCGAGGGTTTCCACCGTGTTCCGGAAGAAGGACTCCAGCGCCTCGTAGTCCCGCACGTCGGCGGCTTGCGTGAAGACCTCGGTGCCGTGTTCTCGGATTTCCTCGGCGGCGGCTTCCAGCTTTTCCGGAGTGCGCCCGCAGATGGCGACCTTCGCTCCGACGGCGGCGAAGTTCTTGGCGATGCCGAGGTTGATGCCGCTGCCCCCGCCGGTCACGCAGACGGTTTTTCCGGTGAGCAGATTCTTTGAGAAGTATTGAGTGATGTCCATGTTGTTTCCTGTGCAATGGGTTGGCACCAGCATGATTGATTTTTCCGCATGAAGTCCAGCCGATACCACCAGAAGAGGACGGGTGAGAAAACGGGTATTGGGACGCGTCTTTCCAAGAAACTGGTTGTGACTCGGAGGAAATGGGGCTATGGTGCGCCAGTTAAGTTTGAAGAACCACACAATCAAAAGGAAAAAAGCTGATGCGGGCAAAGCGCTGGGGAGTGTTTCTCTGTAATTGTCGTTCCACTTTGGAGGTGGACGCCGCAAGAATTGAAAGTTCCGCAGCGTTGGTGACGGTCGCCTCCCAACCGGGTTTGTCCCCTTGTGGTCTCAGCAGTACCTTCCGACCTTGTTTCTCAACTCAGGAGTCTTGACCGGAATGGCCGGCGCCGGATTGTGTTCGTGTTTTTCCGGGTCTTCCTCAGCACCAGCCCCAAGGAGACCAATGGAGTGCTGGAGGTTCTCAGCTACGGGATTTTGGCTGCGATTCTAGTGGAGTTGTTGGAAGTCAACCTTTTCATGCGGTATCTTGCGTCCAATCCGGCGAAACTCGATGCCTCCGGACAGTTTGTGGTTCCGAACGGGAGTGTGATGGCCTACGAGTATGTGACTCAGGGTGCCTTGGCCAACTGGTTTTGGTGGGGCATCATCGGGGTCGGGTTGTCCCTCCCCCTGCTTCTCACGTTCGTTGAGATGTTTTTCAGGAAAATCATCCGGCCTTTTGAAAATCTGGTCGCCACCGTTAAGTTCGCCTCAATTTTAACCGGAGGAACGATCTTGCGGTTTGTGATTGTTTGGGGGGGCGACCTGAAGGCACCGCTGAATTTTCCACCGGCCCTTTTCCAGATCCCCATCACCGGGTAGTCCGCGGGGTCAAGACCTTGACTGGCGGCATTCGGCTCTACTTCGGCAGTGGGCGTCGTGGCGGCTGGTCAAACCGTATCGGGGTGATCGGCTCGTCCTCCAGACGTTTCAGCATCACCTCAACGGCGCGTTCGAGCTGCAAATCCCGTCCTTCCTGATAAGACTGCGGAGAATCCTCCACCTCGATGTCCGGATCGACTCCGTAGTTTTCAACCGACCAACCCGCGTGGTGAAACCAGATGGAGTATTGCGGTTGGGTGGTGGTGGTGCCATCCACCAGTTGGTAGCGACTGTCAATGCCGATCACCCCGCCCCAAGTGCGTTTGCCCACCACTGGACCCAAACCCAATTCCCGGAAGCTCGCAGTGAACATGTCGCCATCGGAACCTGCGAACTGGTTGGTGAGTGCCAGCAGGTGACCGCGTAAGGTGTGGTAGGGGTAGGATTCCGGAGTCCCCCAGCGCGGCACGTCGTAACCAAGATGTCGGTGCATCAGTTTTTCCAGAATCAACGGGGAGACCATGCCCCCGGCATTGTAGCGCACGTCAATGATGAGACCGTCGCGACCCACCTGCGCAAGGTAGCCNCGATGGAACTCCGCAATGCCCAGTTCCGCCATGTCCGGAATGTGGAGGTAGCCCACTCGTCCGGAGGTTGCCTCGGAAACAAACTTNGCATTCGCCTGCACCCACTCGCGGTAGCGGGTATTGCGCTCGGAGGCAAGCGTGCGGACCACCAAGTGGCGTCGCTTGTCCGGTGCGTCCTGTGATGCAACCGTGAGGATGATCTGTTCTCCGGCCTGATTGACGAGCAGTTCCCCGGGGGTGGTTTNGGCGTCCAGCGGCATCCCGGCAACTTCCAGCAGCAAGTCGCCCTGCTGCACCAGCACTCCGGGTTCTGCCAGTGGGGAATGNCCGTTGCGGCACCACAAATCTCCGGCNTAAATGCGCTGAAAAATCCATGCGGTGCGTTCCGAATCATACTCCAGATCTGCCCCCAGCCAGCCCACNGGATAGCGCGGACTGAACGGGTAATCCCCGCCGTATTCGTAAGCATGGGAGGTGCCGAGTTCTCCCTGCATTTCCCAAATCAGATCCGAGAGTTCCGAACGTGAGCTAATGCGCGGCAGCAACTTTTCGTAACGCTTGAACACTCGTTGCCAGTCCACCCCGGACATGTCTTCGGTCCAGAAAAATTCCTGCTGAAGCCGCCACGTCTCCCGGAACATCTGNGCCCACTCCTGCGGGTAGTTGATGGAAATGCGGACTCGGGACAAATCCAGCCAACCCGTGCGGCGCGAGGGTGTTTCGTCGCCATCCTCTGGAACCGCCACACCCGCTTCCAACACCCGCACTCGTGTGCCCGAAGTGTAGAGCAGGGTGCGGCCCGACACCGAAACCTGCAGGGTTCCCACATCTTGCGCTAGTGTTTCCCGCTCGCCTTTCTCGAAATCCCAAACCCAGAGCAAACCCTCTTCCTGATTCGGGTTGTCCGGAGCTTCGTCCATCGCACCACGGATGGGGTATTCGGTGAAGAGGACGCGGTTGGGCAACCCAACGACCTGCTCGTAAAGGCTTTCCGGCACCGGAAACTCGACCACCCGATTTTTGATGCCTTCCAGATCGATGTGGATCTGGGGAATGGAGGGGGGATCGGGGGGTGCTGCACTTTTTTTGGGGAATTTAGCCCCTTGGGGATCGGGTTCCTCTGGCTTGCTGTCGGGGGCAGCCGGAGTCGGGGGTGGTTCGTCCTTGATTCCAGGAGGACGGGGCAACTCCAAAAAGGGGTTAGGCGTGTCCTTCTGAAGCGTGATGAGGTAGGGCTTGATGGAACGGGAAAACGTGGTTGCCGTCTGCACCGTGTCCCAAATTGGGTTGTAGGTGCGTGACGAGAGGAAATAGAGCCAGTGCCCCTCCGGATCCCACGAGGGGGTGAAGTCGTAGCGCACAGGATCGCTGACTTGCACGGGAGAGTGCGGACGAATCGCCTTGCCCTCCTTCTGGACACCGAGGTCGATGAGGAAGATCGCTTGGAGTTCCACGCTGAGGTTCTTGCTGTACGCCAGCCAGTGGCCATCCGGGGAAAAGGCGGGATCGTCGATTTCCGAAACTGTGGAGTGATCCAGCCGCCGCAAGCGTCCCGTGTTGGCGTTCATCCACCAAAGTTCCATGCGGCTGGTGGTCATCACGAGGTGGGGATGCCGGGGCGACACCACCAAGTCCTGCACTCGTCCGGGAGGTAACCGGAAACGGGCCGCAGGTTCAAGGGTGGGTTCCATCGNAAANACCTCCAGCCGCTCTTGCCCTTTCGCGTCAGAAATCACGGCCACGCGACTGTCCGGTAGCCAACGCTGGAGTCGATAACGCACCCCGTCCCGCACCCCAAGCTGTGTGGCGGCGAGTTCCCAGAGCGGCATCCCGAAGAGCTTGCCCCGCGCTGTGAGCGCGACACCGTGCCCATCCGGATGAAGGTCAATGTCCTCCCAGTAGTGATCCCCAAAAAAGAAGCGGCGCTGTACCCGGGAGCGCTGCGTCGCCCACTGGATGTTAATGCGTTGTTCGCGTTTCGGACTGCGTGGCTGCTGCACGTCAATGCGCCAAAGATCGCCGCCAACATGGAAAACCACATGCCTGCCGTCGGAGGCGGGTTCCCGGACGTAGTATTCCTGCTGGAAGGANTCGGGCTGGAGGTCGCTGCCGTCCGGGTTACAGGAGTAGAGGTTGCCGATGCCCTCGTGGTCCGAGACAAACCAGATGCGGTTGCAAATCCANTGGGGACGCACGGGGTTTCCGGGCAGGTCTTTGAGGATGCGCTGAAAGGCACCGCTGCCCTTGGCGTCGATCCAAAGCTCGCCAACCATGCCCCCCGCATAGCGTTTCCAGCGCGAGTTGGCGAGCGAGTTGCGGCCCAGCACGAGGCCNCTTTTGGTGGGTTGTCGGTTGTCGGNTGTCGGCTGTCGGTTGCTACCTTCTGCCTTTTGCTTTGGNTCCTGATAACTGACCGTCATTGCTGGGCCATACGGCAAGCACTCCACCGGTCCGCCTGCGGACGAAACGCGATAAATCCACGCATCGGCCCCTCGGTGATGGATTGACTCGTGGACACTGACGAATTGCACGTCCTGTCCATCTGGGGACCACCCAACCACATGGATGACGGAGTTCAACCANGTGAGCCGCTGCATCTCCCCTCCAGAGGTGGGCATGAGGTACACGTCGTGGTCGCCCTCCTCCATCGCGCAGAGGGCGATCCAAGCGCCGTCCGGAGAAATCCGGGGACTACGGGTCTCGCTACGAGAATTGGTGAGNCGGCGGGCGGTTCCACCGNCGAGTGGAACTTCCCAAAGGTCGTCCTCGCTCTGGAACACCACCCGTTNGCCCTGCACATCGGGCTGTCGGAAATAACCTTGGGCAAGGGCAGACGANTTTGTTGTTTTGGCGGGAGTTGTGTTTTTTGTGGACATGGGCGTGAGAATTATAAATCAATGCTGATGCGGAAAACGATGCCGTNGGGACTCTTGCGGTTGCTTTCGACCACGCGCTTATCCGTGAATTCCGGAAGCGCCTTGAGCCGGGTTTTGAGCAACTGTAGCCGGTCGTAACTGTTGATCAGGCCGCTGATCGAAAAGCGGGCCTCGCCGTATTCGAGGCGGTCAATGCGGTACACTCCGGAACCGGGTTCTTGTTCAAGCAGCCCGGAAAAGCGCTTGAGAAAATCGAGCATCCGGTAGTCGCGTTGCAGAAAGGACTGGCTGACTTCAATCTGTTGGTGGCGTTTTTCGATGAACGTGCGCAACTCCTGCAGTTGCNCCGGAATCGTGGTGGCGCTGGGTGAACCCAGCACCTGCTTGAGCTGTGCACGAACCTGCTGNTCACTTTGTGCGATTTCCTGCTGGAGCAGAGTTTTGGNGTTGTGCAGGCGATACNCAAAAATACTCACAACCNCAACGAGCAGCAACNCCGTCATTGCCAAGCCCCAGCGGTGCCGCTTCAGAAAGCGGCGCCACGGCAGTGTTTGCGTGAACAGNCGCAGCGGGTGAGCGTCCTGAAGCAGCGAGGCGAGGGTATGCAGATCACCCGTGATGCCCCATGCTTTGCGGCCTTCCAACGCCTTCAAGCTGGGGGTTCCACTCTCCGGAGGCAGCCCAGCTTCGGCAAGCATGGGGAGGGTTTCCGCATCTGAAGGNAAATCGTCGGCTTCGTCCGGTGTTTCCTGATCTCGTGTTTTGGCCTGTTGCTTGAGTTCCGCGAGCGTTTCTGGGCTCTTGCCNGGGGCATCCGGAGCCTCGTCAAATTCCTCCTCAAACAGCAGGTCCAGTGCATCTTCGGCCTCGTCGCTTGGCTCGGAGGGCGCTCCGGGGCTGTCCGGAACACTTTGCAGAAAATCGTCGGCTTCGGGCAGNGGCAATTTCCGGAGNCGCACCGCAAGTCCGTCCCACTTCAGGAAGGGACTGAAGACACCGTGAAAGCGGATTTCGGATTCGGCGACTAATCCTTGTAACCGGAAGGTGCGGGTGAACTGAGCCGCAAGCCAAGCGAGTTCCTGTTGAAATTCATCGGCTCCGGAAAGCCCTGCNGCATNCAGCGCAGCACTGGCTTCGTTGCCGTGATTCGCCAAACCACCGAGGAACTGGGGCAGCGTGGACAGCGTGTCACCATGAGTTTGCAGCAGCTTGCCCATCCCGTGGGCGAAGTGGACGATGTTGGTCAGCTTGCCTTCTTGGATGACCACGACAAACGCCTCCTCCGGACCCACATAACCAAGAAAGCCGGACTCCCCTTCCGTCAGCGGACGCATCAGGTGCAGGGCGACCGCCGCATGGTCAATGCTGCGCAAGTGCAGGTCGTGTTCAAAGAAAACTTCTCCGGCAGACTCCAGCAGCACTTGTGGCACCAACGCCGCCAAAACTTGTGTCCCTTCGCCTTCAGGCTGGAGGTGGTGCGTGTACTCCAGTTGTGCGAAGTCCTCGACCAGTTCGCTTTCAAGTTCAAAGGGCAACGCTTTGCTGATCTTGCGGGCATCGGAAAACGGGAAGTNCAATTTCCGGAAGATCAGCTCATTCGCAGGCAANACCAGCACCACNGGCAGTCCTTNCCANCCGGACGATTCNAGCAGNCGNGNNAGAGCACCTGNNAGNTCNAAGCTTGNGNAAGCAGNGGCTGGTGGNTGATGTTCGCCTTCTGCTAGGCCAGTTGTTGCTGGAGGAGTCCACACCAACTGGTGGTCAATGACTCTGCGCTGTTTGTGGTCGAGGTGAACTCCTTCCGCAAAAAAGCGGTTGGCGGAGAGCAGCAGCAGTTCGGAATCCTTCGGCATCAATATGNCCTGCTCTGCAAAGTGTCGCGGATACTCTGCACCTGCGCCCAAGTCGGCTGCTGAAAATCAACGGCAGGTCCGTGGGGCATTCCTCGCAGGAAGACATACAGCACTCCACCAAAGCGTTGTTCCCANNCCTNGGCGGTNTGGATGCCCAGCCAGTGGGCGGTTGCCAGCGTATAGATTTTAACCTGCAACGCGTAATGCTCCTGCACGGTTGCTGCGAGCGTCTTTGGTTGATAATTGTCGAGGCGGTTGCTTTTCCAGTCCACGAGGTAGATGCGTTTCTGCTCCAACGGTTCCGGCGCTTCGTATTCAAAGAGCAGGTCAATNGAGCCCTGTAGATAGCCCCGTTCAATTTGCCAAGTTTTGCTGGTGGCTGGCATTCCCAAGGCGGGATGGTGGTCTTCCGGAATGGGGAGGTGGAAGGCCAACTCCACGAGTTTCCGGGAGCAATTCGAAATNCGCAACGTTTNCCCGCTGGCAGGGATCGGCAGCGGGCGCGTCAGCGCANACCAAACCAATGAGGCCGCATGGTCTCGTCCNGTTTCATCAATGCCATGCTGGTCAGAAACGGACTGCAACAGGTATTGAGTGCGCTCCAACCACTCTTCAAAACTTGCGGCTCGCTTCACATCCTCAAAATCCACCCGCTCCAGCAACTCATGCAAGTAGGTTCCGGNCTTGGCGCCACCGGGCAGTGGTTCCGGACNGGCGACGGAGCGGAGNGGTTCGTTCACTGAAATTTCGTCACCCTCTTTTNGTTNCTCCANCTGTTCCGGCAAAAGTGTTTGCGTTGNTTTGGGGNTAGATTTGTGGGTCTGCCCTGCTCCTGNATTTACTGNCTGCTCGTCTTGGCGGTTGAGCCGTGAGAAGGAGGTGGCCACCAAACCCCGATGTTTCGCTTTCAGTGCTCGGAAGATTGCCGGGGAAAGTTGGGCACTCCNTTCGNCTNCNCTCAGGGAGCGTTCTCGGANCCTGAGCNAAGGCGGCGGCTGGGGGCTGGTCATTGGTTCGCGGGCATGGCCCGCTCCGACAACTCCTGACTCCTGACTCCGGAACTCATCCAAAGCGTTCTGCAACAAGGCCAGCGGNGCCCCTGCTGAGAGCTTGCAGGTCCGAAGTTCCGGGCAGTGTTCCAGCCGGGGAAAAGCCGGGAGGTAGAGCCGTCCGCACGCACGGGTGAGGGCNACGTAGAGTATCCGTTCGTTTTCCTCCTGCTCTTCCTGCTCAACCTGCTCCTTGGCTCCCCGGAGCAAGTCGATGACCACGGTTTTCTGATCATCGTGATAGCGGTGGAGCCGATTGGGATGCGGGCCTGTGAGTCCGCCACAAACAAACACCACCGGAAATTCCAGCCCCTTCGCTGCGTGAATGGTCATCACCTGCACGGCGTCCTGTTCGCTNTCCCGCCGCAGGGTGTTGTCGTTGCCGGATTCTCCGGGCGAATCGATGCGGCGTTGCAGGTTTTGGATGAGTTCCGGGAGGTCGAGGTGTTGGGCAAGTCCATCTTGGATCAGATGCTGAATCAAATGCAGGCGGTTGGTCGTTTCCCGTTCGGCAAGATTATGGAGCAAATCCCGCTCCACGACCTGCGTGAATTTCAGCAGTGTGCTGAAGAGGCGGCGGTAACGGCGTTGCTCAGCCAATTCCTGCCACTCCACGAACTGCCGACGTAGCGGATGACTCCAGCCTAGCGAGCGTTGCGCTCCCAGCATTTCCAGCCGGGCACAGAAGAAACTCGTGAGCCACGCCTGCTGCATCCGCGACCAGCCTTCTGGTTGTTCAATGGCTTGCAAAAAGACGAGGATTTCCTGCGCCGCACGAGTTTGAAACAACCCGGACTGCTTGTAAACCGTGTGCGGNATCCCGTGCTTCCGGAAGGTCGAGGCAAGCGCATCCGCCTCCTTGCGTTTGCGGCACAGCACAGCGANGTCTCCTGCACGCAGGAGACGATGTTCCGNTTTTTCCTTGTCAAACCAAGTCGGCGGATCATGGAGCAACCTGCGGATTTCTTGTGCGCANAACTCCCGCAGCTGACTTTCGGAAAAAGCAGTTTTTTCGTCCAACGCCCGTTTCAACACGGCCTGCACGGCTTGCGCGTCCTCGGGGTTTGGCAAGTGTGCCTGCACCTGCTCGACAAATGTGGTCTCACCNAGAAACGTGCGGTTCCGCAGTAGATCAAGAGGTTCCTGCAACTCCGGAGGNAGGGCTTTGGTGCCTGCTTCAAAATGTCTCGCTTGCAGGCGAAAACGCGGTTCCGGAACCAGTAACTGAATTGGAGGCTCCGCTGCTGCCCCGGCGACTTTCAGGTCAATCNCCGGATTTCCGCAGTTGAGGTTTTGATAGACAATGCCGTCCGCGCCGTCCCCCGCATTGTCAAAAAACTCTGGACGTCCGAAAATCCGATTCACGTCTTCAAGCAGCGCGGCGGAGGAACGAAAGTTTTTGTCGAGCGTGAAGGGGGTGCTGCGTCCGGAATGTTCCAGCAATTCCCGACGCGCCTCGCGGTACGTTTCCAAGTCGGCTTGTCGGAATCCGTAAATCGCTTGCTTGGGATCGCTGATCACCACCAAGCGCTGCTCCGGAACGATCAGGAACAGTTCCCGGAAAATGGACCACTGCACAGGATCGGTGTCCTGAAACTCGTCCACCACCGCGCAGTGATAGCGGGAGCGCAGGGCGTTGCGGAGTGCGGCGGCTCCGGGAACTGCTGGACGCAGTTGCNCCTGCACCCGCGTGAGCATGTCATCGTAGTCGTAAATCGCAGCTTCCTCCTTGTGGGCATCTAGGTTGAGGCGGAACTGGCCGATCAGCGCTTTCAGCAGCCACGCCTTCCAGTGCTTGCTCTGCGCGCCGGAGAGTCCAGCCTTGGTCAGCAGAATGTGCAAGGTTTCCACGGCGTTTCGCCATTCGGCAACTTGCGGGGGCAATTCAGCAAGAGCATTCCATTTGTCTGGTTTGAGCGATTTGTTGAGCTTGGGGTTCGCAACTTTACCCAAGTCCATCGCCATGCTCTGCCCCAGCACCTCATCCGGGTCCAAACCCTTCTGCGCTTGCTCCAGCAGATGCGTGAGCGAGTCCAGCACCACGAACATTTTTTTGCTGGAGGTTCCGTTGAGATTCAGTTGTTCGTAGGCGACTCGGACGGGATGAGCCGCGTCGGAATTTGCGGTTGCCGCTTGTTGCTGGTTACACTCCAGCAGACGATCCCAGACGGGTTNGAAATCGGCGAGCAGCGTTTCCNAATCCGGAAAATCCGGGATCAGGCGATCCGGATGCCCCTGCAACTCGGCGACTTCCTTGAGCAAGCTGGAGGGGCGCAGCCCAGTGCGTTTCACGGCTTGTTGAAACATCCGCCCCAAGGCGGTGTGTGGTTGCAGCAGTTGTTGACGCAGCAAGCTGTCCAACAGATCCGGAAGGTATTCGTGGACAGGGGTTTGCTTCTGTGCAAAGAGCTGGCGGTTCTCAAACGCGAACTCCCGGAGCACGCGCAGACAGAAACCGTGGATGGTGTGAATCGCAATCGCATCAAAATCGAGCAAGGCCCGCTGAAGTTCCTCGGCGCGGGCGTCATCCAGCACCCAATGGGGTTGCTCGGTTGCCAGCGGGTCTGAGGTTCCGGACTCCCGTTGCTGGAGCAAACCACGGAGTCGGCTCCGCAGCCGTTCTCGCAACTCATGGGTCGCCTTTTCGGTGAAGGTGACGAGCAGGATTTCCTTGAGAGGCATCCCGGCTTCCAAGACCAGTTCCAGCACCAACTCGATGATGGCGAAAGTCTTGCCCGTGCCAGCAGATGCCTCCACGACAATCTTGCGGTCGGTGCGGATGTCCAGCAGGGGCTGGGATGGTTGGGAGCGAAACAGCTCCGACTGTTTCACAATCCGGACAGTGGGCACTCGGCTTACTCCAGCTTGTTCTTGTAACTCGGTCACTTTAATGTGGGTTTTGGATAAGGGGTTCCTTTTGCAAAGGGGAAAAACGACTTCTCATTTCCCTAGTTTGCTGATCCAAAACTCATGTCACTTTAAGTTCTTGGGACCACAGGGGAAAGACTAAAGGTGAAAGGCGTAGAAACCGATGGAAGCAAAATTCACACTGGATTTGTTGACGCAGGCNACGGTGGTGCTTGACCACGAGGGCGGGGTGTGCTTCAGCAACGAAGCGGCGGCGCAGCTTTGGGTGCTGAATGCAGAACGACTTCAACAACTGCACGCAGAGGATTTGTTCCCAGACGACCCTGAAGTGTTGCGGCATGTTGAACAGGTTTTCTCCACGGGGAAAACCATCCGTCGGCCCGGACTGCACCCNCAAAGTCGGCTGCTGGCAGAACGGGTGCTNGATGTGATCGCAAGCCCTGTGCTTGACGACTCCGGAGGCGTGACACAGGTCCTGCTGTGTCTCTTGGACACCACCCATCACCACGCGGCCCAAGCGCGGGAGGTCGAGGAACGCATCATGGAGCAGCTTGGGCTGATGACGGCCTCGCTGGCTCACGAAATCCGCAACCCGCTCAGTGGCATCAAGGGTGCGTTGCAACTCATTCAGCGCGATGCACAGGTCTCCCGAACTCACGGAGATGCGTTTGGNCTGATGCTGGGCGAGTTGGAGCGCATCGAGCGGTTGCTGCAAAATCTCCAGCATTTCGCGCATCCTGCCCCGCTGCACCTCCAGTCGGTGGACCTCCACGAACTGTTGGCAATCATCATTGAGTTTGAAAAGCAACNCTCGCCGATGCTGCGCTTTCACGCTCATTTCGATCTCTCCCTGCCGCCGCTCCACGGTGACCGCGACAAGCTCCACCAGATTTTCCTCAATCTGGTGAGAAACGCGGTGGAAGCATCGCCTCCGGAAGGGAGGGTTCGTTTGGAAACCCGCCCCTGCTCACGCTGGGANCTGGCCGGAACCACGCTCGATCCCTCCCAATCGTACCTGCTNGTCACGCTCTCCGATGAAGGCCACGGGGTTGCGCCAGAAGATGTGGAGCAGTTGTTCAAACCCTTCTTCACCACGAAGACCTCCGGANACGGNCTCGGACTCCCCATCACGCATCGGCTCATCCGCGCCNACGGNGGGCAAATCCGCTACGCTCCTGCAAAATCCGGCGGAGCATGCTTTGAGGTGCTGCTGCCGTGGAGCCGGAATTCGGAGCTGGGCGAATGANATTTGTGTTGAGGTTCCCTGCGCCTTTTCGTCTAATGTCAGACACGGTGGCGAGCGTAGCTCAGCTGGTAGAGCATCGGGTTGTGATCCCGGTGGTCGAGGGTTCAAGTCCCTTCGCTCGCCCCAGTCTCCACTGCCGAGCAACGATTTNCCACCTGCCGTTCTCTAGCGTGCTGNTGTTCCGAAAAAGCCTCACGGTTCTGTTTGTGGCCCTGCTGCTCTCAGGCTGGGCGNTTCCGGCGGTCTCCATTCCGCTGTTGATGGCNCCGTCCTTTTTCACCCCAGAGCAAGCTGTCAACGAACCCCGCCCGTTTCAGTACTTCAAAAGTCTCGCTCATCGTCAGCGGCTGGCACAGGGGAAACTGCTGATCGCCACCCCGCAAATCGGGGGTGGANCATTCTCCCGAACTGTTATCCTGCTGCTCGACTACAATCCGGGTGGGGCGATGGGACTAATCCTCAATCGCCCCACCGATGTTCGGCTGGTGGAGGTTTTGCCCGAGGTTGAAGATTTGCNGGAGCGGCCCGATGTCCTCCACTTCGGAGGTCCGGTGTCAAAGAATCAGGTTTTTCTGCTACACGGCTCTCCCCGTCCATTTGACGAAGAGTCGGCACAACTCATTGACGGAGTTTATGTCGGAGGCAATCCCGGCATTCTCGAAGACACGCTCCAGCAGGACGCTTCCGGAAGTCTGCGCTTTCGGGTCTATGCGGGATACGCCGGTTGGACAGCGGGGCAACTCGACAACGAGGTGCTGCGGGGTGACTGGCAGGTCCATTGGGGCAATGCCCTCACAGTCTTTGAAACCTCGCCGATTGTGATGTGGAAGGAACTGCTCTTCCTTAGTGAGTCCCACTGGGCGCAACACCAAGCATTGCCCTTTCCCCACGCTCCTGTTAACGTGATGACCTTGGAAAGGATGCAAAAGTCTGCTCCGGAGCTCCCGGAGTTTCGCCTTGGCGTCCACTCCAAATTTTCCTGCCGCAGTCCTCACATGCGCCTGTAGCTCAGTTGGATAGAGCACAGGGTTTCGATCCCTGGTGTCGGAGGTTCGAATCCTTCCAGGCGTGCCA
>PANO01000046.1 GCA_002707655.1 Deltaproteobacteria bacterium
CATTCACTGAGGATTGACCCACGACTTGAGTCTCACGCTCGACTTTCAGTCGGTAAGCTGAATCTACCGCCGTTTGGCGGTAGTTTTTCAATTTTGGTGGTGATTCGCAGCATTATGCGGAGATTAGCCCCGGTTATCTCCGCAAGGACAAGCGGTTTCTGGTTATCAAGGGAGGAAAACTGGCAAGGAGATCCGCAATTCCTCTCGCCTTGTGCTTTGGGGTTGGTTAAACTTTCCGAGTCCGTTTACTCATCAAACCGCTTCCGGGAGCAATTCTCATGAGCAGCACTTTCCCCACTCAGGCCCAAGTCGTCATCATCGGTGGCGGGGTCATCGGNGCCAGCCTCGCGTACCACCTCAGCAAGCTCGGCAGCACAGACGTGGTGCTGCTGGAGCGCAAGCAACTCACCTCCGGAACCACNTGGCACGCCGCCGGGTTGGTCGGCCAACTGCGGGCCACCAAGAACATGACGAAACTCGCGCAGTACACCAGCGAGTTGTACGCCGGACTGGAGGCCGAAACGGGACAAGCGACCGGNTTCAAGCAAAACGGCTCGCTCAGCGTTGCNCCGGACGAGGAACGCTTTGAAGAACTCAAGCGCGGAGCTTCAATGGCGAAGTGTTGCGGATTGGAGGTCGAGGTCATCACGCCGCAGGAGGCGCGGGCGCTGTACCCGCTGCTGAACATTGANGATCTTGTGGGGGCGGTCTTTTTGCCCAAGGACGGCCAGACCAATCCGATTGACACCACGCTGGCACTGGCGAAGGGCGCCCGTGCGGGCGGAGTGCGCATTTTCGAGAACACAGCGGTTACGGCGATTCACCAAAAGGACGGGNGCGTCACCGGAGTTTCCACCGACAAGGGCGACCTCACCGCCGAGTTCGTGGTCAACTGCGCGGGGCTGTGGGGACGGCAGGTGGGTCTGATGGCCGGGGTTGCGGTGCCGCTCCACGCCGCCGAACATTTCTACATCGTCACCGATGACCTCGGCCTGCCCGGAACCCTTCCGGTGCTGCGCGATCCCAGCAGTTGGTGCTACATTAAGGAAGACGCAGGCAAGTTTCTGGTGGGCTGCTTTGAACCCAAGAGCAAGCCGCGTCCGCACCGCACGATTCCGGAGGACTTCGCGTTTGGGGAATTTCCGGAGGACTGGGAGCATTTTGAACCGGCGATGCTTAACGCAATGCACCGCGTTCCCAAGCTGGAGNAAACTGGAATCCGCAAGTTCTTCAACGGCCCGGAAAGTTTCACGCCGGATGACCGTTACCTTTTGGGCGAAGCTCCGGAACTGCGCAATTTCTTTGTCGCCGCAGGCTTCAGTTCCATCGGCATCCAGTCCGCAGGTGGAGCCGGAAGGGTGTTGGCCGAGTGGATCGTCAACGGACATCCGCTCCTTGATCTCTGGGACGTGGACATCCGCCGCNTGTTGCCCTTCCAGAACAACGAACGCTACCTGCACGACCGCACGGTCGAAGGACTCGGACTGCTCTACGCGATGCACTGGCCCTTCCGCCAGCCGGNAACCAGCCGAGGGGTCCGCAAGTCCGTGCTGCACGACCGACTCGCCCAAGCGGGAGCTTGCTTTGGGGAAACCGCAGGTTGGGAACGCGCCAACTGGTTTGCGCCCGACGGCATGGTTCCAAACTACGAATACAGCTACGGACGGCAGAACTGGTTTTCCGCGTCCGCCGACGAACACCTTGCGGTGCGCAAGCAGGTCGGGATGTTCGATATGTCCTCCTTCGGCAAGTTCATGGTGCAGGGCCGCGATGCGGAAGCCGTGATGAATCGCATTTGCGCAAACAATGTCGCCGTCGAGCCGGGCAAGGTCGTGTACACCGCATGGCTCAACGAACGCGGCGGCATCGAATCCGACCTCACCGTCACCCGACTCCGGGAAGACGCCTACCTCGTTGTCACNGCCGGAACCAGCCAGACGCGGGATTTGGCGTGGCTGCGTCGCCAACTTCCGGACGAGGCCAATGCCGTTGTCACCGACGTGACTTCCGGCTACGTTGTCCTCAGCGTNATGGGGCCGAACGCCCGCCGCTTGCTTGCGGAAGTGACTCCGGCGGACCTCTCCAACGAGGCGTTTCCGTTTGGCACAAGCAAGGAGATCGAGGTCGGTTACGCCACCGCGCTCGCCCTGCGCGTCACCTACGTTGGCGAACTCGGCTGGGAACTCTACATCCCCNCCGAATTCGCGCAAGACATCTACGACGGCATCGTCGCTGCTGGTTCCGGACANGGACTCAAGCTCGCAGGAATGCACGCGCTCAACTCGCTACGGCTGGAAAAAGCCTTCCGGCACTGGGGCCACGACATCACCGATGAGGACAATCCGGTTGCCGCCGGACTCNGCTTTGCCGTCGCGTGGGACAAGCCCGGAGGCTTCATTGGCCGCGAGGCGTTGCTGAAAATCAAGGAGGCGGGAATTCCCAAAAAACGACTGGTGCAGTTTGCGATGCTGGAGCCGGAACCGCTGCTCTACCACAACGAACCAATTTGGTGCAATCAGCAGATCGTGGGCGATCTCACTTCCGGGATGTACGGACACAGCATCGGCACATGNCTCGGCATGGGCTATGTGGAAAACGAGCAAGGTGTGAGCAAGGAATTTGTGGAAACGAGCAACTTCGAGATCGAAGTCGCCGGAGAACGCTTTCCGGCACGGGCCTCCCTGCGGGCCTTCTACGATCCCAACAGCGAACGCTCGCGCCACTAGAATTTCCCGGTCTTCAGTTCAATCCNAACCCCATCAGCCGGAGCTTGGTGGTTTTGTGATCCACGCCGAGCTACGAACCGCTGGACCCAGCACCCTTCGCTCCAGATGCAAACTGCTGCGCCATCGCAATNGCGGCGAGCATCGAGCCGGGNTTGGCGTTGAGTTGCGGGGCAAGGTCGAAAGCGGTGCCGTGATCAACCGAGGTGCGGATGATCGGTAGGCCGAGGGTGACGTTGACCGCACGGTCGAAGCCAATCAGTTTAAGGGGGATGAGCGCCTGATCATGATAAAGCGCGATCACGGCATCAAACCGCCCTTGCTGGTGCTGGAGAAAGATCGCATCANGAGAAATTGGCATGCTGCATTGTATCCCTTGCTGGCGAGCCTGCGCAATCGCTGGTAAGATGATTTCCTGCTCCTCGGAACCGAAGAGTCCGTTTTCACCAGCATGAGGATTCAGCCCCGGAATGCCGAGTCGTGGTTCAGAAACTCCCATGCGCCGCAGTGCTTGGTCGGTAATGCGCATGGTGTCCACTAGCAGTTCCGGGGTCAGCGTGTCGATGGCCTCCCGCAGTGAGAGGTGGAGGGTTGCCATCACCGCCCGCAGTTGATCGACCACCAGCATCATCACNGAGCGCGGTGTGTTGGTGTAGTGGGCAAGCATTTCGGTGTGCCCCGGAAAATCATGTCCGGCGGCTTGCAAGGCTGCTTTGGCAAGCGGNCCGGTGACGATGGCGGCGATCTTGCCTTGGTTGGCGGCGACAATGGCTTCGTGGACAAAGCGAAAGGCNGATTCACCACCCCAAGGGTCGCAGCGTCCGAGTTCCCAGCAACGGTCCTTGGAGACCGCGAGGTTGCGTACCGGAATCGCGCCCGCGGCGACGGGCGTGTCTGCTGCCAGAACCGCCTGCAAGCGGAGCGANCTGCCCAGTTGTGCGGCCATGGATTCCAGCACCTCCAGATCGCCGAAGATCAGAGGTTCCCAGCCGTCAAAAGGTTGGAGTTGCGTCAAGGCTCGTAGCAACACTTCCGGGCCGATCCCATTGGGGTCGCCCATCGTCAGGCCAAGTTTCATTGANGTTTGNTCAAAGGTGATCGTCTTGTGAATGCTCAGAAACACACTTTTTTATGAGTGCATCAAAAGTGGAATTTTAACGGTTCCAAAGCCGATGCCTCCTTGCAAACTAGCACTGACCTCCGCACGATTCAACCATCGTCTGCGGCACGAACCCAATCCACGTTGTTCATCATGCAAGCAAGCTCATTGGCTGTTCTTCGTTGCCTGCTCTTAGGACTGTTGCTGCTCGGCACAACCCTCCATGCCGCACCCCGCTATTCTCCGGACGAGCAGGAGAACATCCGCATCTACCAAGCCGCCAGCAGGGCGGTGGTGAACATCACCAGCATCGCCATCAATTACGATTACTTCTTCCGCCCCATGCCCGCCGGACAAGGCATTGGCACCGGATTCCTGATCGACAAACGCGGGACGGTTGTCACCAACTACCACGTCATTGAGAAGGGGCAGAAGCTGGTCGTGACCCTCTCTGACAACAGTCAGTGGCCCGCGAAACTGATCGGGGCTGACCCCAACAACGACCTCGCGGTGTTGCGTATTGACGCACCGAAGGACNGCTACGGCATTCTGCGTTTTTCCAATTCCGAGGACTTGGTTGTCGGGCAAAAAGTCCTCGCGCTCGGCAACCCCTTTGGGCTGAAGCAGACGCTCACCACCGGGATCATCAGCGCTTTGGGACGCACGATTGAGGCGACCAACCGTCGTAAGATCAGCGGCATCATCCAGACCGATGCGGCAATCAACCCCGGAAATTCCGGAGGGCCGTTGCTGGACACTACAGGCAAAGTCATCGGCATCAACACCGCGATCATTGGTGCGGCGGGCAATGTTGGCATTGGCTTCGCGGTCCCAATCAACACCGCCAAGCGGGTGCTTCCGGATTTACTGGAGTATGGCTATGTCCGGCGTCCGTGGCTGGGGGTGGAGCCGATTCCCACCGCCTACCTGCAACGCATTGGTTTGAAGGTTCCGGACGGGTTGCTGATCGCACAAATCGTGCGGGGCGCGCCTGCCGACCGCGCTGGACTCCGGGGTGCCTCGCAAACCGTCGTGGTGGGGCGTTTCCAGGTTCCGTGGGGTGGGGACATCATCACGCATGTGGATCGGATTCCCGTGACCTCACTGGAAGCTCTTGCCAAGCAGATCGAGACCCGTAAACCCGGAACCACAGTGGTGCTGCGCGTTATCCGGGAGGAGCGGGTGCGGGAGATCACAGTCACGCTGAAAGCACGGCCCCGACGCTGAACATGCCCCGACCCTCCAACGCCTTTGCTTCCGGAGCACTGGACCGCAAGGCAACCCAGCGTGGCGACGCAGCATGGCTTGCAGCACTCCGCAAGGCTCCGGAAACCCGGCTTGTGCCGGTGTGGCGCAATCGCACGCTGGTGCATGGCGAGGAAAATCTGGAGGCGGTTTGGATTTCTGCACACTCACCGGAGGTGGCGGATTTTGGAGATCCGGCAGAGATCTGGCGTTTTCTTGGCGAATGGCAGAGTGCGAATTACTTCACGCTGGATCTGTCGCACTTGGACGAACCTCCATGGACGGAGGTGGGGCGCTTTGAGGATCTCCGTCAGGTTGGCCTCTTGCTTCCGGAAATGCACGGGGCGATTTGTGCCTACGCCCGTGGGCTGAACCACTGGCACCGGCATGCACAGTTTTGCAGCAAGTGCGGAACCGCAACTCGTTCCACCGAAGCCGGACACCAGCGGGCCTGCACCAATCCGGATTGCGACGCCACTCACTTTCCACGCACAGACCCCGCCGTGATCATGCTGATCCACCACGGCGATCAGGTGGTGCTGGGGCGGCAGACGCAGTGGCCCCTTGGGATGCACTCGATCCTCGCGGGATTTGTCGAACCCGGAGAAAGTCTGGAAAACGCAGTGGCCCGTGAGGTGATGGAGGAAGTGGGAATCGAGATTGAAACCCCGGAGTACCACTCCTCGCAGCCATGGCCCTTTCCCGCATCCATCATGCTCGGTTTCAGTGCTCAGGCCCGCACCACCAAACTGCAAGTCCAACTGGAGGAACTGGAATCCGCCCACTGGGTTTCGCGCTCGTTTCTGCAGAACTCCCCGGAGGACGAAACTTTCCGGTTACCACGCAAGGATTCCATNGCCCGCCGCATCCTTGAAGACTGGATGGCAGAACGGCTCTAACAAACGCCACAAATCGTCAAACACTTCTCTATGACTCAAGCCCTTTACAATTTTGGCCCCGGCCCCGCGATGCTCCCTGCTTCAGTGTTGGAGCAGGTCCAGCGCGAAATGCTCGACTACCAAGGCACCGGCGTTTCTATTGTGGAACTGTCGCATCGTGGCCCCGTGTTTTTTCAACTGCTTGATGACGCGCGGGCGCTCTTCCGGGAACTCACCGGGTTGCCGGATTCACACACGATCCTCTTCATGCACGGGGGTGCGCAAATGCAGTTTTCGGCGGTGCCGCTTAACCTGATGGCGAGCAAACCTGCCCATCGGGCGCAATACGCCATCACCGGAAAATGGGGGCGGCTTGCCGAGGCGGAGGCCCGCAAGTACGGTGACACCTCCGTGTTGCTTGACGGCAAGGATTCGGACTACACGCGGGTGCCGGAATGGGATTCCACACAGGTGGATCCAGAAGCGAGTTATGTTCACATCACCACCAACAACACGCTCTACGGCACTCAGTGGTCGGAAATCCCGGACACCGGAAACGTGCCGCTGGCGGCAGATGCAACCTCGGACATCCTCTCGCGTCAGTTCGACTATTCACGCTTTGGTGTGCTGTTCGCCGGACTCCAGAAAAACCTCGGCCCCGCCGGAGCTGCTGTGGTGCTGGTGCGTAACGATCTTTTTGAACACGCGCTTCCGGAAACCCCCAAGTTGCTCGATTACACGATTTTCCGCAACAACCGCACAATGCCAAACACCATCAACACTTTCGCGGTTTATGTGATGAAACTCGTGCTGGAGTGGGTCAAAGGTGAGGGCGGAGTGGAGCAAATGGAAGCCCGTAACTCCCGCAAATCCGCACGACTCTATGGGGTCTTGGACGATTCTGGGTTTTACCTCCCCAGCGCGCATCCGGAATCACGTTCGCAGATGAACGTGACCTTCCACTTGCCGAGTGACGAGTTGCTGCAACGCTTCCTTTCCGCAGCGGATGCGGCAGGGTTCTACGCGGTCAAGGGGCACGCGGAGGTCGGCGGTATTCGCGCCTCGATTTACAACGCCATGCCCTACGAGGGTGTGGAAGCCCTCGCGCAGTTCATGCTCGAATTCGAACGCCGCAACGGTTGAGTGAACAATGACAGCGGCCAACCGATAACCGACCATCAACCATCAAAAACTGATTGATGTCCCACGCCCACCACCATAACCGCCCTGCCCGGGAAGCCCTCGGTGTCACTTGGTTGGGATTGGTCTGCAATCTGCTGCTCGCGGCAGGCAAGGGTTTCGTCGGGCTGCTCACCAATTCTGCCGCGCTGATCGCTGATGCAGGGCACTCGTTTTCGGACCTGCTCTCCGACGGGGTCACGCTCTGGGCGCTCTGGGTGTCCCGGATGCCCCGCGACGAAAACCACCCCTACGGGCATGGCCGCTTTGAAACCGTCGGGGCACTGCTCGTGTCCGTGCTGTTGGGCGCAACCGGAATTGGCGTAGCGGTTCACGCCTTCTCATACCTCAATGCTCCGGTGGTTCCCGCTTCCTTCGCACTCTGGGCAGCGGGAGTCTCGATCTTCGTCAAGGAAGGCTTGTTCTGGATTACACGGGCAGTCGGCAGGCGACAACGCAGTCGGGTGCTGATGGCCAACGCTTGGCATCACCGTTCCGACGCGTTGTCCTCAGTCGCGGCACTTGCGGGCATCGGTGCGGCGCAGTTCGGGTTTCCACTGATGGACCCCATCGCCGGGTTTCTCGTTGCTGGACTGATCCTGCGCATCGCGGTGGAGTTGGGGCACGAAAGCCTGCGGGAATTGACGGACGAAACCGCCGATGAAGCCATGCTGGAACGCATCCACGGGCAAGTGGCAAAGGTCGAAGGCGTGGAGCATTTCCATGAGGTCCGGGCACGCCCGATGGGGCCGAACCTGCTGGTGGACTTGCACATCGAGGTGGATCGACTGATGACCGTTTCCGCCGCCCACCAAGTCGCCGAGCGCGTGCGTTGGGGAGTCCTCAACGAAATCCCGGAAGTCAACGAGGTGCTGGTGCATGTTGATGCCGAGCAGGATTTGGAGGAGGTGGAGATGCAACTGATGCGACCCCAGCCGGAGATCGAGCAGGACATTCGCGGCATCCTCGCGGAACTTCCGGAAATCAAGGGCGTCACCCACATCTACTGCCACTTCCTCAACCAAGCGCTCACCGTGCAGGTGAATCTGCTGCTCGATCCGGATTTGCAGATCCGCACGGCCCAGCAAATTGCCCGGCAAGCTCGCTTGCGCATCGAGCAGATTCCGGATGTGCAGGACGCCGACATCCACCTTGAGTTGCACGACGGCGGCACCGGACACGAGGCCATCGCCGTGGCGGATGCCTAAGCCATGGCAGACGCCTCCGGAACCGAATCGCAGCGCATCCTCCGCAATTCGGGCACCGTTACTTTTTTCACGCTGTTCTCCCGCGTCCTTGGAGCGGCTCGCGACCTCGTCATTGCACACTTCTTCGGAGCCGGTGGCCTCACCGACGCCTTCGTTCAGGCGTTCACGATCCCCAATGTCTTCCGGAGATTGACCGCCGAAGGGTCACTCACCCTCGCTTTTTTGCCACTCTACACCAAAATTCGAGAAAAANGNGGGCTGGACGCGGCACGATGTTTCGCCTCGCAAACCCTTGGACTCGTGCTGGTCGGAACGCTGGGGATCACTGCGCTCGGCATGANCTTCGCGCCACAGTTGGTCTACCTCTTCGCCGCCGGATTNGCGGACGATCCGGAGCAGTTCGGATTGACGGTCGAGTTGACACGCTGGATGTTCCCCTACCTGATGCTCGTCTCCGTGGTCGCGTGGGCGATGGGAGTGCTAAACGCCGAACGCCGTTTCGCCACTCCCGCCGCCGCGCCGATGCTGCTGAATGTNGCGGTCATCGCATCGGCGCTGGCGGTGGCGCCGTTGCTGGAGCAACCTATTTTCGCACTTGCCTACGGAGTGCTTGCNGGAGGCATCGCCCAAGTGTTCCTGCAACTGCCCGCTCTTCGCGGCGCCGGACAGCCATTCGTCCCCCGAAGTTTTGGCAGGAACCCGGACATCCAGCGGTTGCTGTGGCTGCTCGGCCCCTCGCTCTTCGGGGTGGCGGTTTACCAGATCAATCTCATCGTCCTTCGCAATCTCGCCAGCTTCCTGCCCTCTGGACAAGTCACGCATTACTACAACGCGAGCCGACTCGCGGAGTTGACNCTGGGGGTGTTCGCGTTCGCCATCGCCAACGCGAGTTTCCCNGAACTCAGTAANCACACTGCGCAGGCCGATTGGGAGCAGGCCCGCAAGACACTGCGCTTCAGCGCGGCCACCACCGGATTGATCATCTGGCCCGCTGCGCTCGGTTTGGCCGCTGCCGCCGAACCGATCGTCTCCATGCTCTACCGACACGGAGCCTATACCTTGGAGGATGTCCAGGGTACTGCGCAAACTTTGCAGGCGTTTGCTCTTGGACTGCCCGCCGTTGCCTTGGTGCGACTGCTAACCTCTGCCTGCTATGCACTTCAGGATACGAAAACTCCGGTGCGTATCGCCGCACTCGGACTCGTCATCACCGCAGGTTTGGGGTGGCGCTGGAGCCAAACGCTGGAGGTCACAGGCTTGGCGCTNGGACTCTCTGCAGGGACATGGGTGCAGGCGATTCTGCTCAGCTTCGGTTTGCNAAGACACTTGCAGTTTCAGGGGTCACTGCCGTGGCTGGACTTCCTACGACAATTCAGCGCGGCCCTGTCGATGGGACTGCTAACCGCATGGGTCAGCCTGCAATGGGATTGGACCTCCGGACCCATGATTGTCGTCAACTGGGCTGCGTTTCTGGGAATTCTGNTCGGGGCTGCGCTCCTTTACCTTGCTCTCGTCCTGCTGCTCCGTGATCCCCACGCCCGCTCGTTGCTGCGGCTTGCCTTCCGCCGCTCCTTACTCTGAAAAAATGCGTAATCTTCCCCCGCTTTGCATCACATCTGCTAACTCAACTCACTGGTGTCCATTGACAGGATCATCTGCTCTGCGGAGCAACTGCCTTATTTTCCGGACAATGCTGGACGGATTCCCTATTTCGGAGACAACCGCCGTTCGGTGTGGCACGGCAGCTTCCGCACAGGTTGCTGCTGCATGATTTCTTGGGCGGCTTCCTNGATTTTCGGTTGGTAGAGTGCCCAGAGTTGCGCGCCCAGTTCGGTGAGTTGGTGGCACTCNCCGTTGCAGTCGGGNCACGCCTTCCGAAGGTTGGGAATGAGGCTACCGCAGGACTGGAAGCCCGCGACGAATCCGGTACCGTTGCAGGTGGAACAGGGAGTTTGGAAATCGGCGATCAGCATAAGGCTTTAGAGTTGGCTTAGGTGCTGGTACACTTTCCGCATGATTCGCGCCACACGGTTTGGGCGCTCAACTTTCAACTTTTGTCACTGATCACACACGATGATCATTTCGGATGTGGGACTGAAAAAACTGGTGGCGCAGGGGTACTTGCCGGACGGACTCACCATTGGTCCTTCCAGCGTGGACCTCACGTTGTCCGACTCCTTTGGCTGGCCAAAGCCGCAGCAGGAGGAAATCATCCTCGGTGAACCGGTTGCACACGAGCAGGTGACAACCGACCGTTTTGTGCTGCAACCGCAGCGCTTTGTACTCGCCAGCACCGCAGAAATCCTGCGGGTTCCGGAGAATATGGCGGCGTATGTCGAGGGACGTTCCAGTATTGGACGCCTCGGTTTGCAGGTGCAGAACGCGGGCTTTATCGATGCGGGCTTTCACGGTCAGATCACCTTGGAACTGGCGAACCAGTCGCCCTTTCCAATCGTGCTGAAAAAAGGCACCCGGATTTGCCAGATCGTCTTTGTGCAAATGAGCGAACCGGCGCTGAAACCCTATGCAGGGAAATACGGCGGACAGGTGGGGGCGACGCCGAGTCGCTTGGAAGCTGATCCGGAATTCCGGGAAAATTAAGCCCCTGTGCGCCCCTTTGCATCTTGAGACTTCAAGGGGGAGTGCTAGGGTCTAGGATTGGAGGAACGATCTTCCAATAACCGTCATGGTGACGGTCTCCTGCGGCAATGCTGCAAATCCCAATTGGCAAGAGGAACTATGGAAAAAGTCAGAATCTTTGACACAACGCTCCGTGATGGGGAGCAGGCACCCGGATTTTCCATGTCGGCTAGCGAAAAGCTGACCCTTGCCAAGCAACTAGAGCGCCTAGGCGTGGATGTCATTGAGGCGGGGTTTGCTGCCAGTTCGCCCGGTGATTTTGAAAGTGTGAAGGCCATTGGCCAGCAGTGCGAGCGGGCGACCGTAGTGTCCCTGTGCCGTGCGTCTATCAGCGACATCGACCGTGGGGTTGAGGCGCTGAAGGACGCGGAAAACTGGGGCATCCACACCTTTATCGCATCCAGTCCGCTGCACATGAAGTTCAAGCTCCAGATGGAGCCGGAGGAGGTGCTCAAGGCGGCGGTCACGGCGGTGGAACACGCTAAGTGCTTCACAGACAATGTGGAGTTCAGTCCGGAAGACGCGACCCGTAGCGAGCCGGAGTTCTTGGTAAAACTGCTTTCGGAAGCGGTGCGGGCCGGTGCGGTGACGCTCAACATCCCCGACACCGTGGGTTACACGACTCCGGACGAGATGTACGAGTTGATCCTGCAGCTCAGGAACGAGGTGCATAACGCCGATCAGGTGGTCTTCTCAGTTCACTGCCACGACGACCTTGGCATGGGAGTGGCGAACTCGCTGGCGGCGGTGCGGGCGGGAGCGCGGCAGATTGAATGCACGGTCAACGGCATTGGTGAGCGGGCTGGAAACGCTTCCCTAGAGGAACTGGTGATGGCGCTCAAAACCCGCCAGTCCTTCTATGGACTGGAAACGAACATCGACACCGCGCAGATCTACCCGATGAGCAAGCTGCTCCAGCAGATCACCGGAGTCGGGGTGCAGCCCAACAAGGCAATTGTCGGGGCCAATGCGTTTGCGCATGAAGCGGGCATTCACCAACACGGCGTGCTTAAGAACCCACTGACCTACGAGATCATGACCCCGCAGTCGGTGGGCATCAAGTCGAGTAGCCTCGTGCTGGGCAAGCACTCCGGACGCCATGCCTTGGCGGACCGCATCAAGTCGCTGGGCTTCACGCTCAATGATGTGGAACTGAATCAGGTCTTCAAGGAGTTCAAACGCCTTGCGGACGTGAAGAAGCAGATCTTTGACGAGGATTTGGAAGCATTGGTGACGCACGGAGTCCAAGATCACAAAGACCGCTATCACTTGGAACACCTCTCGGTCAGTTCCGGGACGACCACGATTCCGACCGCAACCGTGGTGATGAAGATCGCCGGCAAGCCTCAGAAGCGGGCCGGGTTTGGGGATGGTCCGGTGGATGCCGCCCTGAACACGATCAAGGAGATGGCCGGAGTGGAGTGCCGACTCACCTCCTATGTCGTCAAGGCGATCACGGGTGGCACCGACGCGCAGGGCG
>PANO01000047.1 GCA_002707655.1 Deltaproteobacteria bacterium
CGATCTCACAGAGACCTGCATCAGAGAGGCATTTGATGGCTTGACAGGTGGCTTTCGCGGCGGTGTTCATTAAATCGGAAACACCTGAGGAGCCAAAGGAGCCATAGGTGAAGCCCTCCGCAGCTTGAGAGAGGTAGGTTATGCTGTTGGTGAAGGGGGTACACGCAGATCCACTGCACGAACCATCTGATGCAGTAAAGGTTCCGCAGGCAGCATCAAAGGCTTTGCGCTTCTCGCCCTTTTGCAGGAACCCATCATTTTTTCGGAAGGCTGGGTTGTTGGAAGAGGGAATGGTTGTGTTGTTATCGAGTCCATAGCAGGAAAATTCACTGGTAGCGGCGTTCGAATCGTTATCCACGCAGGAGACGGCTCCGGCGGAGTCGAGTTGGACCGATTCATCGAGCTTGAGTGCCAGCAAGTTGGCGATCGCGTAGTTGGTGGCGGCGTCCTTGTCAGTCGAATAGACGGGCTTGAGCTGTGAGATGGCACTGTTCAGATTGGTGAGTGCCGACTGAACTGAAGTCTTACGCGTAGTCTCGTCGTTGATGTCGTCGTAGGTCAGGTTGAGAATTTTGAAGAAGGTCGCACCCCCGGTGTCAGTGCCGATGTCATCAGCTCCAAGACTTTCGTTATCGGTTCCGGCAGTGGGGGTACTTCCGGAGTTNTTGAGCAGNTTNATNTAGTCGTANCCNGNCTTGCCCATGNANGCGGAAGCCTTGTCCTTGTAGCTGGTGCAGGCGGTGAGGGCGCTGTCGTAGTTGCGGGCACTGAGGTAGCTCGTGCAGTCTCCGGAATCGGANTCGGAAATGAGGTTGTTGCCGCAACTGCCCAGCGTGAGGGTGAGTGCGATGCCCAGAGTGATGAATCGGAGAGNGTGCGCCATGACGACCTCAGAACTCAAGTGTGAACTCGATGGCCTTGCGTTGCTCGGCAACTCCGGAGGGAGTGCCCGTTTCGACCTTGTAATCAGCATAGCGGATGACCGGCACGAAGGGTAGGCTNAATTCCCAGCCCAAGGTGGGGTAGCCCTGATTGTAGCCGGAGCGCAGGATGATCCAGTCGGCAAGAAAGCCCAGTTCCAGCCCAAGGTGCAACCGCTTGTACCAACAGTTGGTGCCACTTGCGCTCTTGCAGNCGGTGTCGTCCACGCTGTCCTTGGTCAAGTCCCGCAGATCCGCAACNATGAGTGTGCGGGCAATGCCGATCTTGGGTTGCATGGACAAGCCAACGTTGATCTCCTGCTTCTCGTCCTGNGGGGTGGTTTCTCCGGAATTGCGAGCAAACTTGAGTCCTCCGGCGTTGAGGATGGACATCCCCCAGGACATGCGCAGGAACCGCAGCGAGGACATGCGCTGCTGAAAACCGAGGGTGTAGCCCGTCCCCTTGCGCATTTTGCTGGTGGTGCAACTGGCATCGGTCACGAAGGTGGAAAAGCCGGAACTGATGCCCGACACACTGCTGGTGCTGGTTTTGTCGCAGCGCTCAATCTGCATGGCGCTGAAGCCGATGTTGTAGCGCCCCTTGAAAATCGGCATTCCAAAACCGATGGTGGTGAACTGATCGAGACGATCCGCAATGGTGAGGTTGAGATTGACGGCGTCCGAAACCCCGACGCGCAGGGTGCGCTCCCCTCCCATGACGGCAGCGAGTGTGAATCCGGAATATTGTTTTCCGAACGGATACACCAAGTGAACGTTGAGGAAGCTGGAGGGCTTAGAGATGTAGGGGATGCGCAGGTGGATCGTCTTGCCCAGCAGGTTCTGGGCGACGGTCGCGGTGCTACCACTGGTGGAGATTTTGCCGTTGGCGATGTCAAAAGTGGTTTGTGAGCCCTCGAACACGAAAGGAGTGACGAAGAGGAACTCCTTGGCGTCTCCCAACCCGGCGGGGTTGTAGAAGAGGGCGAATTCGTCTTGGGAGTAGGCGATGCCCGCATTGCCACGCGCAAGGTACGCCAGCCCCGGGTAGAGCCTGCGGATTTCCCCGGCGCCCACCTCCAGAACCGTTGCCAGCAGCAGCGTGGGCAGGAGCAGAGTGAAGAGAAAAAGGCGCATTTGTGTGGGCACAGGAATCTCCTGAGTTTCAGAACGGTCAGAAGGAATGCACTTGATGTGCAAATTCCGGCTTGCGCCCCCGATCCCATCAACTACGCTTTCCACAGAGCAACTCCGCCCTCACGTCATTTCTGCTTATGTCCATGCCAAAACTGTTCGCTGTTGACTCGATGGCCGTCCTCTACCGAGGTTACTTCGCCATGATCCGCAACCCGCTGATCAACTCGAAGGGTCTCAACACCAGCGGTGTCCGGACAGTCCTCATGCAACTTCTGAAAATTTTGGAGGAAGAACGCCCCGACTACCTCGCGGTCGCCTCGGATTCAAGCGAGCCGACCTTCCGGCACAAGCGTTTCCCGGAGTACAAGGCAACGCGGGAGAAGATGCCGGACGATCTTGTGGCGCAGCTTCCGTACCTGCCGAGACTGATGGCTGCACTGGGGCTACCCTACCTGATCCTGCCCGGATACGAAGCGGATGACATCATCGGCACACTGATGCGCTGGTGTAGCGAGCGCGAGATCGCAGGCGTGATGGTTTCGAGCGATAAGGATTTCATGCAACTCATCACGGACTCCATCGTGATGCTCAACCACCACCACGAGCGGCTGGGGTTGGAGGCCGTGCGGGCGCGGTTTGGCGGCACTCCCGCACAGGTGATCGAGGTCTTGGGCCTGATGGGCGATGCCTCGGACAATATCCCCGGAGTCCGGGGCGTGGGCGAGAAGACGGCAGTGAAGCTGATTCAGGAACACGGCAGTATCGCTGCGGTTTACGAAAACCTCGTTCAGGTGAAGGGCAAGCTCCGGGAAAAGCTGGAGGTCGGACACGAAAGCGCCCTGCTCTCGCGGGAACTAGTCACCATCGACACTGAGGTGCCAATTCCAGCGACCTTGGAGGATTTGCACGTCGAGCGGGTGGCATTGTGCGGAAATCCGGAATTCCTTGCTCTGCTAGAGGAGTTGGAGTTCAACACCCTGCTGAAACGCTTCGGGGATTTGTCCGTGCCAAAAGTGCAGCCCAAACCCTCCACGCTTCCGGAAACTCCAGAACAAGCCCCACCACCGCCTGCGACGGGAGCGCGGGGTGGCGCACCCGCGTTGGCAGTCTCCGAAATTCCGGAAACCGAGCCGGAGCCAATGCAGGTTGCCGTGAACCTGTTGGAAACCCCGGAGCAGTGCGAACGCTTCCTGCAATCGTTGCCTTCTGGAACCCCGTGCGGACTGGCGTTTGCGCATGACGGAGGACATCAGGTGGATCTGCGGCTGACGCACTTGGCAATTTCCGGAGAATCTGGACGCGCCGGAGTGCTGGAGTTCAAGGCTAAGAACCCCACCCCACCCCACCCCGACAATCGTCAACCGACAACTGAAATCCTCCAAGCGTGGCTGTCAAACCCGGAGGTTCCCAAGGTGGTTCACAACCTCAAGCAAGTGACGCAAATTCTTACATCCGCGGGAATCGAGCTTGAAGGCGTAGTCGGAGATGTGATGATCGCAGCGCACCTCGCGGACCCGCTGGAGCAGCGGCAGGACTTGGATTTCCTGATCAGTCGGCGGCTTCAGTTTCGGCGTCCGGAGACGGTGACGGAGGACGGACCGCAGCTTTCCATGTTCGTTGATGAAGCGGCCACGATCCGCCAGCGACTTGGAGAAGACGCAGTGTTCATTTGGGCGTTGCACCTGCGGTTGACTCCGCAGTTGGAGCAATCCGGAACATGGCCCGTTTACCGTGCGCTCGAACTGCCCCTCGCTCAAACCCTTGCCCGCTTGGAACAAGTCGGTGTGTCCGTGGATGTGCCCAAACTCAACGAAATTTCCAACGAGTTCGAGGGACGCCTCAACGAGTTGCGAGCGCAGCTTCACCAACTTGCGGGAGAGGAGTTCAACGTCAATTCCATCGTGGAATTGCAGCACATCCTCTACGAGAAACTCCGGCTGCACGAGCAGTTCCGGATCAGGCCCAAGAAGATCAAGCTTGGATTGGGATTGTCCACCAACGAGGAAACACTGGAAAAACTGGCCGGGCACGAACTCCCCCGGACTCTCCTCAACTACCGTTCGCTCTACAAGCTCAAGCACACCTACCTCGACCAGCTTCCCACCTACGTCCATTCACGCTCCGGACGCATCCACTCAAGTTTCAACCAGACGGCAACGGCGACCGGACGACTCTCCTCGGAGAATCCCAACCTCCAGAACATCCCGGTGCGCACCGCAGAGGGTCGTCGGGTGCGCCGGGCCTTTGTTCCCTCTGCACCGGAACGGGTTTTGCTCTCGGCAGATTACAGCCAGATTGAACTGCGCGTAGTCGCGCATTACTCAAAAGACCCCACCTTCCTCGCCGCTTACCGCGAGGGGCTGGACATCCACGCACTCACCGCCTCTGCGGTTTTCGGAGTTGCCGAGAGCGAAGTCACGCGGGAAATGCGCTCCGCCGCCAAGGAGATCAATTTCGGCCTCATCTACCGCATGGGGGCCGATCGACTCGCGTTGGTGACGCACACTCCCAAGGCCGAGGCCAAAGCGTTCATTGAGCGCTTTTTCCAAAAGTATGCGACCATCCACGCGCTTCAGGAACGCTTCCTCGACCAAGCCCGCCAGCAGGGTTTCGCGCAAACCCTGCTGGGGCGGCGGCGCTACCTGCCGGAGATCAACGGAGGCGGACTCGCCAAACGCATGGCTGAAGGCGCGGCAGTCAACACTCCCATTCAGGGTTCGGCAGCCGAGATCATTAAACTCGCCATGATCAGAATTGAGCAGCAACTGCGAAAGCAGCGGATGGAGTCCCGGATGGTGCTGTCGGTTCACGATGAACTGGTTTTCGATGTTCTGCGCGAGGAAGAGCCGGAGTTGCGGACGCTGGTGCAGAAAACGATGGAATCCGTGATCGGGCTGGAAGTGCCGCTGGTGGTGGAACTCGGTAGCGGCGCAAACTGGCTGGACGCGCATTAACGGCGCATCCCCATCCCCTAAAAAAACATCCAGCACACCTTGGGTTTGCGGATCAGGCTGTAGCGACGTTCCTTCTTCAGACGGTGACACTCGGCAGCGTTGTAGAACTTGTCTCCGGAGGTGGCGGTGCGGGCAGGGCCACCGCAACCGGAGAATCCTAGACTCATCAACAAAAGGCCGCCCAGCAACCACCGGAAGCCAAGGTGTTTCCGGAAATGCCGCTTGCTGCGCCTCACTCGGTCTGCCCCATCAACTGGTTGCGGCGGTAGGCTTCACGGATTTGCCGATCGCTCATTTCCGGAAAAATCTCCCGCAACTGCCGAACGATGTCTGCTGGCGGCAGGGGGAGTTTTCGCTGCGCTGTAGCAGCCGACTGGGGCGCAGCTTTCGGAGGTTTCTGCGGTTGGGGTGGTGGGACGGGCTGGAGCGGTGCGGGAGCAGGTGTTTTTTCTGCTCCGGAGAACTGCGAGCGCACTTTGGCGGTGATCGCGGCTAAGGTCCGTTGGGTGTCTTCGATCAACTGCTCGGCCCGCTCCCGCCACGGCACTTCCTTGATCCCCTCCTTCAGTCGCCGAAGGGCTTTCTTCGGGTTTTCCTGCGCCTCCTTCACCAGCGCAAGCGGATCATCGCCCCGTTGCTCAAGATACACAAAGCCAATGCCCAAGCCGATCACGCCGAGTGTGGTCAGCAGGATCAGCATTAACAGGGACAGCTTCAGGNACAGCATCAAGAGCCGCATGGCACAGGCAAGCGTGAGGTGAAATTAGGTTCGCGCATCAGAACGCGCCTGCGGTAATTTCGCAAGCGATTTCCGGGACGAGACAGCAGCGGNAGATACTTTTCTTCAGCTTCCCCCGAACCNGGAACTCGAGCTTCCTCATCGGAACTTGGAGTTCAGAATTAACATGTTGACATCCCCGGAATGCCCTGTTAGCATCATCTCGCCTTTGCCGCATTTGCGGCATCCGTCCACTTTCCAAGAGGAGAATGGAAACTCATTAACCCAATCAGCAATCTAGGAGAAGAAGTATGAAAGAGGTAAACTNGCTTCAACAGATGCATCGTGATGGGNGCATCAATCGGCGGGATTTTCTCAAGGTGATGGGNGCCTTGGGATTCTCGGCAATGGCCGCCAACGAGCTTTTGACGGCATCGACGGTTCTGGCTGGGACNCCGGTAAAGGGTGGAACCGCCATCTTCGCGAACAACATACACGGCCCGGATGATCAGATGGACCCGATCGTCTTCACGTCGGGCATTGACTACCAGCGTGGCATCTGCACCTACAACGGTCTTATCCAGATTCTGGACGACATGAGCCTGCATCCGGAACTGGCAGAAGAGTGGTCTGCCAACAGCAACGCCACCGAGTTCACCTTCAAGATCCGCAAGGGTGTGCGCTTCCACGACGGCTCCAAGTTTTCGGCGGATGACGTGGTCTGGAGCATGAACCGACACCTCGGCAAAGACTCGGCCTCTGTGGCCAAGGCGTTCTTTGCNAATGTCACCGAGTGGAAGAAGGTGGATCAGTACACCGTGAAGGCGATGCTNAGTTCGCCGGATTCGGACTTGCCGATCAAACTAGGGGAGAAGCAGTGCAAGGTGGTCAAGAAGGATACTGTGGACTTCACGAAGGGCAACGGCACCGGACCGTTCCGGCTGGTTTCCTTTGAGCCGGGAGTGAAGTCGCTTCACACCCGCAACGAGGACTACTGGCGCGAGGGCGCGAACTTAGACTCGATCGAGGTGACAGCGATCACCGACCCCACCGCACGGGTCAATGCACTCATTGTAGGCAATGTTGACCTGATCAGCACAATAGATGCCAAAGCGGTGAAGCTGATCGAAGAGACCGCCGGGGTGCATGTGAGTTCAGTNCCTTCTGGTCAATACGGCGGCATCTGCTGCTTAAAGAATACCTTACCAGGTTATAGCGATGATTTTGTGATGGGACTGCNGTACATCCAAGACCGCGAGCGCATCGTCCGCAAGATCATCAAGGGCCANGGTGTGGTGGGTAACGACCANCCGATCTCANTAGCCTACGGGGCNGACCACTGTTCAGAACTGGCCCAGCGGCAATACGATCCCGACAAAGCCAAGTGGCATCTGAAAAGAGCTCATATATCTTCAGCCGAGGTCGTTGTTGCGCCGGTGCAGACCGGCATCGAGGACACCTGCCTGCTGATGCAGAACAACCTGCGCAAGATCGGCTTTGACCTCAAGGTCAAGAAGGTGCCGTCCGATGGCTACTGGGGTGCGGTCTGGATGAAGGAGCCGCTCAACGTGGTGTCGTGGAACATGCGTCCGACGGCGAACTCGATGATGGGAATCCAGTTTGCTCCGGGGGGCGCGTGGAACGACACCTTCTGGAACAACGAGCGCTTCGGCAAGTTGTTGAAGATGTCCCTCGCCGAAACTAATGCCGCCAAGCGCCACGAGATGCACTGCGAGATGCAGACCTTGGTGCATAACGGCAGCGGCATGGTGATCCCGTACCACGTGAACATCCTCGATGCCGTGAGCGACAAGATTCACGGCGTCAAGAACGTCCCGTTGGGTGCGCTTGGGGCTTACTCCTGGCCGGAGTTCGCCTGGAAGGCATAAGGGCACCGCCCTGACTTCCAAACGAAGGNCCGCATGACAACCATGCGGGCCTTTTTTTACACCCTCCGGGAACCTCCCCGCCANCCCTTCGGAGCGAGAACCGACCATGCTGCTACAGGCTATCCTGCACCGAACGGGAGTGAGCATCGCCACGCTCTTTGTAGTTTCCATCCTGATTTTTGTGGGCACCAGCATTCTGCCCGGAGATGTCGCCGAGATCATCCTCGGCCAGATGGCGACTCCGGAATCGCTGGCGGCTCTGCGCACCAAGCTCGGCATTGACCAGCCCGCGCACATCCGCTACTTCATGTGGCTGGGCGATTTGCTGACCGGAGACCTTGGCGTTTCCAAGGCCGGGTCCGGATTCGGCACNGTCGGAACGCCAATCTCCAAAATGATCGTTGGCCGCTTGGGCAACACCGTGCTCTTGGCAAGCGTGGTCGCGATGATCGCGGTTCCGCTCTCGCTGCTCCTTGGGCTGCTGGCCGCGATGTTTCCGGGCACCCGGCTGGACCGGACCGTGACCTTCTCCACCCTCAGCCTGATTTCCGTCCCGGAGTTTCTGGTGGCCACGTTGCTGGTTCTCGTGTTTGCCGTGCATTTGAGATGGTTGCCTGCGGTTGCTTATTTGAGCGGAACGGAGTCCGGCTGGCAATTGGCGAAGGCACTGGCGATTCCAACCCTGACGCTGGTGATTGTCGCGTCCTCGCAGATCATCCGCATGACGCGGGCCACGGTGCTGAACGTGATGAGCTCGCCCTACATCGAGATGGCGATCCTCAAGGGGGTGCCGCGCAAGCGTATCATCCTGCGGCANGCACTCTTCAACGCCATTGGCCCTATCGTCAACGTGATCGTCCTTAACCTCGCCTACCTGATCAGCGGGGTGGTGATTGTCGAAACCATCTTTGCCTATCCGGGCATGGCCAAGCTGATGATTGACGGNGTGCGGACCCGCGACCTGCCGCTCGTCCAAGCCTGCGCCATGATCTTCTGCGCGACTTACATCGTGCTGATCTTCATTGCGGACATGGCCTCCATCCTCTCCAACCCGCGCTTGCGGCATCCCAAATAGAGACGCTTATGTCCGAAATGGAGGAGCAAACCAACCCCGCACCGCAATTCGAGGAACTTGCGGACGCACCACCCAAGCGTCGGCTGAAACTGTCCTGGCCCGGAAAACTTGGAGCGGTACTGGTGCTGTTCTGGGTGGTGATAATCTTCATCGGCCCCAGCATCGCGCCCTACTACGAGGCGGATATTCTAGACGAGGAACTCTTCATCGTTCCGGGCGGCGACGAGTATCCGGACACCGACTTTCAGATGCCGAGCAAGGTGGCCTACCTCGGCACCGACTACCTGGGACGGGACACGCTCTCGCGGATTCTCTACGGAGCGCGGACCACGATTGGCATTTCGTTCGTCGCCACGATGCTGGCCTATTTGATCGGGGTGACGCTGGGCATCGCCGCCGCAGTTGGGGGCGGTTGGCTGGACACCGGGTTGAGTCGCATCAACGACGCCTTCCTTTCCATCCCGCACATCATGCTCGGACTCATCGTGATCGCCGCCGTCGGCAGCACAATCCCCATTCTGATTGGCATTACCGGGTTCATTTACGCGACCAGCGTTTTCCGGATCGCCCGCTCGCTGGGGCAGGACGTGATGGTGAGCGATTTTGTGGAGGCCGCCAAGGTGCGCGGTGAGGGACTGTGGTGGATCATCACCCGGGAAATCCTGCCCAACATCGCCATGCCACTCGCCACGGATTTTGGGTTGCGCTTCGTCTATATCATTCTCTTCATCTCAAGCCTGAGCTTTCTCGGCCTTGGCGTGCAGCCGCCCATGTCCGACTGGGGCAGCATGGTGAANGAGAACTTGGCNGGCCTGCTCTACGGAGCCATCGCGCCGCTGGTTCCGGCTCTTGCGATTGCAACGTTGACCATCGCGATCAACATGATCGTGGATGACATTTCCGCCCACTCCGGAGGTAAACTCGCCAAGAGGATGATCTGATGCTCGCACTGCTGGAAATCGATCAACTCCAGATCGACGCACGCAAGGATGACGGCAGCCTGTTGCCCATCGTCAAGGGCGTGAGCTTCAACGTCAACCGAGGCGAAGTCGTGGCCCTGATTGGCGAATCCGGTTCTGGGAAAACCACCATCGCCCTCTCGGCCTTGGGCTACAGCAAACCCGGACTTGAGTTCACTGGAGGTGAAGTGCGCTTGGAGGGCCGTGATGTCATNNCCATGCCCTCCGAGGAAAAGCGGCAACTGCGCGGGGANCGNGTNGCNTATCTNGCNCAAAGCGCNGCNGCNACCTTCAATCCGGCCTTGACGATTGGCGAGCAGGTGACTGAATCTGCAGTGCTGCACGGGCATTTCAATCAGGAAGAGGCGACTCAGCGAGCGGTATCGCTTTACCATGCCTTGGAACTGCCCGATCCAGAACGGCTGGGAAAGCGCTACCCACATCAAGTCTCGGGTGGCCAGTTGCAAAGGCTGATGGCCGCAATGGCACTCTGCAGCAAACCGGACCTGCTGGTGTTGGACGAACCGACGACGGCGCTTGATGTCACAACGCAGATTGAGGTGCTGAAGTCCTTCAAGTCCGTGATCGAGCAAGAGGGATCATCCGCGATTTATGTGACCCATGACCTTTCAGTGGTTGCGCAGATTGCAGATCACATCATAGTGCTTTACGCTGGAGAAATCCAGGAACACGGCAACGCCGGGCAAGTCATCAATCAGCCCAGCCACGACTACACGCGGCGCTTGATGGCCGCTGTCCGTCCGCCGCCTGCTGCCGGGCAGGGAGACGAAACGAGCGGAGAACACCGCCGCGACACTCCGGCATTGGAGGTGAAGAACATCATTGCGGGTTACGGCAGAAAGCAGGCGGACGGCACTCCGGCGATCACCGTGCTGCGCGATGTCCACATGGCGATTGAGCGGGGGCACACGGTGGGAATCATCGGGGAGTCCGGATGCGGCAAGTCTACGCTGGCCCGCGTGATGTCCGGGCTGCTGCCTGCGAGCAAAGGCGAGGTTCTGCTGGATGGGGAAGCATTGCAACCCGATCTCCGGAAGCGCAGTCGCAATCAGCTTCAGAAGATTCAGTTCGTCTTTCAAATGGCGGACACGGCACTCAACCCACGACAGCGCATCGACCAGATTCTCGGACGTCCGCTCGAATTCTACTTGGGCCTGAAGGGTCAAGAAAAACGCAGACGCATTGCCGAACTGCTCCAGATGGTCGAGTTGCCCCAGGAGTTTGCCGGGCGTTATCCTGAAGAGTTGTCCGGGGGACAGAAGCAGCGAGTCAACCTCGCCCGCGCCCTCGCTGCGTCTCCAGAGGTGCTGCTTTGCGACGAGGTGATCTCGGCACTCGACACCATTGTCGGAGCTAATATCATCGAACTCCTCAAACGCTTGCGCAAGCAAACCGGGGTCTCGTTTGTCTTCATCAGCCATGACCTTTCCACGGTCGCCTCCTTCGCAGATGAGATTGTCGTACTTTACGCAGGAAGGGTGGTTGAACAGGGTAAGACAGACCATGTGCTTGCACCGCCGTATCACCCTTACACGCGGTTGCTGATCTCGTCGGTTCCGGAGCTGCGGGTCGGCTGGCTGGAAGAAACTATGCAGACTCAGGAGGCGCAAGCGGGCATTGACCGGGTCGTCAAGTTGACGGACATCGGTTGCCCCTTCTTCGACCGCTGCCCAATCGCGATCAAAGACACCTGCGACCGCGAAGCCCCTCCGATCCGGAACATTGGCGACGGCCACACCATTGATTGCCATCGCAGCGCAGAAGAATTCGTGCGCTGAGTTGCAGGGAACTGTTTTTCGTAGTGGATCACTTTGAACGAATACGACCAATACGACGCCACCGGACTTGCTGCACTCATCGCCACCGGGGGCCTTTCCGCATCCGAGGTCATCGAGATCGCGATTGCCCGGATTGAAGCGTTGAACCCTGCGCTGAATGCGGTGGTTGCCAACCTCTTCGATGAGGCACGGGTAGCCGTGCGCAACGGGCTGCCCAACGGTCCTCTGCGTGGGGTGCCTTATCTGGCCAAAGATCTCAACACCTTGGTGGCGGGGGTTCCTGCCACCAGCGGTAGCCGCGCCTTCCAAAAGTTTGTTCCGAAAGATGACAGCACGTTAATTTCCCGATTGCGTGCTACTGGCCTGGTCATCCTTGGAAAGACCAACACTCCTGAGTTTGGACTAAACATCTGCACGGCGCCTCGCTTGTTCGGGCCGACGAGGAATCCGTTTGATCCGGAACGCAGTGCCGGGGGATCAAGTGGCGGTTCGGCCTGTGCCGTGGCGGCGTCAATGGTGCCTGCTGCTCATGCAACCGACAGTGGCGGTTCGATCCGGATTCCTGCGAGCAACTGCGGCCTGTTTGGTCTGAAACCCTCCCGCGCTCGCATCCCCCTTGGCCATGAAAAGAGCGAGGGTTTGGCGGGACTCAGTGTTGCCCATGCGATCACTCACAGCGTGCGTGATTCCGCTGCGCTTTTGGATGCCACTGCGGGGCCGATGGTCGGCGATTTCTACAGCGCACCACCTGCCAGCCGTTCNTTTTTGAGCGCACTTGAGGGGCCGCTACCGAAGTTTCGTGTGGCACTTTGGACCTCCGGATATGCTGGTGAAAACATTGCTTCGGCTTGCCAAACTGCGGCTCGTGACGCAGCGCGTTTGTGTGAATCTCTGGGCTGTCGCGTCGAAGAAGCCCGCCCCTCCATTGACGGCCATGCGTTGCGAGAAGCCTTCGATGTGCTGTTCTGNGCCAACATTCACAATGTGGTGGAGCAGATCCGTTCTGCAAATCCGGAAGCCGACTTTGAGGAAATGTTTGAACCTGTCACTCTGGCATGCAGTCTGGCGGCTCNNCGGTTCCGTGCGGTGGATTATGTGAGGGGAATGGACTGCATCCAGCAGGCGGCCCNGACTTTGGGNNAATTTTTTGAAAACCACGATGTCCTACTGACCCCAACCCTCGCCAATCCTCCGTTGCCTCTTGGCGCAATGAGTATGATGACAGACGATTGGGAGGNNTATCTCAATAAGATGCTGAATGAGATTCCTTTTACGCCGTTGTTCAATGCGACCGGTGCCCCGGCGGCTTCAGTTCCGCTGGGACNCTGTCCAGACGGACTTCCCATCGGAATCCAGATCGGTGCGGGATTTGGCGAAGAACGGNGCTTGCTCCGCCTTGCCAGAGCGTTAGAGGAAGCCGCTCCTTGGCACCAACGTTCCTGAAGGTTTGACCAAAACTCATGAAGCCGTACCGTGTAGCCCTGTTTGATGCCTTTTCCGAGGAACTGTTTGGTGGCAGTGTCGCGGGGATAATCTGTGACGCCCAAGACCTCCCGGATGAGCTAATGCAGCAAATCGCAAAGGAGATTGGGGCACCCGCCACCTGTTTTATCGTTGGAGTCGATGACTGTGGTGTGGAGGTCCGGTTCTTTTCTACCGTCAAAGAATACCCCATGTGCGGGCATGGTACGGTGGCGTTGATGACATGGCTGGCAGGCGACGGCGTGTTCACGGTTGATCCAGGCGAGAAGCGTGTTGTGGAATTGCGCACACCCAGCCACACCACCAACGTTGCATTGCAGCAACGTCCGGATGGTCGTCTGGAAGTCATGCTCACCCTGTCCGGGGTGGCTTTTGAATCCCGCTCGGTCAGTGAATCGGACCTCATTCCTCTGTTCGGAACTGCAATCGCAGGCGCAGTTGGTTCGTTGCCCAGCGAATTGGCGGTTGCCGAGTTCTCTCACCTAGTGGTTCCGATTGATTCCCTTGAGACGATACGTAACCTTTCTCCGGATTATGGAAAGATCGAATCGTTGTGTCGGCACATCCACGCTGACACTCTGGTTTTGTTCACACTCGAAACCGAATGCCCTGAGAGTACGATCCATTGTCGGGAATTTTGTCCTCTGGTCGGTACACCCGAAGCTCCAGCGTCCGGAACCACCAATCGTGCCCTCGCTTGCTACCTGCTGAGGCATGGACTGCTCGACTCCGAATCCAGCGACTGCGATACCATCATCAGCGAACAGGGGTATGAGATGAACCGTCCAAGTCAGATTCGTACTGAACTGACCATGTGCGATGGAGAACTGACACAAATCAAGGTCGGTGGGGTTGCGACCAAGACCATTGAGGGGGTGTTTTGTGTTTCGTGAGGAGTGACTGAATTCTTCACGGCTTGTCCGCTTGCGCAGAGGCTTGTGCCTTTTCAAGCTCCCTAATCACGGAAACCACGTCCGCAATCGTGTTTTTAAGATTCGCCGCAAGCTGTCCGGAATCATCGGAAAGTGGCAGGGAGTGGAGCAGGTGTTGCAGCTTGGTCTGTGCCAGCCACGCACTGTGGCGGGCCAGTTCGGCGACAATGCCCGGCTCGCCATAACACGGCATGTCGTGAACGGCGGTTGGGTCTGGACAAGAGAGGTTACGCGACACGAATCCGGGCACCATCGTGATGCGATCTCCCGGAGCAAGCAGTTTCGCGGCCCGGTGAACCACCATGTTGCCCTGTTGGAAAATCGCGTAGCCTGCGGCAGGGAACCGTGTCCGGATGACGCGATCCTGCGGCAATTCACTGGTGATGCCGTAGCGCACCTCGTGGACGGCCAGGTTGAAGGTTTCCGCGATTTCGAACTTCGTCCCCTGAAAGTACTCAAACGCCCCGCCTTTGAGTTGGGNGGGGTCGCTCATCATCAACACATAGTCAAAGCCAATCCCGTCAAAATGCCAGGCGTCCACGGCCTGGCTGAGGTCTTGCGGGGCATAGTTCACATAGAGTTGCTGCGACGGCATCGAGTGCGGTGCNAGGGGAGTGCCGCCGATTTTCGAGAGGTGGTCCAGAATCTCCGGGCACGCGCAGAGGTCGCGCAGGAATTTTGAGCGGTACACGCCTCCCGCAAGGTGGGACGGCACCCGATCCCCCGCGATCTCCGAACGCTGCGCCTTGAGCCGCGACACGACTTGATGGGTCACTCGCACTCCCTCCTCGGACAGCATCCGGAAGGGAGAGGTCACGGCCACTGGTGAGGCNCAGGCGTCAATGGCAGACTCGTCATACCCAAACTCAGCAAGAGTCAAAATCTGTTCGGGCCACTCCAAGGCAAGATGCTGGTCCGGATCGTAAGTGGTTTCGTCTGCAAAACATTCGTAGCCTGCGGGCAAGTGTGTCGGGAAAATCGGTGGNTTGGCGAGCATCGTCATTTTTGAATTTGAGTTTGTTACCGGGTGTGGCATCGTCAATCCCTGTAGCTGAACTCGATACCCATTTCATTACAAGACGACAACATATAAGCAACAGAGGTCAAATGCCAGTAGCCCACTATGATGCACCATCCATGAACATCGCGGTTCCCTTTCCAGAAGAGCTTCCGGCGGGTTACGAATGGCTACCGAACGAGATNCGGTTCGATNCTAACAAACACTTGGCGTTGGAGCCTCCCACCTGCGTGATCACGTTGGCCGAACTGGGCTATTCAGAATCCGAGNTTGAGNNGACCGCCACCCCGTTTGCGGCATCGGAACCTTTCCGGGTGCTGTCCGACGAGGGCGCCAAGATCATGCTCCAGACCGCCGGAACCCTGNGNGCCTACACNAAACGCGGGGGCAACCGCATTGAGAACATTGTCCGAGGAGGTTGTTACCGCTCCCGCTGGCTACGGGATTTGTGCATCAGCCCAGAGGTCACGGAAGTGATGGCCAACATCTATGGCACGAGGATCGCGCCGCACACCATGCCTGTGCATCTTGGTCACATGAACTTCGAGCCCAGCANCGTGAACNAGGCGGTGGACAAGTGGCATCACGACACCATCCCNCTNGATTATGTGATGATGGTGACGGACCCGAAAAAACTTCCGGGAGGGCGGTTCGAGTATTTTCTGGGCACGAAGGAGGNGGCNGCTGCTCTTGGGGCCGCAGGCAAGACACCGCCTCCGGATCGCATCGTGGCTCCAGACTTTCCCGGACCCGGTTACGTCATCGCCCTGCACGGCAACATGGTGGTGCATCGCGGCGCNCCCCTCACGGCTCAGGCCGAACGCATCACAATGGTCAATGCCTATGTGGCTCTAGATCGCACCGGCAACGACCAAAGCCGCNCCCGCGACCTCATCGGCATTGACGACGATGCGGCGCTCTACACNGAATGGGCCAAGCACGCGGCGTGGCGGGCGCAAGGACGACTTGGTGATTTGATCGAAACCCTGCCGTTCAATCAGGAGCCGGAAGCCGTCATTTCGCGTTTGGAGTCTGCGGTTGCCGATGTGCAGCAGGCGATTGCTGACATGAAGGCCGGACCACGGGAGGCCGAACACTACGAGCGTTGAACTGATCAAGTCGAAACCACGCTGGAATCGGCCTCTCCTGCCTCGCTGGCGCTGGACGACACCCGCTTGCGCCCACGCGGGTGNAGGCGGTGGTAAACCTCGTGGTAGTCGGGGCGGTTGATGTGCGCGTACTGGAGGGTGGCGTCGAGNCTGACGTAGCCAAAAAGGTCACGAAGGTCGTTGAGGTCCATGCCGTTCTGGAGCAGATGCGCTGCAAAGGAATGCCGGAGGATGCGCGGATTGAGCGGACTCGTGATGCCCGCACGCTGGGCGTATTTGCGCACCAGCGCCCAGAAGCCAACGCGCCCCATGCGCGTCCCGTTGCGTCCGGGGAAGAGGCACGGGTCCTGTGGATTAGTGAGCCGTTGCGCCCTGCCGTTTTCGAGGTAGCCACGGAGGGCGGCCACCGCGATAGGCGTCACGGGCACCATGCGCTCCCGCCGCGCTCGGACCTTCAGGAAGGAGAGGTCGAGAAAGAGATCCTCCACATCCAAGCCGAGCAACTCGTTGACCTTGAGTCCGCTGGAGTAGAGCAGTTCGAGCATCGCCTGGTCACGGAGTCCAAGGTAGTGCTCCGGAGAGGGTGCATTGAGGAAAGCGACCACCTCTTCCGGAGTGAGCAGTTGTGGGGGTTCCGGTAGAATCTCCGGGAAACGCATGCGGTGGACGGGATTGGACAGGATCAATCCCTGCTGATCAACGTAATCCAGAAACAGCTTGAGTGAGGACAAGTGTCGAGCCACCGTCCGGGGCTTGTGCGAGGTTTGCAGGTGGGCGACGTAATCGTTGAGGTCATCAAAGCCCAACGCCCGGAGCCGCACCACCACATCCCCGTCCCACACCCCCAGCCACGTCAGGAATTTTTTGAGGTCAAGCCGATGGCAATGGAGGCTGTTTTCGGAGTAGCGGTTGGACTGGAGGTGCTGGAGAAACTCGGCGACGAGCACCGGAGGAAAGGAGGAGGGAGAAGCGCTGGACATGAAAAATGCAAAAAGGTCCGCAGTGCCGTGTCAAATGGGCTTTTGTACCTGGCCCTCAACAAATAGGGTGCGGTGTGAAGGGATTAGGCGTCCTTCCTAAAGGATGGAAGGCTGGCACACCCCCTTCAGGGACTGACCCCTCACTGACACGTTAGGTGCAAAAGTTTGATCACGCACACCGCAGGCCATTCACGATTCTGGTCTCCACGCACATCACACGCCTGTCCCCGCATTGGATCGAGATTGCAAGGCCGACTCCAGCCGCTGAGTCATGGACGAAAGGTCGCGCTCCAACTCATCCAAGTCTACTTGACGCTTCTGGAGAGTCAAGATTTCATCGGCGAAGTTCAGGGCCAGCAGCAACGCAAGTTGCGAAAGGCTGGTGAGGTCGGACTGCTCCCGAACCTCGTTCATCTGTTCTTCCAGATACCGTTCCACCTCGCGGATGTGCTCCTCCCCGTAAGGGCTGGCGACGGCGAATTCGTTGCCGTTGATGTTGATTTGGTACTGCTTCAAGTCGTGTTCGTCCACGAAATACTCCTCATCGCTCCATGATGATGCCCTGACCTCCGTTCCGGAGGCCGGTGGATTCTCCTTGCCCCCCAGCGAGCTTGCCGATTGAAGTGGCACTCAGGAGATGTTAAGCTTTATCAGTTTTTTCCAGTAGAGGCAAAGACTTTTTGTAAGTCCGTGTCTCTCCATCCACTTCCAGACCGACGATTCCCTTGATGAGCAACACCACCCGTCCCCCCTTTTCTGATGACGACAAGCAGGAGTTTGGGCAATTGCTGCTGCTAGATCGACTGATGCAGTACGAAAACGCGCTGGCGGATGACCGTGAGGTTGCCGACACTTGCGACGAGCTTGAGGAGCAGGAGAAAGTGCTGAAGGGGAAGTTCTTCCGCTCGGACGAAGAGGACTTTGAACTGGAGCAGGTTCAGCAGGATCTCGTCGCAGCCCGGCAGGCTCGTGAGGAAACGGCGCAGGCCCTCAAAGACGCCATGCCAAACCATCTGAGCATTGCCCTGATCGAGCAAGATGAATCTGAACTGGAACCCTTCCTTAAGCACATGGAACAGCGGGGCGTGATCTGTGTGGACGAGCAGAACTGCTTTGCCCCTACCGAGCAGGGGCACAAGGTTTACGAACAGTTGGTCGAGCAATTGGATTCGTATGTCACCCACTTTGATGTGTACGCCTATGTCGATTTGGAGGAGGGTGGATTTGCTGACCCAGAAACCGACTTGCTGGAGGACAACCGCTGGTCGGACCTACGGGTGGCGGTCGCGGAACACAAGGGCGTGGACCCCTATCGTGTGGTTTTTCTGGCGATGCTGAGTGCCGAGGCGTTTTTCGAGAATCCGGAATGGCGCTTCGATTTGGCGGTCGGCAGCTTGTTTGATGAACTGGACGCGACCGTGCAGGACCAGATTACGGTCGCGGAATTGGGGTATGAGGATGACGAGGGCGAGGTTTCTGGAGAGGACGTGATCGCGGACATCATCGAACAGGGCAGCGCGTTGGCAAAGGAACGCTTCCGGGCACGTCAGGACGCAGAGGAGCAAGCCACCCTGCCGGATGAGCAGGTGCTCACCACCACCTACTACTGGTAAACCAGATGCCCCGCGAATCGCGTCCCCAGCAAAAATCAGGAGTGCAGACGCCGAGGATCAACTGGTGTCTTCGTTATCTAAAATTGGGAATCACAAAATATTGATATTATTATAAATATTTAAATGAAATACACAAGGTGTATCCATTGAGTGTTACACCTTGGGAACCATACTCACCCCCCTCCGACACCATCCCACCCTCAAAACACCCCTCTCTCCCCACAACCCGATTCTTCTCTCCAGTCCATCCTGACTCTCACAAATCACACCCTCTCCCCTCACTCTGAACCCCTCCCTGTCCGTTGGGAGTGGGGGGTCTGGTTCCCTTGGTGGGGTTGGGTCTTCTCTCGTCCTGACTCCCCTACAA